>NZ_JBVVQH010000004.1:133458-327486 GCF_055811115.1 Mesorhizobium sp. WSM4832 | reverse complement strand
CCCCCCCCCCCCCCCCCCCCCCCCCCCCCCCCCCCCCCCCCCCCCCCCCCCCCCCCCCCCCCCCCCCCCCCCCCACCGCGGGTCTTTGGCGCGATCCACATCCTTTGCGGTGTTCGACCGGTCGTCAGTCAGGTATGATTGTGCTTTAGCCGAATCGAGGCAAAGCCGATGCGCCAATATCTCGACCTCCTGAACCATGTGCTGGAGAACGGCGCCGACCGCGGCGACCGTACCGGGACCGGCACGCGTTCGGTGTTCGGCTACCAGATGCGCTTCGACTTGGCGCGCGGCTTTCCGGTCACGACCACCAAGAAGCTGCACCTGAAGTCGATCATCCACGAGCTTCTGTGGTTCCTGGCCGGCGACACCAACATCAAATATCTCAATGACCACGGCGTCACCATCTGGGACGAATGGGCCGACGAGAACGGCGATCTCGGGCCGGTCTATGGCAAGCAGTGGCGCTCGTGGCCGGACGGCCATGGCGGCGGGATCGATCAGATTGCGAATCTTTTGAAGGAGATACGCAAGAATCCTAATTCGCGCCGGCTGATCGTGTCGGCCTGGAACCCGGCCGAAGTCGAGGCGATGGCGCTGCCGCCCTGCCACTGCCTGTTCCAGTTCTATGTCTCTGAAGGCCGGCTCTCGTGCCAGCTCTACCAGCGCTCGGCCGACATCTTCCTCGGCGTGCCGTTCAACATCGCTTCTTATGCCTTGCTGACGTTGATGGTGGCGCAGGTCACCGGGCTAAAGCCCGGCGACTTCGTCCATACGCTTGGCGATGCGCATCTCTATTCGAACCATTTCGAGCAGGCGCGCGAGCAGATGCGGCGCACGCCCAAGGCCTTGCCGACGATGTGGATCAATCCGGAGGTGAGGGATCTTTTCGCCTTCCGCTTCGAGGATTTCCGCCTCGAAAACTATTTCGCCGATGCCAGCATCAAGGCGCCCATCGCCGTTTGATGCCAAGGCGCTTCCGGCGGCGCTTGCATGGTCGAACGCCGTTCTGTCAGTTGATGCCGACCATGACGTCCGAGGCCTTGATCACCGCATAGGCCTGCTTGCCTTTTTCGAGCGCGAGGTCGGCGGCCGCCTCGTTGGTGATCGACGCGGTGACGATCGCGCCGCCGCCGATGTCGATCCTGACATGCGAGGTGGTGGCTCCCTTGACGATCTCGGTGACCTTGCCCTTGAGGATGTTGCGGGCGCTGATCTTCATGCGTCTCTCCTTGAGCCTCGCCGTGCCGTTTCGCATTCATCGTAGGCTGAGACCCGGCCGGCGCACAATGCCACGACAGGCGAAAAGCCTTCCCTTGTTATGTTCATCCGGATATATCGATCCAAGGCTTTGGCCGTACGGATTTGAAACCAGGGAGAGACCTTCGTGACCGGCAAGGGTTTTGGATTGAAGGCGGTCGCCGTTGGCTGTCTGACGGCAATGCTGATGGCCGCGGTGCCGGCGGCCCATGCCGACGGCAAGGTGACCGTATTTGCCGCGGCCAGCCTCAAGGACGCGCTCGACGCGGTCAACAAGGCATGCGAGCCGGAAGTCGGCGAGGCCGCGACCATTTCCTACGCTGCGAGCTCGGCGCTGGCCAAGCAGATCGAAGGCGGCGCGCCGGCCGATATTTTCGTCTCGGCCGACCTCGACTGGATGAAGTATCTCTCCGACAAGAAGCTGACCAAGCCGGATACCGAGGTGAAGCTGCTCGGCAACCAGATCGTGCTGGTGGCGCCGAGGGATTCCACGGTCGAGGCCAAGATCGAGAAAGGCTTCGACCTCGCCAAGCTCATCGGCGACGGCAAGCTTGCCATGGGCGACTTCAAGGCCGTGCCGGCCGGCAAATACGGCAAGGCGGCGCTGGAATCGCTGGGCGTCTGGTCGTCGGTCGAGGGCAAGGTCGCGCAGGCCGAGAACGTGCGTGCGGCACTTAAGCTGGTGTCGACGGGCGAAGCCCCGCTTGGCATCGTTTACGCTACCGACGCGCATGCCGAGAAGGGCGTCAAGGTCGTCGGCACCTTCCCGGAAGATTCGCATCCGCCGATCATCTACCCGATTGCCCAGACCGCGGATTCGAAGGACAAGGATACGACTGCCTTCCTGAAATGCGTCGAGTCGGCCAAAGCCGCCGCCCTCTTCAAGGAGCAGGGTTTTACGGTGCTCGCGCCGAGCAACTGAGAAAGACCGCGCAAACACAATCATGAACTGGCTGCTGGACCTCACTCCCGACGAATGGAATGCGGTCCGGCTGTCGATCAAGGTGGCGACTGTGGCGATGATCGCCAGCCTGCCGCCCGGTATCCTGCTCGCGCTGCTGCTCGCGCGGGGGCGTTTCTGGGGCAAGACCCTGCTTAACGGTCTGGTGCATCTGCCGCTGATCCTCCCGCCGGTGGTGACCGGCTACCTGCTCCTGCTTACCTTCGGCCGGCGCGGGCCGGCCGGCGCCTTCCTGGCCGAGCATTTCGGCATCGTCTTTTCGTTCCGCTGGACGGGTGCTGCGCTCGCCTGCGGCGTCATGGGCTTTCCGCTGATGGTACGGGCGATCCGGCTGTCGATCGAGGCGGTCGATCGCAAGATGGAGGCGGCGGCCGGCACGCTGGGCGCCAATCCGCTCTGGGTGTTCGCCACCATCACGCTGCCGCTGATCCTGCCCGGCCTGATCGCCGGCGCGATCCTTTCCTTCGCCAAGGCGATGGGCGAGTTCGGTGCCACCATCACCTTCGTCTCCAACATCCCCAACGAAACGCAGACGCTGCCCTCGGCGATCTATACGTTCACGCAGGTGCCTGGCGGCGATGAAGGCGCGCTCAGGCTGACGCTGATCTCGATCGCCATCTCGATGGTCGCGCTCATCGCCTCGGAAGTGCTGGCGCGGCGCGTCGGCCGGCGGATGGACATCGAATGACGCTCTCCGTCGATATCCGCCATCGGCTCGGCGACTTCGCCCTGGAGGCAAGCTTCGAGAGCGCCGGCCGGCTGACGGCGCTGTTCGGGCCGTCGGGCTCGGGCAAGTCGACGCTGATAAACCTGATCGCCGGCCTGGTCCGTCCGGACGAGGGCCGCGTCGCCGTCGATGGGCGCGTGCTGGTCGACACCGCCGCGCGTATCTTCGTGCCGATGCACAAGCGGCGGATCGGCATGGTGTTCCAGGATGCGCGGCTGTTCCCGCATATGAGCGTCGCCAGCAATCTGCGCTACGGCCGCTGGTTCACGCCGTCTTCCGAGCGCTACGCCAAAATGGATGCGGTGATCGACCTGCTCGGAATCGGCCACCTGCTCGACCGGCGGCCGGCAAGACTGTCGGGCGGCGAAAAGCAGCGCGTCGCCATCGGCCGCGCGCTGCTTGCCAGCCCGAAACTGCTTCTGATGGACGAGCCGCTCGCCTCGCTCGACGAGGCGCGCAAGGCCGAGATCCTGCCCTATGTCGAACGGCTGCGCGACGAGACGAAAATCCCGATCGTCTATGTCAGCCATACCGTCGCCGAGGTGGCGCGGCTGGCGAGCGACGTGGTGGTGCTTGCGCAGGGCAAGGTCGCGGCCGCAGGCCCGACCGAGGCGATCATGCGGCGGCTGGACCTTTTGCCGGCGGAAGAGCGCGGCGAGGGCGGAGCGGTGCTCGACACCAAGGTTCTGCGCCACGACGAGACGTTCGGCATGACGGTGCTTGCCTCGCAGGCCGGCGAGATCCGCGTGCCGAAACTGGCGAGGGCGGCCGGCGCTCCGGTGCGCATCCGCATCCGCGCCCGCGACGTGATGATCGGCGTCGAGAGACCCGCTGGTCTCAGCGCGCTCAATATCTTGCCGGGGACAATCGTCAGCATGAAACCGGGCGAGGGGCCCGAGGTCGAAGTCGGCGTCGATTGCCAGGGCGCGGTCGTGGTCGCGCGCATCACCGAACAATCGCGGCAGACGCTTGGCCTCAAGCTGGGAAGCCAGGTCTTTGTGGTCATCAAGACCGTGAGTTTCGATCGCGCAAACACTGGCGCCGGGCTGCCGGCCGAAGCCGACGTTTGAGCAGTCCGATCATGTCGCTATGTATATTTGGAATAGCGCTTCCCTCTCATAGGGACTATTGTCGTGCCGTGAAATCCGAGGAGATGAAATGCCGTCGCTCAGCCTGCGGATAAATCTCGACCCCGACGGCCGGATCGGCCCGGGCAAGATCGAGCTTCTGGAGCAGATCGCCGCCTTTGGGTCGATCTCGGCCGCGGCACGCGGCATGGACATGTCCTACAAGCATGCTTGGGATCTTGTCGAAGACATGAACCGCGTGTTTGGCAAGCCGCTTGTCGCGGCGCAGACCGGCGGCCGCAAAGGCGGCGGCGCACAACTGACATCGGTGGGTTTGGCGGTCGTCAGCAGGTTCCGTGCCATAGAGCGAGCCGCTTCATCGGCGGCCGCCGTGCATATGCAGGCCTTGCAGTCGGAGATCGATGCGGGATGAGGCAGTAGGGCAGTAGGGCAGTAGGGCAGTAGGGCAGTAGGGCAGTAGGGCAGTAGGGTGTGACGTCCCGGAGTGCCTGCGCACGCGATGTGCGTCCCCCTATTGCCTTACTGCCTACTGCCTCACTCCCCTAATTTCCTCAGCAGATACGTGTCCATGATCCAGCCCTTCCTTGCCCGGGCTTCTTCGCGGACTTTCTCGATCTCGGCGCCGACATCGCCCAGCCGGCCGGCGATGATGATTTCGTCCGGCGTTCCGAGATAGGCGCCCCACTGGATGAAGACATCCTTGTCGGCCAGCGTGTTGAAGGCGCATTTGCCGTCGAGCATGACCACCGCCGAGCCGGCATTGGCCGGCAGGCCTTCCTCCGTCAGCCGCCGGCCGGTGGTGACCAGGATCGAATCGCCGATGCGGTTGAGCGCGGTCGCATGGCTCGCGGCGAGCGCCTGGATCGCGGTTATGCCGGGGATGACCTCGAGCTCGAAACCGACATTGCCTCTGAGGCGAACGCGTTCGAGGATGCGCAGCGCGCTGTCATAGAGTGACGGGTCGCCCCAGATCAGGAAGGCGCCGCAGCCATCTTCAGCAAGCTCGTCGCGGATAAGCGTCTCATAAATCTCGGCGATCGCCTCATGCCAGTCGTCGACGGTCACGCGATAGGACGATGTCGGCTCGGCCCGGACCGGTACGTCGAACTCGACCCGGCGCGATTTCGGATTGGTCACGAAGCGGTCGCAGATCTGCCGGCGCAAATCGGCGAGTTCGTTCTTCCTGGCCCCCTTGTCGGGGATGAGCAGCACGTCGGCGCGGTTCAGGCCGTTGATGGCCTGGACCGTCATGTGATCTGGATTGCCGGCGCCTATGCCGATGACGAGAAGCTTGCGCATGGCGATCTCCTGCCCGATCGGCGGCGCGCTGTCCAGAAGTCCCGGTGCGGGTCATGAAGGGCTTTGAAACGCCGACTTGAAACGGGTAGATGGAAGGGCGTATCCGGCTGGTCCCGGTATCGCCGTCGAGGAGGGGTCCATGTTACGCACCGTACTGACCGCAGCACTGGCAGTCATGGCCGCGCCGGCCTTCGCCAATGATTCCGTCGCCGAGCTCGGCACCGGCGGTCTGATCCTGTCGCGCAGCGACGCCGTCGCCATGCAAAGCGAGGACCTTTTCATCTCGCCGGAGAAGGTGACGGTCGACTATGTCTTCCGCAACAACACCGACAAGGATGTCAGCTCTATCGTAGCGTTCCCGATGCCCGACATCGAGGGTGATCCGAACGAGATGCCGGCGATACCGGAAGCGCAGAGCGACAATTTCCTAGGCTTCGAGGTGACGATCGATGGCGTCGATGCGAAGCCGCAACTGGAGCAAAAGGCCCTGGCGCTCGGCATCGACATAACCGCGGACCTCAAGGCACAGAACGTGCCGCTCTATCCGTTCGGCGATGCCGCCAAGGCGGCGCTGGCGAAGCTGCCCAAGGATGTCACCAAGGATTGGGAAGACCGCGGCATCATCATCGAGGATACCGCCGATGACGGCTCGGGCATGCAAACCACCTATGTGCCGTTCTGGCAATTGCGCTCGACCTATTGGTGGCGCTCGACCTTCCCGGCCAACAAGGAGGTCCACGTTTCGCACCGCTACAAGCCCAGCGTCGGCGGCACGTCCTCGGTCAGCTTCTTTTCCGATGGCCAGTTCCAGAGCCCGCAATACGATACCTACAAGACCCGCTATTGCATGGATCAGGTATTCGAGAACGCGGTGCGCAAGGCGGCCAAGGCGAATCCGGACGGCTATCCGAAATATTACGAGAGCCGCATCGCCTATATCCTGACCACTGGCGGCAACTGGGCGTCCGGAACCATCGGCAACTTCAAGCTGACCATCGACAAGGGCAGCCCCAAGAACCTCGTCTCCTTCTGCGGCGACAATGTCAAAAAGGTCGGGCCAACGACGTTCGAGATGACAGCCAGGGATTTCTATCCCGAGCGCGACATCGACATCCTGCTGCTCGTGCCGTCGGACAATGGCGGGAACGGCGGCTGATGGACATCGCGATCTATGTCGCCATCGCCGAAAACGGCGTGATCGGACGCGAAGGCGGCCTGCCGTGGCGGCTTTCCACGGATCTCAAGCGCTTCAAGACCGACACGATGGGCAAGCCGATTATCATGGGCCGCAAGACCTATGAAGGCATCGGCCGGCCGCTGCCCGGCCGGCTCAACATCGTGGTGACGCGCGACAAGGCTTGGCAGGCCGAGGGCATCGAGGTGGCCCACTCGCTGGATGATGCGATCGCGCTGGCCAAGGTGCGCGGCCGTTGCATGGCGGGCGCCGAGGAGATCTGCGTGGTGGGTGGCGGCGAGATCTATGCCCAGGCCCTGCCGGTTGCGGACCGGCTGCATGTGACGCATGTGCTCGCCAAGGTCGATGGTGACGCGCATTTCCCGCCGATCGATCCAAATGTCTGGAAGATAGTCCTCGCTGAGGATTTTCCGGCAGGCGAGAAAGACAGCCACGCGACGCGCTATACCGTCTATGAGCGTCGTCGCGACCGTCATTGACGACGACAAACGGTCGCTACCGGCCCAAATCGGACGGTGGCGGTGGCACATCGCGTTGAAAGCGTGCCAAGGCGTCCCTATAGAAGAACGACGTTGCAGCGCCGCGCGTCCAACCGGACGCGCAAAAGGATGCTGTAAAACTTTGATTTGGCGTATAATTCCTTTCCGAAAGCGAATTTCGGTTTTCGGGGTCATGCGCTAGAATTGCGCCGCAAGGCCTGTGGGAACCGAAGCGAAAGGACATTCATGCCCTGGAACGACAAAAGCGGCGGCGGCGGCCCATGGGGCGGCGGCGGCAATCAGGGGCCCTGGGGGCAGGGACCGAAAGGGCCAAGCGGCCCGCCGGGTTCGCCTCCCGATCTTGAAGATATCATCCGCCGCGGCCAGGACAGGCTGCGGCGCGCGCTTCCGGGCGGCGGTGGCGCCAGTCCGGCCGTGCTCGGACTGATCGCGCTGGCACTCGTCGTGCTGTGGGCCTTCAAGGCGATCTACACCGTGCAGCCCGACGAGGTTGCAGTCGAGCTGCGCTTCGGCCAGCCGAAGGCCGAGCTTTCGCAGCCCGGCCTGCATTTCCACTGGTGGCCGATCGAGACGGTCGAGACCGCCAAGATCTCCGAGCAGCTCGTCAGCGTCGGCGGCGGCACGACCAGCGGCTCCGGGCTGATGCTCTCCGGCGACCAGAATATCGTCAACGTGCAGTTCTCGGTCGCCTACCAGGTCTCCGATCCCAGGGCCTATCTGTTCGACGTCTCCGACCCTGACGGCATGCTGACCCAGGTGGCCGAAAGCGCCATGCGCGAAGTCGTCGGCCGGCGTCCGGCGCAGGACATCTTCCGCGACGACCGCCAGGGTATTGCAACCGGCGTGCGCGAGATCATCCAGGGCACGCTCGACGGCTACAAAACCGGTCTCCAGGTCAATGCGGTCTCGATCGAGGACGCCGCCCCGCCGCGTGAGGTCGCGGATGCGTTCGACGAGGTGCAGCGCGCCGAGCAGGACGAGGACAAGTTCGTCGAGCAGGCCAACCAGTATTCCAACCAGAAGCTAGGCCAGGCGCGCGGCCAGGCGGCTCAGGTCCGCGAGGACGCTGCAGCCTACAAAAACCGCGTCGTGCAGGAAGCGCAGGGCGAGGCGCAGCGCTTCATCTCCGTCTACAACGAATACGCCAAGGCGCCCGACGTCACGCGCAAGCGTCTCTATCTCGAAACCATGGAGAGGATCCTGAAGGACGCCAACAAGGTCGTCGTCGAGCAAGGCAACGGTCAAGGCGTGCTGCCTTACCTGCCGCTGCCGGCATTGCAACCGAAAGCGCCGCCGGCGCCGGTGCTGGGAGGTAACCAGTGATGGCCAACCGTCTTCCCATCATCGCCGTCATCGCGGCCGTGTTATTGTTCCTCCTTTACTCCTCGATCTTCGTGGTCAGTGCCGGCCAGCAGGCGATCGTGCTGAGGTTCGGCGAGATCATCGACGTCAAGGCCGAGCCCGGGGTGTACTTCAAGGCGCCGTTCGCCTTCTTCGATGCCGACAGCGTGCAGATGGTCGAGAAGCGCGTGATGCGCTTCGACCTCGACAACATCCGCGTCCAGGTCTCGGGCGGCAAGTTCTACGAGGTCGATGCCTTCATCGCCTACCGCATCTCGGATCCGCGCACCTTCCGCGCCGCGGTGTCCGGTCAGGTGGAACTGGCCGAGGCTCGCCTGAGGACGCGTCTCGATGCGGCGCTGCGCCGGGTCTACGGCCTGCGTGACTTCGAGGCCGCGCTCTCCGAGGAACGCGGCGTCATGATGCGCGAGGTGCGCGATCAGCTTCGCCCTGATGCGACGTCGCTCGGCCTCGACATCGAGGATGTGCGTATCCGCCGGACCGACCTGACGGCGGAGGTCTCGCAGCAGACCTTCGACCGAATGAAGGCCGAGCGCCTGGCCGAGGCGGAGCGTCTCAGGGCGCGCGGCAACGAGGCGGCGCAACGCATCAAGGCGCGGGCCGACCGCGAGGTCGTCGAGATCGTCGCCGAGGCGCAGAAGGAATCGGAGATCCTTCGCGGTGAGGGCGAGGCGCAGCGCAGCGCGACCTTCGCGGACGCCTATAAGCGCGATCCGGCGTTCTTCGATTTCTATCGCTCGATGAATGCCTACGGCACGGCGCTGGACAATACCGGAACAACGATGGTGCTCTCGCCTGAGTCCGAATTCTTCCGCTACTTCCGCGATCCGGGCAGCAAGCCTCAGCCCGGCCAGCCGGCGGCGTCGCAACCTGGAACGGGGCAACCGGCGGCGCCGGCCGCGCAACCCAGCACCGCCCAGTAGCGGCGGTGCAGGATTTTGTCGCGGCGATCGGCCTTGTCCTGGTGATCGAGGGCCTGGTCTATGGCGGGTTTCCGGGCCTGGCCCGGAAACTGGCGACGGAAGTGCTGTCTATACCCGAGAATGCGCTGCGGATCGGGGGGTTGGCCGCAATCGCCGTCGGCGTCGCCATCGTCTGGCTGGTTCGCGGCTGATGGAAATTCCTTAGAGCCGGATGATTTCAGGTCGAATCGACCTGAAATCTGAATCCGTCTCTAAATCCAAGAGATGAGGGCATGATGTCGTCCGAAAACCGCTTCGCACTTTTCGGCATCATCCCTAGTACCGCGACGATTGACGATTTATCCTTCGCCGATAGCTATAGCCGCAAACGTGCCGTATTTCTTGCCAACATGGACCGGACAGGCGTCCCTGCGGAAGCGCGCCTTTCCTTTCTTGAAAACACCCGGAGGCCACGATGATATCCGACACCCTATTGCGCGCGGCGCGGCGCACCTTCTTCGCCGGCGCCACCGCATTCGCGGTCGGCATTGTTGCCGTCCCGTCCTTTGTCACGCCGACGATCGCCTCCGACGGGCCGCCCTCGGTCGCCGATCTTGCCCAGCGGCTGCTTGGCGCAGTGGTCAACATTTCGACCTCGCAGACGGTGAAAGGCACGGAGGGGCCTGGCGCGGTGCCGATGCCGCAACTGCCCGAGGGCTCGCCGTTCCAGGACTTCTTCGACGATTTCTTCAAGAACCGTGGCGGCGATAAGGGGGGTGCCGGGCAGAAAGTGCAGTCGCTCGGCTCCGGCTTCGTCGTCGACGCCGAGCAAGGCATCGTGGTGACCAACAACCACGTCATTGCCGATGCCGACGATATCGAGGTGAATTTCTCCGATGGCATCACGCTGAAGGCGACGCTGGTCGGCACCGACACCAAAACCGATGTCGCGGTGCTCAAGGTCGACCCGAAGGGCCACAAGCTGACGGCGGTGAAGTTCGGCGATTCCACCAAGATGCGCGTCGGCGACTGGGTGATGGCGATCGGCAATCCGTTCGGCCTCGGCGGCACGGTGACGGTCGGCATCGTTTCGGCGCGCAACCGCGACATCAATTCGGGCCCCTATGACGACTTCATCCAGACCGACGCCGCCATCAACCGCGGCAATTCCGGCGGCCCGTTGTTCAACGCAGAGGGAGAGGTCATCGGCATCAACACGGCGATCATCTCGCCGTCGGGCGGCTCGATCGGCATCGGTTTCTCCATCCCCTCGCAGCTTGCCGCCGGCGTGGTCGATCAACTCCGCCAGTTTGGCGAGACGCGGCGCGGCTGGCTCGGCGTACGTATCCAGCCGGTGACGGACGACATCGCCGAAAGCCTGGGCATGGCGACCGCCAAGGGCGCGCTGGTAGCCGGCGTCATCAAGGGCGGCCCGGTCGACAACGGTTCCGTGCAGGCCGGCGACGTCATCATCAAGTTCGACGGCAAGGATATTCATGAAATGCGCGACCTGCCGCGCGTTGTCGCCGAAAGCCCGGTCGGCAAGGCGGTCGACGTCGTCATCGTGCGCAAGGGCGTCGAGCAGACCGTCAAGGTGACGCTCGGCCGGCTCGAGGACGGCGAGAAGCTGGCCAGCGGCGAGAACGGCAACACCGATCAGGACAAGGGCGACAACAAGGCAACGCCGCCGGTATCGACGGCTTCGGTGCTCGGCATGACGATCGGCGAGCTCAACGACCAGACGCGGCAGAAGTTCAGCATCGCGGCGGATGTGTCCGGCGTGGTCATCACCGATGTCGCCAAGGATTCGGCCGCGTCCGAGCGCGGCATCCAGCCCGGCGAGGTGATCACCGAGATCGCTCAGGAATCGGTCGGCACGCCGAAGGACGTGATGGACCGGATCGGCGCGCTGAAGGAACAGGGCCGCAAGAACGCGCTGCTGATGCTGGCCTCGAAGACCGGCGAACTGCGCTTCGTGACGATCCGGATGGATTGATTCCGGAAAGCTCGGCAACCGATTGATGTTCAATAAAAAAGGGCGGCTAGCCAGCCGCCCTTTTTCGTGCCTGCCAGTCTTCGCGCGACAGCCTGTAGAGGACATGGCGCTTGAGATGCGGATGGCTGTCAGGGACGCTCGGATGATCGAAATCGGCATCGGGATCGGCGCGCATGCCGAGGCGCTTCATGACGGCGATTGAACGATGGTTGTCGTGAACTGCGAACGACACGATTTCGCCGACGTCAAGCGTTTCGAAGCCATAGTCGAGCCAGGCTTCGGCCGCCTCCGTGACATAGCCCTTACCCCAGAATTCGGGCGCCAGCCGCCAGCCGATCTCGATCGTGCCCGGCGCCAGCACGTCTATGTCTTCCGTTTCGAGCAATCCGACGAAGCCGATGCATTCGCCGGTCGCGGCAATCTCGGCCGCGGAGAAACCGTAGCCATCCTCATCGATCCAGGCGCGGAACTCGTCCATCTTGGCGTCCGCAGCGGCGCGGTCGCGTCGGAACGGGAAGAATTCCATCACGCGCTCGTCGGAGTTGATGCGGTGGAAAAGCTCGCGGTCGCGGTCTTCCCAGTTGCGCAGGATGAGGCGCTCGGTGCGGATCGGCTTCATTCGACGAACTCTTCCTTGCGGTAGCCTTGGAGATAGAGCAGCGCGGTCAGGTCGCCATGGTCGATGCGGATCCGCGCCTGTTCCGCCACCACCGGCTTGGCGTGCAGGGCGATCCCGGTGCCGGCAAGCCGGATCATATCGAGGTCGTTGGCGCCGTCGCCGACCGCGACGGCATCCTCGGTCGTCAGGTTAAGCTTGGCCGCAATGTCGAGCAGCGCTTCGGCCTTTGCGGCGCGGCCGAGGATCGGCTCGGCCACCATGCCGGTGAACTTGCCGTCTTGCTCGATCAGGCGGTTGGCCCGGTTTTCCTGGAAACCCAGCATGGCGGCGACGCGGCTGGTGAAGACGTCGAAGCCGCCCGAGACCAGTGCCGTCCAGGCGCCGTTGGCGCGCATCGTCCACACCAAAGCGCGGCCGCCGGCGGCGAGCGTCAGCCGGTTGGCGGTGATGCGGTCGACCACCGCGATGTCGAGGCCTTTCAGTAAGGCGACGCGCTCGCGCAAGGCAGGCTCGAAAGCGATCTCGCCATTCATCGAGCGCGCGGTGATCGCCGCCACATGGTCCTTGACGCCGATTTCGTCGGCAAGCTCGTCGATGCATTCCTGGTCGATCATCGTCGAATCCATGTCGGCGAGCAGGATCTTCTTCCGCCTGCCGTCGGCGGGCTGGACGATGACGTCGATAGGCTCGGAGGCCAATGCGGCGCGCAGATTGGCGGTCATTTCGCCGATATCCGGCGTCCGCGGCAAAACGAGATCGCAGGCAACGTCTTCAGCCAGCCAATGAACGGCGCTTGCGCCGGCGGCCCGCAAGGCCATATTCGCAAGCGAGGCCGGCACGGCGCGGGCTTCTGGACGGGACACTAAAGTGGCAATCAGCGGCATCGAACATTCCGGCAGGCAGGCGGGCGAAGGCCGCGTCAAGAATGCGATCCTGATAGCCGGGCCGACAGCCAGCGGCAAGTCGGCGCTGGCGCTCGATCTCGCCGAACGCGGTGACGGCGTCATCGTCAACACCGATTCTATGCAAGGCTATTCGGTCCTCGATGTCCTGACGGCGCGGCCGAGCGCCGCCGAAATGGCGCGTGTGCCGCATTTCCTTTACGGCCATGTGCATCCCTCCACGGCCTATTCGACCGGCGCCTGGCTGCGTGATGTGACGAAGCTGATAGAAGACGGCGTCCTGTCGGGTCGTCCGGTCGTTTTCGTCGGCGGCACCGGACTCTATTTCCGCGCGTTGGCCGAAGGCATCTCGGACATGCCGGACATTCCACCGTCCGTTCGCGAGCGCTGGCGCTACGAACTCAAGGAACAGGGCGCCGAAAGGCTGCATCGCCTGCTGATGCACGAGGATTCGAGCGTGGCCATGCAGCTGAGGCCGACCGACGGCCAGCGTATCGTGCGGGCACTCGAAGTGCTCGACGCTTCGGGGCGCTCGATCCTTGAATGGCAGGCGACGCGCGGCCGTCCGCTGATCGATCGCGACAGCGCGCGCTTTCTGGTCATCGAACCGGACCGGGAGCAACTGGTCCGGCGCATAGAGGCGCGTTTCGACCAGATGCTCGACAAGGGCGCTGCTGACGAAGTGCGGCAGCTTACGGCGCTCGGCCTCGACCCTGACCTGCCGGCAATGAAAGCGATCGGGGTGCGCGAGCTGCAGGCTGCGATGGCCGGACAGTCGGGTTTTCCCGAAGCGATCGAACGCGCCAAGATCGCGACCCGGCAGTACGCCAAGCGTCAGTCGACATGGTTCAGGCACCAACTGGGCGCGGAGTGGCGCAGGCTTCGGCTAGGCGATGAGCTGCCTGTTCAGGAGTGACTAAAACCTTTTCAATCAGAGCCTTAAAATCCTTAGCTCTAATTCCCGCCAAGGTTGTTCCGGTTAACGGTCCGTAAGGTCCGCCATGCCATAACCGAACGGTTGCAGTGCCGCGGGGAGTTGATGCGTTTCCATAAGGCGGAATCCGCATTTTTCGTCTTTATTTTCGTGATCCTGGCCGCGGGCCTGGTGACCTTCCATGCCTATGGCCAGTTGCAGGCCATCGCCACCGACCTCGACGCGACATCGCGCGTCGACAAAATCATCTATCTCAACAAGTTGCTGTTCGTTACCGGGGCGCTGCTGGCGACCGCGTTGTTCTTCGGCACCTTCTTCATCTACCCGCTGATCCGCGGCCAGGTGCGGGAAGAGGGCAAGCTAAGGGCCATGACGGTTTCGCTCAGCGCCCGTTCGCAAACGTTCGAGCAGGCGGCACTCACCGACGGTCTGACCGGCATGCAGAACCGTCGCTATTTCGACGATGCGCTGCGCGAATATCTCCAGGAGTTTCGCCGCATCGACAGGCCGGTCGGCCTGATGATCCTCGATCTCGATCATTTCAAAGAGGTCAACGACACGCATGGCCATGACGTCGGCGACGAGGTGCTGAGGGCCGTCGCCACCTGCCTGAGGGGCATGACGCGCTATCACGACGTGGTGGCGCGGCTGGGCGGTGAGGAGTTTGCCGTGGTCACGCCCAACATGGATGTCGAGCTGCTTGCCCGGTTCGCCGAGCGCATCCGCAAGGCGATCGCCGGCATGTCGATCCTGTCGGGCAATGTGCGGCTGAAGGTCACCACCAGCGTCGGCCTTGCCGTCTGGGATCACAAGGAGAGCGCGGAGGATTTCTACCGACGCGCCGACCGCCAGCTCTATGAGGCGAAGAAGCAAGGCCGCAACCGCGTCTGCGCCTAAAATTCCGACATGAATTCATGAGACCGGTCGACTAACGCGCCTTTCTCGACTTCCGGTGCTCACGGACTGAATGTCCGCTCCGCTCCGGCTTCTCGAAAGCCACGTTATTCGATCCGGCCTGATGAATTCCTGTTCGGAATTTGGCTGTGCTTGCGAGGTTGGCCGTTCAATCGTTCAGCTGGCGCATGCCGAAGGTTGAGGGCTTCAGGCCGTAGCGTGTGTCGAAGTCGTCGTCCGGCTGCGCGCGCGCCGCTCCGGCCGGCTTCTTATAGTCGGGGTCGCCGGCCTGGCGGGAGGAGTCCACCACCTCGGCGAAGGCCATAGCCTGCTGCGGTTTCGGCACGTTGCGAAGCCGCTCGACAATCATGGCCAGATCGACATCGTTGCCATCCACGGAGGGCTCGACCTGCTCGCCTTTCGCGGTGCCGGGGATGAATTCCTGCGCCAGCTTCTCGAACTTCAGACGCATGGTCGTCGCCACACCTTCGCCGAAGGCGATGGCTTCGCGCTGCCCCATCGAGGACAGGAAGGCCAATGTCGAGGCCGAGGAGTCGGCGATCGCCGAGCGGATGATTGCCTGGTCCTGCTCGTTGGCAAGCCGCATGGCGAAGAAGGTCGAGCACTGCGACAGGATGGTCGGGTCGAGCTCGCCCGGGCGCTGGGTAACGACGCCCAGATAGCAGCCATACTTGCGGCCTTCCTTGGCAATACGCGACAGCGCGTGCCTGGTCGGCGCGAAGCCGAGGCGCGGATCCGCCGGCATGTAGCGGTGCGCTTCTTCGCAAAGCAGGAGCAGCTTCAGCCGGCCCTCGCTCCACAGGGCCAGATCGAAGGCCAGGCGCGCCAGCACCGAGCAGACCGAGTTGACGACCTCCGAAGGCATGCCCGCCATCTCGAAGCAGGTTACCGGACGGCCATGGTTGGGGACGCGGAAGATGTTGCCGATCGTTTCGTGGATCGTGTCCTCGATCAGGCGTGAATTGAACATGAAGCGATAGCGCGGATCTGAAGCCGCCGATTCGATACGCGTCTTCAGCGACTTCAGCGTCGGGCGGTCGTTCTTGCTTTCAAGCATACCCATACGCTCGTCGATCTGCTTGATGAGATCGGCAATGCGATAGGGCACTGGCGTGTCCGCCGTCAGCGCATCGCTGCCGCGCCTGACATAGGTGCCGGAACTCGGGTTGCGGTAGAGGTTTTTGGCGGCCGGGATCAGGTCGCGCAAGACATCCACTTCCTCGGGGACCGTCTCGCGGCCGCGAAACAGCACTTCAGCGAACTCTTCCAGCCTGAACATCCAGAACGGAAGGTCCAGCGTCTTGGAATCGACCTTGACGCAATATTCCGGCAGCGAGGCGGCGAACTCGTTATGCGGGTCGAGGATAAGCACGCGCAGGTCCGGCCGTGCCTCGATCGACTTGCGCAACAGCAGCGAGACCGCCGTGGATTTGCCGACGCCGGTGGTGCCGACGATGGCGAAATGGCGCGCCAGCGTGTCTTCGATGGCGATGTTGGCGTCGATCGATTCATCCTGCGACAGCGTGCCGATGGTGACCGAATGACGCCCGGCCAGATCGTACACCGCCTGCAAGTCGCGAGTGCGGATGCGATGGGCGATGGCGCCGATATGCGGATAGGCGGTGATGCCGCGGTCGAAAACCGGCTTGGCGCCCGGCTCGGCGCCGTCGCGTACTTCGCCGATCAGCTCGATGCTGACCTCGATCGGGTTCTGGCCTTCGTTGCTCCAGGCGCGATCCGATTTGCCGATCTCGTAGACAAGGCCGACCGTGCGCGTGTCGCCGAGACTGATGGAGATCATCTTGCCGACCGTCCACTGGCCAGTGACCGTGCCGTCCGCATCCTCGGCATAGGCGCTGATGGTGGCGCGTGCGCCGTCGCATTGCACTACATTGCCGAGAATGCGCTTGTCGGTCTGCAGGGCATTGCGGCGCTCCTGCGAGGTCGGTTCGCCAACAGAGGCTTCGCGTTCGACAAACATGGCTGTTCTTGTCCCATTCCCCTCGAGCGCCGACCCTATCCAATCGGGGTTAAAGTCAGGTGAGGTCGAATGGTGTAGGCGGCGTTAAGTCGGCCGCGGCAATTCGATCGAATAGCCTCTTCTCAGCTTGCGAAATTCCGATATATTGGACGAATGAACGATATATCGAATGACATTACCGCCACGATCGGCAGGCGGATACACTCCGAAAGGACGGAGAGGGGCTGGTCGCTGGCCGAGCTTGCGGAGCGCTCGGACGTCTCGAAGGCAATGCTGAGCGCCATCGAACGCGGCACGGCCAGTCCGACAGCGGCACTCCTCGTGCGCATCGCGGCGGCCTTCGGCATGACGCTGTCGACGCTGATCGCGCGGGCCGAGATGCAAGGCGGCGGCGTTTCGCGCAAGGACGAGCAGCCGGTCTGGCAGGATCCGGCAACCGGTTACATCAGGCGGCATCTGTCGCCGGCATCGCAGATGCCGCTCGAGCTGATCAGGGTCAGCCTGCCGGCAGGCGCCAAGGTCAGTCTTCCGGCGGCATCCTATGTGTTCATCAAGCAGCAGATATGGCTGATCGACGGAAGGCTGGATTTCACCGAGGGCGATGTGCTGCACAAGCTTGAGCCCGGCGACTGCCTGGCGCTGGGAGCGCCTTCGGACTGCGTCTTTCATGCTCCCGGACCGGATGCGGCGGAATACCTCGTGGCGCTGGTCAGGGGTTGATTGCGATGTCTCGCCGACCAAAACGCTCGCACAATGGCGGGCCGCCGCTCGACGACTATGACGGCCCTCCCTGGGGCAAGGGCGATGCCTATATTTTCCTCGCCTGGCGAGCTGCCCACGACAAGGCCTGGAAGGCGCCAAGCCACGCCGTCATGCTGATGCGGCTGGAAAGGGCCGGGCGGCTCGGGCTGACCTATGAGGAATATACGCTCGAGATCCTGGAGCGCGGCCGCCATCTCAGCGAGGACGACGCGGAGCGTATCGCCGAAATCAGGCGGGCGCGGCGGCGCAGACCGACCAGCCATTTCGAATGATCTCCCCGATGCCTCATCACCTGGAGAGCACCAGCATGAACTCCCTTGAAATCCGGGCGCTGAGCGACGACGCGGCAACCATCGAACTGCTGGCCGAACTTTTGGTCGAAACGGTCGGCGCCGGCGGATCGGTGAGCTTCATGCATCCATTGTCGACGGAAGCAGCGCGGGACTTCTGGCGCAAGTCGCTTGACGCGGCTGCGCGCGGCGAAAGGGCGGTGCTGGGCGCATGGGATGGCGAGGTGCTTGCCGGCACTGTCACGCTGCTCCTCGACTTTCCGCCCAATCAACCGCACCGCGCCGAGATCGCCAAGCTGATGACCGGCCGGGATCATCGCGGCAAAGGCGTCGCGACCCGTCTGATGCGCGCAGCGGAGGAACTCGCCGTCGGGAAAGGCCGCACGCTGCTGGTGCTGGATACGGCAAGCGAAGAGGGTGCGGCCGGGCTTTATGAGAAACTTGGTTTCACCTTGACCGGCGAGATCCCGGACTACGCGCTGAAGCCGCATGGCGGGCTAACCGGCACCCTCATCTACTGGAAGCGGATAGGAACAGCGCCTCCCACGCTATCCTGACCCCGCCGTCATCCTGAAATCTCGGCGACTCGCGACAGAAGCCAGCGGCGAAAATCCTGTTCGGCGCCGGATAGCCGGGACGATGACGGTCTTGTCAGGAAATGGCCCGATGGGCTCGAAAGCTCGAAATCCGAAAGCCTGACGAGAACATTGTCCCTGAGCGCGGTGTCGACCAGCGGCCTTGAGCCCAGCAGCGCTCCGGCACCGGCCTTCGCCGCTTCCATGGCGGCGACGAAACTGTCGAACCGATGTGAGCGCCTGGAATGACCTGCAAGCCCCGCGGCGGCAAACCATTCCGCCCACATCTCGCGCGCGCCTGCCACCAGGAGCAGCGGCAACGACGTCCAATCACGATTACGGGCGAGCATCGGAGCCGCGACCGGGACAAGCCGCTCGACGGTCAGCCTGTCGGCATCGCGGCCGGGAAAGGATCCGTTGCCGAAGCGTATATCGAGCGCCGAGCCCGGCTGATCGTAGTCGGTCGGCCGATGGATGGTCACCAGATCGAGCTGGACCTGCGGCAGCGCCTTTGCCAGGTCAGGCAGGGCGGGGACCAGCACCAGAAGGGCAAACGAGATCGGAACCCGGACCGAAACGGTCTGCACCGCGCGCGGCTCGAACAACTCGTTCGTGCTGTTGCCGATGGTCGCGAACGCCGACTGGATGTGCGGGAGGTAGGCCGCGCCTTCCGGCGACAAGGCCACGCCGCGCGCCAGGCGCGTGAACAATCGCGTCCTAAGCCGCTCTTCCAGGAAACGGATGTGCTGGCTGACGGCGGCTTGCGTCAGGCCGAGTTCGGCGGCTGCGGCGGTAAAATTCGACAGGCGCGCGGCAGCTTCGAAACTGCGCAGCCAGTCCAGGGGAGGCATCGGATCGAAAGCTTTTCCAGCCATTACAATTTCAGCGTCATTACCCATAAAACGATAATTTGAATTATGCCTTCGGTGAAGTCAGCATGCAATCCATGCTCGCAGCGGCGGGTAGAAGATCGGAGCTTCCGGGACATGCTGACGAGGGTAACGCTGGACGACGAGGGACGAACGATCGCGCTTGGCTGGCAGGATGGAGCGCGCAGCCGCTTCCACGCCATGTGGCTGCGCGACAATGCGCTGGACGACAAGACGCGCAGCGCCGGCAACGGCCAGCGGCTGATCACCATCCTCGACATTCCGGCGGAGACGCGGATCGGCGCGGCCTCGATCGAGGGCGGGGTTCTCAAAGTCACGTTCGTTCCCGAAGGCAAAACCGTCGGCTTTCCCGCCGGCTGGCTTCGCAGCCACATTTACGATCGCCAGGAGGCTCGCGAGCCCGGCTGGACGGGAAGCGAAATACAGCGCTGGACGAAAGCCACAATGCAGAGTTCGGTGCCGCGCGCGGCCTATGCCGAGGCCAGCCGTAACAGCAACGTGCTGCGGCAGTGGTTGGCCGCGGTGCGCAGCTACGGCTTTGCCGTCATGGACGGCCTGCCTGCCGAATCCGGCGCGCTGTGCAAGGTGGCCGACCTCTTCGGCTATATCAGGGAGACCAATTATGGGCGCTGGTTCGAGGTGCGCGCCGAGGTCAATCCCAACAATCTCGCCTACACCAATCTCGGCCTGCAGGCGCATACCGATAATCCCTACCGCGACCCGGTGCCGACGCTGCAGATCCTCGCCTGCGTCGAGAACACGGTCGAAGGCGGCGAATCCAGCGTCGTCGACGGGTTTGCCGTGGCGGCAGCACTTCAGGCGGAAAACCCCGACGGTTTCCGGCTACTCTCTTCCTATCCGGCGCGCTTCGAATATGCCGGCTCGTCGGGCGTGCGGCTGCAGTCCAAGCGGCCGATGATCGAGCTCGGACCCGATGGCGAGCTCATCTGCATCCGCTTCAACAACCGCTCGCTGTCGCCGGTCGTCGATGTGCCGTTCGTCGAGATGGAAAAGTACTACGCAGCCTACCGCCGGTTCGCCGAGCTGATCGAGGATCCCGCCTTCGAGGTGATCTTCAAGCTCGAAGCGGGGCAGTCCTTCATCGTCGACAACACGCGCGTCATGCATGCGCGCAGGGCGTTTTCAGGCAGTGGCAAGCGCTGGCTGCAAGGCTGCTACGCCGACAAGGATGGGCTGCTGTCGACGTTGGCGGCGATCGAACACGATTTCAAGGAGGCGGCCGAATGAACCCGAGCGAATTGAACACAGGCAACATCGTCGAATTCATCGCCGATATCTTCGAGCGCCGCGGCGCCGAATCCTACCTCGGCGAGCCGGTCACCATGTCGCAGCATATGCTTCAGGGCGCGTGGCTGGCCGAGCAGGACGGCGCGCCGGAGGAGCTTGTGGCAGCAGCGCTGCTGCACGATATCGGCCACTACACCAGCGAATTCGGCACCTATTCGCCCGACGACGTCGAGGACAAACACCATGACGAGGCCGGCGGCGAGGTGCTTGCGCCTTTCTTCCCACCGGTCATCGTCGAATGCGTCAGGCTGCATGTCTCGGCCAAGCGCTATCTCTGCGCCACCGACCCGACCTATTTCAGCAAGTTGTCGCCGGCCTCGGTCCACACGCTGTCGCTGCAGGGCGGACCGATGAGCGCTGAAGAGGTGGCGGAGTTCCGCCGCAATCCGTTTCACGAGGAAGCGGTGCGCGTGCGCATCTGGGACGAGGGCGGCAAGGTCGCCGACATGAAGACGCGCGCTTTTCGCGATTACGTGCCCTTGATGGAGCGCGTGGTGAAAAAATTCGCCGCTGCAAAGGCTGCTTAACCGGCGGCAAAGTCCGGCAGGGGAAAGCCAATGTGTTTCTGCTTCGACGGCCAACGCGCACTGGTGGCATATCAGCCAGACGGATGCAGCGCGTTCCGGCCTGTGGGAGCGCGCCAGCACCTCGCGGCGGCCGTAGGCGATACCTCATCCGGCAACGGCGCTAGGCCTGCGCCGTTGCCGGATTGCGATTCGGAAACCGGTCTATCCCTTATGGTGCACCTCCTGCAGCCCATAGACCGGAGTGGGCAAGCCGACCTGCCTGGCTTTGAGCTGCAGTGACAGATATTGCGAGTAGTGGCGCGACTGGTGGAGGTTGCCGCCGTGGAACCAGAGCGCTTCCTGCTGCGTCGGCTTCCACATGTTGCGCTGTTCGCCTTCCCAGGGACCCGGATCCTTGGTGGTAGCGGAGCCGAGACCCCAGACCTTGCCGACCTTGTCCGCCACTTCCTGTGAGATGAGGTCCGCCGCCCATCCGTTCATCGAGCCGTAGCCGGTGGCATAGATCACCAGATCGGCCGGCAATTCGGTGCCGTCGATGAATTTCACGCCGGTTTCGGTCAGTTCCTGCACTGCCGCGCCAGGGCCGCTCTTCAGCTTGATCGAGCCGTCGATGACGAGGTCGCAGGCGCCCACATCGATGTAATATCCGGAGCCGCGACGCAGATACTTCATGAACAGACCTGAGCCGTCATCGCCCCAGTCGAGCATGAAGCCGGCCTTTTCCAGGTCCTCGTAGAATTTCGCGTCGCGTTCCTTCATCTGCTCGTAGAGCGGAATCTGGAACTCGTGCAGGATGCGGTAGGGGAGCGAAGCGAAGATCATGTCGGCCTTGCGCGTCGTCATGCCGTTCTCGACCGCCTGCTCCGAATAGAGGGCGCCGAGACCGATATCCATCAGCGTGTCCGACTTGACGATGTGGGTGGATGAGCGCTGCACCATGGTCACGTCGGCACCGCCTTCCCAAAGGGCCGCGCAGATGTCGTGAGCCGAGTTGTTGGAACCGATGACCACCACCTTCTTGCCACGGTATTTGTCCGGGCCGGGATGGTTCGAAGAGTGCTGCTGCTCGCCCTTGAAGATGTCCTGGCCTCTGTATTTCGGCCAGTTCGCCTTGCCCGACATGCCGGTCGCCAGCACCAGCTGCTTGGGCTTCAGCACGATCTCCTTGCCGTCGCGCTCGACGACGACTGTCCATTCCTTGGCCTTCTCGTCATATTTGGCGGATTTCGCTGATGTGGAGGACCAGTAGTTCAGCTCCATCACCTTGGTGTACATCTCCAGCCAGTCGCCGATCTTGTCCTTCGGCGCGAAAACCGGCCAGTTCTTCGGAAAGTCGATATAGGGCAGGTGATCGTACCAGACCGGGTCGTGCAGGCAGAGCGACTTGTAGCGCCGGCGCCAGGAATCGCCCGGACGCTCGTTCTTCTCGACGATGATGGCAGGCACGCCGAGTTGTTTCAGCCGGGCACCAAGCGCGATGCCGCCCTGGCCGCCGCCGATGATGACGACATAGGGCTGCCGGGAATGGCCGAGCTCGGCCATTTCGTCGTCACGCTCCTCGCGCCATGTCTTGCGGCCCTTGCCGTGGCCGTGCTTGGCGCCGAGCGGGCGGGTGAAGCCCGCCTTCTCCTCATGGCCTTTCAGTTCCGCCATCGTTGTCAGCAGGGTCCAGATCAGGTCGCCCTTGAACCGCACAAGGCCAAAGCCGCGCGCCACACCTGTCTCGAAGGTGATCCAGGCGGTGATGATGCCGCCGTCCTCGCTCGCTTCCTCGCCTTTGGCCACCGCCCAGCCGGTCGGATTGGTGTCGGCCAGCGTCGCCTGCAGCAGGTCTCGGATCTGGTCGCAGCCTTCCATCGTCTTCAGGTTCCAGGTGAAGGTGACGAGGTCGCGCCAGTAGCAATCGGCCTGGAAGCAGTTGACGGCGCTGTCGATGTCGCCGGCTTCCAGCGCCTTGCCGAACCTGTCGAGCAGCGCTTGCGCCTTGGTGGTGGGTGTTCTCTCGAGCATCAGTTTCCTCCGGGTTTTGGATCGCTTCTTGGGTGAGCGCGCCGCCGGATTGGGCTTCCGGCATCCGCAAAGTATTTCGGCAAAACCTGCGAGGCGTCACGCCCTCCAATAGTTTGGCGCGTTTTCAATGGCTTGGGCCGGCAAGGGGCGCAAAGGCGTCATTTTTGCCGTTGACAGGCAGCCGCACCCGCCTCTAGTGTCCGCGACCATGAAAACGGCACTCATTCTCGTAGGAAAGCGCGTGGGCAAGGCGGTGTAACCGCCGGGCGAAAACCTCCCATGCGCATCACACAGGCTCCCTCGGGGGCCTTTTTTATTGCCTGAAATCCAACTAAACGACCAGCAATCGCCAGACGGCGGACAAGTACGGGACCAGACCGATGAGCAACGGACAGAACGAGCGGCGCGAAATGACGGGTGCCGAAATGGTGGTGCAGGCGCTGAAGGACAATGGCGTCAAGCATGTCTTCGGCTATCCGGGCGGCGCGGTTCTCCCAATTTACGATGAGATTTTCCAACAAGACGATGTCGAGCACATTCTGGTCCGGCACGAGCAGGGCGCGGGCCACGCCGCGGAAGGCTATGCGCGCTCGACCGGCAAGGCCGGCGTCATGCTGGTGACCTCCGGTCCCGGCGCCACCAACGCGGTGACGCCGTTGCAGGACGCGCTGATGGATTCCATCCCGCTGGTCTGCCTCACCGGCCAGGTGCCGACCTCGCTGATCGGCTCCGACGCCTTCCAGGAATGCGACACGGTCGGCATCACGCGGCCCTGCACCAAGCACAACTGGCTGGTGAAGGACGTCAACGAGCTCGCCGCCACTATCCATGAGGCGTTCCATGTCGCGACCACCGGCCGTCCCGGCCCGGTCGTGGTCGACATCCCAAAGGACGTGCAGTTCGCCAAGGGCGTCTACGTGCCGCCGCAGACGGCGCCGCGCACCAGCTACCAGCCCAAGGTCCAGGGCGACCTGGAGAAGGTCAAGGCTGCCGTCGAGCTGATGGCCGGCGCGAAGAAGCCGATCATCTACAGCGGCGGCGGCGTCATCAATTCCGGCCCGGAAGCCAGCCATCTGCTGCGCGAGCTGGTCGACCTCACCGGCTTCCCGATCACCTCGACGCTGATGGGTCTCGGCGCCTATCCGGCGTCGGGCAAGAACTGGCTCGGCATGCTCGGCATGCACGGCACCTACGAAGCCAACATGGCGATGCACGATTGCGACGTGATGATCTGCATCGGCGCGCGTTTCGATGACCGTATCACCGGCCGGCTGAATGCCTTTTCGCCGAACTCGAAGAAGATCCACATCGACATCGACCCGTCTTCGATCAACAAGAACGTCCACACCGATGTGCCGATCATCGGCGATGTCGGCCGCGTGCTGGAGGATCTGGTGCGGCTGTGGCGGGCGACCGCCAAGACCGACAAGAAGGCGCTCTATCCGTGGTGGGAGCAGATCGCGAAGTGGCGCGCGCGGGATTCGCTTGCCTACAGGATGAACAGCGACGTCATCATGCCGCAATACGCGATCCAGCGGCTCTACGAACTGACCAAGGACATGGACACCTACATCACCACCGAGGTCGGCCAGCACCAGATGTGGGCGGCGCAACACTACCACTTCGACAAGCCGAACCGCTGGATGACCTCCGGTGGACTTGGCACGATGGGCTACGGCCTGCCGGCCGCGCTCGGCGTGCAGATCGCGCATCCCGATGCGCTGGTCGTCGACATCGCCGGCGACGCTTCGGTGCAGATGACGATGCAGGAGATGAGCACGGCGGTGCAGTACGAGGCGCCGATCAAGATCTTCATCCTCAACAACCAGTATATGGGCATGGTGCGCCAATGGCAGCAGCTGCTGCATGGCAACCGGCTGTCGCACTCCTACACCGAGGCGATGCCGGACTTCGTCAAGCTGGCGGAAGCCTATGGCGGTCACGGCATCCGCTGCGACAAGCCGGACGAGCTCGACGACGCGATCAAGGAGATGATCTCGGTCAAGAAGCCGGTGCTGTTCGATTGCCGCGTGGCGACTTTGGCCAACTGCTTCCCGATGATCCCGTCCGGCAAGGCGCACAACGAGATGCTCCTGCCCGACGAGGCGACCGACGAAGCGGTGGCGAACGCCATCGACGCCAAGGGCAGGGAACTGGTTTAGGCAGCCGTCATGGCAGGGCTGTCGCGAGAAGCCGTGCGCAAACAGAGAATTAGCTCAAAAGTCTGAAATCGAGATTCACCTCATGAACGCACAGCACCTTCAACCGACCGGTTCCGCCTACTTCATCGCCAAGGAAACCGAGAAGCCGGAAACGCACACGCTTTCCGTGCTGGTCGATAACGAGCCGGGCGTGCTTGCCCGCGTTATCGGCCTGTTCTCGGGCCGTGGCTATAACATCGAAAGCCTTACCGTTTCCGAGACCGAGCATGAGAAGCATCTGTCGCGCATCACCATCGTGACGCGCGGCACGCCGCATGTGATGGAGCAGATAAAGCACCAGCTCGAACGCATCGTGCCGGTGCACCGGGTCGTCGACCTGACCGTCCGCTCGCATGAGCTTGGGCAGGAGCGGCCGCTGGAACGCGAGCTCGCGCTGGTCAAGGTCGCCGGCACGGGCGATGCCCGCGTCGAGGCGCTCCGCCTTGCGGATGCTTTCCGCGCCTCGGTCATCGACGCCAACACCGAGCATTTCATCTTCGAGATCACCGGCAAGGGCTCGAAGCTCGACCAGTTCATCGCCATCATGAAGCCGCTTGGCCTGGTCGAGATCTGCCGCACCGGCGTGGCCGCGATGAATCGCGGTCCGCAGGGAATGTGATCAGGACGATCGGCACCAGCCGTTTTCAACTTTTGGCCCGGCGGTTGCTTGCTTCTGGCTTTTGCGCGTTTGCTAACAGGACAGTAAGCCTGACATATCTGGGAGGATACCATGTCGGTTGACGCATTCCTCGCACTGTTGGTCTACGCCTTAGTGACTTCGATCACGCCGGGGCCGAACAACCTGATGCTGCTGGCTTCCGGCGTCAATTTCGGCATCGCCAGGACGGTTCCGCACATGCTCGGCATCAGCATCGGCTTCCTGGTCCTGCTGCTGGCCGTTGGCTTGGGGCTCGGCGCGGTGCTGACGGCCGTCCCGGCGCTGCATACGGCGCTGAAAATCGCGGGCGCCGCCTACCTGCTCTACCTCGCCTGGAAGATCGCCATGTCGCGCTCGATGAGCGATGGAAAAGGGGCGGAAGGGCAGCCGATGCGCTTCATCGATGCCGCGGCCTTCCAGTGGGTCAACCCCAAGGCGTGGGTGATGGCGATCACCGCCATGGCCGTCTACACCAATCCCGATCACCCGTTCGTCTCGGTGGCGCTGATCGCGATCGCCTTTACCATCGTCAACCTGCCCAGCGTGTCCATCTGGGCCGGCTTCGGCACGGCGCTGCGCGGCTTCCTGTCGGATCCGGCGCGGCTGAAATGGTTCAATATCGCCATGGGTGTGCTGCTCGCCGCGACGCTGTGGCCGATGCTCCGCTGAGCTCATTTTCGGACCGATGGGCGGCCCGGTTGCGGCACGCTAGCCGGCTGCCCAACGATTGTGCACTGCACATTAAATCTTCGTAATGCCGCGGTTTGACCCTTTTCCGCCAAAGCCTTGTCCTATCTATTCGGCGAAAATCGCGGCACAGGGTCGTGAATCGAGCTAAAATGGACCACCGGGATCGGCGTGTCGGTTAGAGGGCTGTTGTCGATGCGCGGAAAAATCGCCTTTGCAGTTGTAGCGGTCGCCTGCCTGGCGGGCGCCGGCCTCTACTTTTCGCCGACGACGTTGGCCAAGGTCCAGCAGCTGGTTTCGGGCAAGCAAGCTGACGCGGCCAGCACGGACAAGGCGGCGAGCGGCGACAAGACGGCCAACGCCTCGGATAATGCGAAAGGCGGCGGCGCGCGCTCCGCCTCGATCGTTTCCGCCACCGCAACGACCGCCGATTTCCCGATCCGCCGCTACGCCATCGGCTTCGTCTCTTCCCCGGCGGTGGTGAGCATCAATGCCCGGGTTTCCAGCCAGATCGTGTCGATCGCGGTCAAGGACGGGCAGATGGTCAAGGCGGGCGATGTCCTGCTTTCGCTCGACGATCGCGCGCTGAAGGCGCAACTGGCCAAGGACCAGGCGGCGCTGGCCAAAGACCAGGCGATGCTGGTGAGCGCCCAGGCCGATCTGCAGCGTGCCAAGGATCTCGTCGCCAAGCAGGCGGGCACGCAGCAGACTTACGACCAGGCGCTGGCGGCGCAAAAGTCCGCGGCCGCGACCATCGATGCCGACAAGGCCACGATCGATGCTGACACCGTGCAATTGAGCTATGCGACCATCCTGGCGCCGATCTCGGGCCGGTTGGGCGCCGTCAACGTCTCGGTCGGCGATCTCGTCACCACCAGCAACGGCAACTCGAGCAGCACGACGCCGCTTGTCACCATCACGCAGATGGATCCGCTGCAGGTGAATTTCACTCTGCCGGAAAGTGACCTTGCCTTGCTGCACAAGGCGCTCGCCGACCCGCAGCAAGGAGGCGTGACGCTGACCAAGGACGGCGATCCGACGCCGATAGGCAAGGGCGCGCTCGACTTCGTCGATTCCAGCGTCGATACGGCCTCCGGCACCATCGCCACGCGGGCGAGCATACCGAACGCGGATCTTTCGCTGTGGCCCGGCCAGTATGTGAACGTCGTGCTCGACGCCGGCACGATGCCGCAGATGACCTCGGTTCCGACGGTTGCGGTGCAGCCCAGTCAGAAGGGGCCGTTCGTCTATGTCGTCAAGCCGGACAACACCGTCGAGATGCGTCCGGTACAGGTGGCGCTGACGGACGGCGCGAACAGCGCCATCAGCGGCGGCCTGAAGAGCGGCGAGAAGGTCGTCGTCGAGGGCCAGACCAGATTGAAGAACGGCGCGCCGGTGCATGAAGGCAACGCATCCGGATCCGGTGACAAGGCATCGCCCAAGGTTGCGGAGGCCGACAAGGCCGGCGGGGCTGCCCAATGATCTCTGCATTCTGCATCCGCAAGCCTGTCGCCACCCTCCTGATGTCGTTCGCCCTCGTGCTGGGCGGAATCTTTGCCTACAAGTTCCTGCCGGTCGCAGCGCTGCCGAGCGCCGAGTTTCCGGTGGTCAACGTCTCGGCCCAACTGCCCGGCGCTTCGCCGGAGACGATGGCGACTTCCGTGGCGACGCCGCTGATCAAGCAGTTCTCCACCATCGCCGGCATCGATTCGATCTCGACCACCAACTCGCTCGGCCAGACCTCGATCGCCATCCAGTTCGTGCTCAACCGAGACATCGACGCGGCGGCCGCGGACGTGCAGGCCGCGATCGCGCGCACGCAAAGATCGCTGCCGCCCGAGATGACCGCGCCGCCAAGCTATCGCAAGGTCAATCCGGCCGACGCACCGATCCTTTTGATGTCGCTGGTCAGCGACACGGTTCCGCTCACCGATCTCGACGCCTTTGCTGAAAACGTCATCTCGCCGTCGCTGTCGACCATCGACGGCGTGGCGCAGGTCTCGATCTTCGGCCAGCAGAAATACGCGGTGCGCATCCAGATCGATCCGACAGCGCTCGCCGCGCGCGGCATCTCGATCGATCAGTTGCAGGCGGCGGTCGCCTCGGCCAACAGCAACACGCCGCTCGGCGTGCTGCAGAACGACAAGCAGCAGCTCACCATCACCGCCAACACCCTGCTCGACAATGCCGCCGGGTTCTCCAACCTGATCATCGCCACCAAGAACGGCCACCCGGTGCGGCTGGGCGAGGTGACCCGTGTCGTCGATTCGGTGCAGACCACGACGACCGCAAGTTGGTACGACGGTACCCGCGCGATCATCATGGCCGTGCAGCGCCAGCCCGACGCCAACACTGTCGACGTCGTCGACAAGGTCAAGGCGATGCTGCCCACCTTCCAGGACCAGATGCCGGCCGCCGCCCAGATCAAGCTGCTCAATGACCGCTCGACCTCGATCCGCCAGGCTGTCGATGACGTTCAGTTCACGCTGCTTTTGACCATCGCGCTGGTGGTGATGGTGATCTTCGTATTCCTGCGCAGGGTAACGGCGACGATCATCCCGGCAGTCGCGGTGCCGATCTCGCTGATCGCCACCCTCGGCGCGATGTTCCTGTTCGGCTTCTCGATCGACAATATCTCGCTGATGGGCCTGACGCTCGCGGTCGGCCTCGTCGTCGACGACGCCATCGTCATGCTCGAAAACATCTTCCGCCACATGGAGGAGGACGGGCTGTCGGCCTTCGACGCATCGCTGAAGGGCGCGCGCGAGATCGGCTTCACCATCATCTCGATCTCGATCTCGCTGGTGGCGGTGTTCATCCCGGTGCTTCTGATGGGCGGTGTCATCGGCCGCATCTTCAACGAATTCGCGGTCGTTGTGACCGTCGCCATCCTGGCCTCCATGTTCGTATCGTTGACGCTGACGCCGATGCTGTGCTCGCGGCTGTTGTCGGTGACCAAAGCCGATCGCGAGGCGCATGGCGCGGGCCACAGGCACGACATCGTCACCCGCATTTATGACTGGCTGCTGAGCTTCTGCCTGCGCCACACCTTCCTGATCTTCCTGGTCTTCATCGCGACTGCCGCGGCGTCGGTGTGGGTGATCCAGGTCTCGCCGAAGGGCTTCTTCCCGCAGGAAGATATCGGCCAGATATCGGTGACCACCATTGCGCGCCAGGACATCTCGTTCGACGCCATGGCAAAGCTGCAGGGGCAGGTGGCAAATGTGTTCTCGAAGTCGCCCTATGTCGACCACGTGGCCTGGTCGGCAGGCAGCGGCAACAACGCGCTCAACCAGGGCCAGCTCTTCGTCCAGCTCAAGGGTAAGGATCAGCGTCCCAACATCGAGAAGGTGCTTTCGGATCTGAGGCGCCAACTGGCCGGCGTGGCGGGCATCGAGGCTTATATGCAGCCGGTTCAGAACCTGAGGCTGGGTTCGCGCTCGTCCGCCAGCGCCTACCAGCTTGTGGTTCAGGGCCTCGATACCGGGCAGACCGATATCTGGGCGCAGAAGCTCAATGACGCGATGGCGGCGGACCACACGAATTTCACCGACGTCACCAGCGACCTGCAGAACAATGCCTTGCAGGCGAGCCTGGTGGTCGACCGCGACAAGGCCGCGCAGCTTGGCGTCGACACCAGCACTCTGCGCTCGGCCCTCTATGGCGGATTCGGCACCGACCAGGTTTCGACCATCTTCGGTTCGGCCGACAGCTATGAGGTCATCACCGAGCTCGATCCGAAGATCGCGTGGTCGCCGGAGCGGATGCTGGCCATCCAGGTGAGGACGGCGAGCGGCAGCCTGGTGCCGCTCGGCGCCTTCGCGCATGTCGATCGCACGGCAGGCGCGCTGACCTTGAACCAGCTCGGCCAGCTGCCGGCGGTGACGATCTCCTACAATCTGCCGCAGGGTGTCTCGCTCGGCGACACGGTGACCCGCATCGAGCAGTTGAAAGAGCAGATCGGCATGCCGACGGCGATCTCGACGACCTTCGCCGGCACCGCCAAGACCTTCCAGGATTCGCTGGCCAACCAGGGCCTGTTGATCGGCGGCGCCATCCTGACGATCTACATCGTGCTCGGCATACTCTATGAGAGCTTCATCCACCCGCTCACCATCCTTACCGGCCTGCCGTCGGCGGTGCTGGGGGCAGTGGTGGCGCTGCGCTTCGCCGGCATGGATCTGTCGGTGATCGCGGTGATCGGCATCCTCATGCTGATCGGCATCGTCAAGAAGAACGGCATCATGATGGTCGATGTCGCGCTGGAACTCAGGCGACAGGGCATGTCGGCGAAGGAGTCCATCCACAAGGCCTGCCTGATGCGCTTCCGGCCGATCATGATGACGACGCTGGCGGCGTTGATGGGCACGTTCCCGATCGCGCTCGGCACCGGCGCCAGCGCCGAATTGCGCCAGCCGCTGGGCGTTGCCGTGGTCGGCGGCCTGCTCGCCTCGCAGGCGCTGACGCTGTTCGTCACGCCGGTGATCTACGTCTATTTCGAGAATTTCTCCGGCTGGCTGCTCAGCTTCTCGTCGAGGAAGAGCCGGCCCGCGTTGCACGCGGTCGAAAGCAGCGAGCAGGGTTCGCTGTTCGATGCCGAGGAAGAAGCCGAACCGAAAAAGATTGCGGCCGAATAGGCAGCTGCTTCTGGCCTAAGGCGCGGCGCTTGCGAGGGCAGGCCGGCAATCGTAATCTTGCGTCATGTCGCACGATCATGACCACGACAACGAGCTCGACCTGTTCGCGGCGCGCGTGCGCGCGCTGGAGACGATCCTGACCCAAAAGGGCCTGATCGATCCAGCGGCCATCGACGTCATCGTCGATACATACGAGACGAAAATCGGTCCGCGCAACGGCGCACGTGTGGTGGCGAAGGCGTGGAGCGATCCGGCTTACGCCGACTGGCTGAAACGCGACGCGACGGCGGCGATCGCCTCGCTTTCCTATACCGGCCGCCAGGGCGAGCACATGCAGGCCGTGTTCAACACCGAGGAGACGCACAACCTCGTCGTCTGCACGCTCTGCTCCTGCTATCCGTGGTCGGTGCTCGGCCTGCCGCCGGTCTGGTACAAGGCGCCGCCTTACCGTTCGCGGGCGGTGATCGACCCGCGTGGCGTGCTGGAGGAATTCGGGCTGACATTGCCTAGGTCCAAGAAGATCCGCGTCTGGGATTCGACCGCCGAGCTTCGCTATCTCGTGGTGCCGATGCAGCCGAAGGGCACGGAGGGCTGGAGCGAGGAGCAACTTGCCGATCTGGTCAGCCGCGACGCGATGATCGGCACGGCGCTGGCCAAGGAGCCGATATGAACGGGCCGCAGGATCTCGGCGGGCAGATGGGTTTCGGGCCGGTCGCGCCCGAGAAGGACGAGCCTTATTTTCACGCCGCATGGGAGAGACGCGCGCTTGGCGTCACGTTGACCGCCGGCGGCATGGGGGCGTGGAATATCGACGAGAGCCGGCATGCGCGGGAATCGCTGCATCCCGCCGATTACTATTCCTCGAGCTACTACCAGATCTGGATCAAGGCGCTGGAAACGCTCCTGAAGCGCCACGGCTTCGTCACGGAGCGCGATCTTGCAGCCGGCAAGGCCGTCGATCCTGCCGCGACGCCGAAAAGGGTGCTGAAAGCGGCCGACGTGCCTGAGGTGCTGGCCAAGGGCGGGCCGTGCGACCGGCCCGTCGCCACGCCGGCGCGTTTTCGCGCTGGCGACCGCGTACGGACGAAGAACTTCAACCCGACCGGGCATACGCGCCTGCCGCGCTACGCGCGCGGCAGGAACGGGACGATCGAGGCCGTGCGCGACGGCTTCGTCTTCCCCGACAGCAACGCGCACGGCCGGGGCGAGAACCCGCAATGGGTCTATACGGTGGTGTTCGACGGGGCCGAAATCTGGGGCGAGGGCGCCGACCCGACGCTCAGCGTCTCGATCGATGCCTGGGAGAGCTATCTTGAGCCAGCGTGAGGCCGAATTGCCGGCGGGTTTCGACGAGCCGGTGTTTTCTGAGCCGTGGCAGGCCGAAGCCTTCGCCCTGACCGTGGCGCTGCACGACAAGGGCCTGTTCTCGTGGAGCGAATGGGCCGAGGCCTTATCCGCCGAAGTGAAGAAGCCGGGCGCGGCGAGCGACGGGCATGACTATTACGAGCATTGGCTGGCGGCGCTGGAAAAGCTTTTGTCCAGGAAGGGTGTCGTCCGCAAGCGCGAGGTCGATGAACTCGCCGCCGCCTGGGAACGCGCCGCGCATGCGACGCCACACGGCAAGCCAATCCTGCTGGAGAATGATCCAGGGCCCGGATAACAGGCTGCGGCAGCCGGCCCAAATAGGTCAGTTTAGCCTTCTGTTACCTCAGTCCGGATTTCGTTCTGGCACTTGGTTGCAAATATTCGGACCGCCTGCGACCATGTATTCATGACAAAAATATCTGGCGCACCATGGCCTTTGCTGCAAATCGCGATCGAGCCGAAGTCTAAGGCCGACGAGGAAAAGACGCGTATTGCCTTGTCGAAGCTAGCCGACGAGGACCCCGACTTCCGCGTTACATGGGACGAGGAATCCGGCCAGACGATCATCGCCGGCAGGGATGAAGATCAGCTGGGTATCATCGTCGACCGCCTGCGCGATGAGTTCGAGATAGGCGTGAATGTTGGTGCTCCGCAAGTGGCCTATCGCGAGACGATCACCCGCGCCCGCGAACAGGATTACACGCACAAGAGGATATTCGCCGGCCAGAGACAGTTCGCCCGCGTCAAGATTGCGTTCGAGCCGAACGGGCAGAATGCTGACCTCGTCTTTGGGTCCAAGATCGTCGGTGGTGCGGTTCCCGCCGAATATGCAGCAGGGGTCGAGACCGGGCTGCGAACCATGCTGCGCGCGGGTCCTTTCGCGGGCTTCCCGATGATCGGCATCAAGGCGACGTTGGTTGACGGCGCCTGTCAGGATTCCGACTCTTCGGCTTCCGCTTTCGAGATAGCCAGCCGCGCCTGTTTCAAGGAGGCAGCGCCGAAGCTTGGCGTGCAGTTGCTGGAGCCGATAATGAGGGTCGAGGTGGTGACGCCGCAAGATTATGTCGGAGACATCGTCAGCGATCTCAAGAACTGGCGCGGCAAGATCGAGAGCCAAGAAACCAGGGGCATGGAGATCGTCGTCGATGCGCTTGTGCCGCTCGCAAACATGCTCAAGCTCGAGGATACGCTCCGGTCGCGTTCGCAAGGGCAAGCGCGTTTGATTGTCAGCTACGCCGGATACGCTCCGGTTCCCCTGCCGCCCGACGATCGCGACCCGCCGGCCGCGATGGTTGTTGCCTGATTTCCACGCCGCTCGAATCCAACTCACGCACGACAAGGTTCGTTCCCTTTACGTTCTCGCTGGCGCCTGATAGTTTAAGGCGTCGGAGGCGCTGAGTTCGCCACCGGCGGCGGCCGATATGGTGGGGCTGTCTTGTCTTTCCTTTGCGAATCCGGTCTCTCGCGCTGATGGAATTCTCTCCCCAACAGGACGAGGCTTTGAAAGCGGTCGCCCGCTGGCTCAAGGAGGGCCAGCCGCAGGTCTTCCGTCTGTTCGGCTATGCCGGCACCGGCAAGACGACGCTGGCGCGCTATTTCGCCGAGCATGTCGACGGGCAGGTGCAGTTCGCCGCCTTCACCGGCAAGGCGGCGCAGGTGCTGCGTTCGAAGGGCGCGGTCAACGCCCGCACCATCCATTCGCTGATCTACCGGCCAAAGGGCGAGGAATCGGTTGCCGACGAGGTCACCGGCAAGACCTCGATGTCGCCGACCTTCGCGCTCAACCGGCAAAGCCCGATCGCGCGCGCCAAGCTCGTCGTCATCGACGAGTGCTCGATGGTCGACGAGCAGCTCGGCCGCGACCTCCAGAGTTTCGGCACGCCGATCCTGGTGCTTGGGGATCCGGCGCAGCTGCCGCCGATCTCGGGCGGCGGCTTCTTCACCGAGCATGAGCCTGACGTTCTGTTGACCGAGATCCACCGCCAGGCGCGCGACAATCCGATCATCCGGCTGGCGCTCGACGTGCGCGAAGGCCGCGAATTCATGCGTGGCGATTACGGCACGGCGCAGGTGATCGGCAGGGAAGACGTCAACCAGGAGCTGGTGCTCAAGGCCGACCAGGTGCTGGTCGGCACCAACCGCACGCGCCGGCGCTACAATCAAAGGCTGCGTGAGCTGAAGGGGTTCAATGCCGATTTCCCCCAGGCCGGCGACAAGCTGGTCTGCCTGCGCAACGACCCGGCCAAGGGACTGCTCAACGGCTCGCTGTGGAAGGTGATGACCTCGTCGCGCGAGACGGTGAAGCCCGGCATCAACCTTCTGGTTTCGCCGGAAGAGGACGATCCCGATCGCGGCGTCGCCAAGATCAAGCTGCTCAAGGCGGCCTTCGAGGATCCGGATGCCGAGATCCCGTGGCAGCAGAAGAAGCGTTTCGACGATTTCGACTATGGCTATGCGCTGACCGTGCACAAGGCGCAGGGCTCGCAGTGGAACGATGTCGTCCTGTTCGACGAGAGCTGGGCCTTCAAGGAGACCAGGCAGCGCTGGCTCTATACCGCCATCACCCGCGCCGCCGAGCGGCTGACGGTCGTGCGTTGACGTTTGCCGATGTCATGTTGGCCTCGCGCCAAGCCACTGCCAGGCGGCTTCCTCATCGTCCACGCCAAAGCGTCTGAATTCGAAAGGCAGCGTTTTCGGAAAGATGCCGGCGACGATAGAAGTCCATCCCGGTTCTCCTATGACCGCGCAACGAACGACATGTTGCAGCGCGTCGGCGACGCCTTGGCGAAGCGTGTCTTTCGAAATATTGGCCCAGTCCACGCTTTCCTCGTCGGTCAGTCGCACCAGCACGTCGATCCTGGGATGGAGCGCGTAGGCGGCCTCAAGCAGGCCGAACAGGTTTTCCGCATCGGCCGGCGTGACATCGCCGACGACGTCGATGGCGAAGAGCGCGTCGCGATTGGTCTCGATGCGGCGGATCGCCGGCACGGCTTCGAGGAAATTCAGTGGCAAATCCTTACGTTAGCCTCCATCTATCCCCTGGAACACCCGAAACCCTCTATCTGTTCCCTGCAAAGGCGGTATAGATGCCCGCCGATCCACTGGACCCCAGTTCATGCCCGCCAAGCTTTCGGTCAATCTCAACGCCGTCGCCATGCTGCGCAACCGCCGCGACCTGCCATGGCCGAGCGTCACCGGGCTTGGCCGCATCGCCCTTGCCGCCGGCGCGCACGGGCTGACGGTGCATCCCAGGCCTGACGAGCGGCACACAAGGCATTCCGACCTGCCCGAGATCAGGGCACTGATCGACGATGAGTTTCCCAAGGCGGAATTCAACATCGAGGGCTATCCGACCGAGGATTTCCTGGCGCTTGTCGAGAAGAACCAGCCCGAGCAGGTGACGCTGGTGCCGGACGACCCGGCGCAAGCGACATCGGACCACGGCTGGAACTTCGTCGCCCAGGCGGCGTTCCTGACACCGATCGTCAAGCGGCTGAAGAAAGGCGGGTTCCGTGTGTCGCTGTTTTCCGACGCGGATCCTGCGGGTGTGAATGCGGCTCGCGACACCGGCGCCGACCGCGTCGAGCTCTATACCGGCCCGTATGGCGGCTTCCATTCCGATTCCGCAAAGGCGGCGAAAGAATTGGAAAGACTGGGAAAAGCCGCTGATGCCGCATTCGCGGCCGGGCTTGGCGTCAATGCCGGCCACGACCTGACCGTTGACAACCTGCCGGCACTGGCCAAACGCATTCCGGCATTGGCCGAAGTATCGATTGGACATGGGTTGACAGCGGATGCGCTGGAGTATGGCATGGCCGGCACGGTTGGGCGGTTCTTGAAGGCCTGCGGATGGTAGGGTGCCTTGCGTAGCTCCGGCTGTTTCGGCGGATCCCGCGCGTTGTGGCGACCTCGGAGCGTGGCGAATCTGATAAAATGGGGTTCATGGTGCTAGCCAACGCCAGCGAAACAGAATCCCTCGAACGCTCGAGCCATGCCGAGACCGAGCGGCAGCACAGCACCAAGGTGCTCATGCTTGGCGCGCTGGGCGTCGTCTACGGTGACATCGGCACGAGCCCGATCTACGCCTTCCGCGAGGCGCTGCATGCGTCGTCGAGTTCGGTTGCCCGCCATGATGTGCTCGGCGTGCTGTCGCTGATCGTCTGGGCGCTCACCATCATCGTCACGATCAAATATGTCGCCTTCGTGCTCAGGGCCGACAATAAGGGCGAGGGCGGCACGCTGTCGCTCATGGCGCTGGCGCGCAGCGCCTACCCTCCAGGCTCCAAACTCATCCTGGTGATCGGCCTTTGCGGCGCGGCATTGTTCTTCGGCGATTCGATTATCACGCCGGCGATCTCCGTGCTGTCGGCGGTTGAAGGCCTGAAGGTCGTCACACCGGCGCTCGATGCCTTTGTGGTTCCGATCACGCTGGTCATCCTGGCGGTGCTTTTCGCCGTGCAGCGCTTCGGCACGGGCAAGGTGGCGGCGGTATTCGGACCGATTACGGCGATATGGTTCGTGGCGATCGGCGCCGCCGGCCTCTACCACATCGTCGATGATCCATCGGTTTTCCTGGCGATCAATCCGTATTACGCGATCTATTATCTGGCCACCACGCCAACCGGGGCCTTCGTAACCGTCGGCGCCGTTTTCCTGGCGGTCACCGGCGCCGAGGCGCTCTATGTCGACCTTGGTCATTTCGGCCGCAAGCCGATCGTGATGGCCTGGTTTGCAATCGTTTTCCCTTGCCTGCTGCTGAATTATTTCGGGCAGGGCGCCTTCGTGCTCTCGCATGGCGGCAAGCCCACCAATCCGTTCTTCCAGATGCTGCCCGAATGGGCGCTGATGCCGATGGTCGGCCTGGCGACGGCGGCCACCGTCATCGCCAGCCAGGCCGTCATTTCCGGCGCCTTCTCGCTGACCCGGCAGGCGGTGCAGCTCAATCTTCTGCCCCGCATCGAAGTGCAGCACACTTCCGAGATGCAGAGCGGGCAGATCTATATGCCGAGGGTCAATCTGCTGGTCGCGCTCGGCGTGATGCTTCTGGTCGTCGGTTTCGGCAGCTCGAGCGCGCTTGCCGCCGCCTATGGCATTTCGGTGACCGGCGAGATGCTGATGACGACGATCCTGTTGTTCGTCGTCATGCGCTGGCTGTGGAAATGGCAGCTGGCGCCGGCACTGGCGCTGGCGATGCTGTTCGGCGTCATCGATCTCGGCTTCTTCTCGGCCAATGTCGTCAAGATCGTCGAGGGCGGCTGGGTGTCGATCACGGTCGCTTGCCTTATGGGCCTGATCATGTGGACCTGGATCCGTGGAACCCGCTACCTTTTCGATAAGACGCGCCGCAACGAGATCCCGCTCGACTTCCTGGCGACGAATCTCCTGAAGAAGAAGCCGCAGCTCGTATCGGGCACGGCCGTGTTCCTGACCAGCGATCCGCTCAGCGCGCCGACCGCGCTCATGCACAGCCTGAAGCACTACAAGGTGCTGCACGAAAAGAATGTCATTCTCTCCGTGGTGACGGCGCCGCAGCCGGTGGTGCCCGACAGCGAGCGCGTCAAGATGGAGACGGTCAACGAGCTGTTCATGCGGGTGACGCTGACCTTCGGCTATATGGAGCAGCCCAACATTCCACGGGCGCTGGCGATATGCCGCAAGCAGGGCTGGAAGTTCGACATCATGACCACGTCGTTCTTCCTGTCACGGCGCTCACTGAAGGCTTCGCCCAATTCCGGCATGCCGGTCTGGCAGGACCGGCTGTTCATCGGCCTGGCGCGCTCGGCTGCGGATGCGACGGAATATTTCCAGATCCCCACCGGGCGCGTGGTAGAGATCGGCACACAGGTCGCCATCTGACGAGCCGGATTTGCGCCGGATGAAGAGGCCGGCTGTTCCGTGCACGGAAAGCCGTGCGTCGGCGACATGGGAGCCCTTACGTCAGGGCACTTGATATTGCACTGCAGCAAGCGTAGAGCACCGCGCGTTTATCGGAGTGTCGTCCATGGCCCTTGCCAATGGCGCTGAGGCAGAACCCGTCGACCAATCGAGCCACCCGGAAATAAAGCAACACAGCACCAAAGTGCTGATGCTGGGTGCGCTGGGCGTCGTCTATGGCGATATCGGCACCAGCCCTATTTACGCGTTTCGCGAGGCCTTGCATGCCTCGTCCGGCGGCGATGTGGCCAATCGGGCCGACATCCTTGGCGTTTTGTCGCTGATCATCTGGTCGCTGACGATCACGGTTACCGTCAAATACATCATGTTCGTGCTGCGCGCCGACAACCGCGGCGAGGGCGGCGTGCTGTCGCTGATGGCGCTGGCGCGGGGCAGTTTCTCGACGCGCTCGGCGATCATCCTTGGCATCGGCATCATCGGCGCGTCGCTGTTTTTCGGCGATGCCGTTATCACGCCCGCGATCTCCGTGCTGTCGGCGGTTGAAGGCATGAACGTCGTCACACCTGCCTTCCAGCCCTATGTCGTGCCGCTGACACTGGTCATTCTGGCCATGGTGTTTGCCGTGCAGAGGTTTGGCACCGGCGGCGTAGGCCTGGTGTTCGGCCCAGTGACAGCGGTCTGGTTTCTCGCCATCGGGCTGTCCGGGCTCAAGCACATCATCAATGACCCTGAAATCCTCTTGGCAATCAGCCCGCATTATATCGTCGCCTTCCTGATCAATTCGCCCGACGTGTCCTTTGTAACCATCGGTGCCGTCTTCCTGGCCGTCACCGGTGCCGAGGCGCTCTATGCCGACCTCGGCCATTTCGGCCGCAAGCCGATCGTGCTGGCATGGCTGGCGATCGTTTTTCCCTGCCTGCTTTTGAACTATGCCGGGCAGGGCGCCTATGTGCTGGCCAAGGGCGGCACGGTTGGCCATCCCTTCTTCGAAATGAACGAGGGCTGGGCGCTCATCCCCATGGTGGTGCTGGCGACGGCAGCGACCGTGATCGCCAGCCAGGCTGTCATTTCCGGCGCCTATTCGCTGACCAGGCAGGCGGTGCAGCTCAACATGCTGCCTCGGCTCGAAATCCTGCATACGTCGGAAAGGCAGTCCGGGCAGGTTTATATGCCGCGCGTCAACATGCTCCTGGCGCTGGTGGTGATGCTGCTGGTGGTCGGCTTCGGCGAGTCCAGCAGGCTCGCGTCGGCCTATGGCATCTCGGTCACCGGCAACATGCTGGTGACGACGGCGCTGTTGTTCGTCATCATGACCCGGATCTGGAAATGGCCGCTGTGGCGCGCTGTGGCGCTGACGGTGCTGTTTGCCTTCATCGACATCGGCTTTTTCGCTTCAAACATCGTCAAGGTGTTCGAAGGCGGCTGGGCTTCGCTGGCGGTGGCTTTCGCCATCATCCTCGGCATGTGGACCTGGGTGCGCGGCAGCCGCTATCTGTTCGACAAGACGCGCCGCAACGAGATCCCGCTCGACTTCCTGGCGGCGAATCTCTTGAAGAAAAAGCCGCAGCTCGTCTCGGGCACGGCCGTGTTCCTGACTAGCGATCCGCTGAGCGCGCCGACGGCGCTGATGCACAGTCTCAAGCACTACAAGGTGCTGCATGAAAAGAACGTCATCCTGTCGGTGGTGACGGCGCCGCAGCCGGTCGTGCCCGACAGCGAGCGCGTGAAGCTGGAGACGGTCAACGAGCTGTTCATGCGGGTGACGCTGACCTTCGGCTATATGGAGCAGCCCAACATTCCCCGAGCGCTGGCGATATGCCGCAAGCAGGGCTGGAAGTTCGACATCATGACGACGTCGTTCTTCCTGTCGCGGCGTTCGCTCAAGGCCTCGCCCAATTCCGGCATGCCGATCTGGCAGGACAGGCTGTTCATCGGCCTGGCGAAAACGGCGTCGGACGCGACGGAGTATTTCCAGATTCCCACCGGGCGCGTGGTGGAGATTGGCACGCAGGTCGCGATCTGAAAGACTGCGCCGCATAGGGTAGTTCAGCGTTACGCAATCCCTGACGGACAGCGCTGCGCGCCGCCCCCGGATTGCCCTGGAGGGAGGCGGGCATGAGCGGCGAATTGGTGCTTGTCACCGGCGGGTCCGGCTTCCTCGGAGCTCACTGCATCCTGGCGTTGCTCCAAGCGGGCTATCGCGTGCGCACCACGGTGCGCTCCGCCAAGCGCGAGGCCGATGTTCTTGCGATGTTGAAGGTTGGCGGCGTCGAGCCAGGCGATGCGCTTTCATTCGCCCATGCCGATCTGATGACCGACAAGGGATGGCCGGAAGCGGTGGCCGGATGTCGGTACGTCCTTCACGTTGCCTCGCCGTTCCCGCCCGGTGTGCCGAAACATGAGGACGACCTGATCGTCCCGGCCAGGGAAGGGGCGTTGCGCGTGCTGCGGGCCGCACGCGATGCCGGTGTCGAACGCGTCGTGCTCACGTCTTCCTTTGCCGCCATCGGCTATGGCCAGGCGCCGGTCGCCGGCCATCCGTTCACGGAAGAGAACTGGACCAATCTGTCGCAGAAGGTGAGCGCCTATGTGAAATCGAAGACGCTTGCCGAGCGGGCGGCTTGGGACTTCATCGCCAGCCAGGACGGCGCGCTGGAACTGGCGGTCGTCAATCCGGTCGGTATCTTCGGACCGGTCCTGGGGCCGGATCATTCGACGTCCACCGAAATCATTAGGCGCCTGATGAATGGCGAGATGCCGGGCCTGCCGCGCATGGTGTTCGGTGTGGTCGACGTGCGCGACGTCGCGGACCTGCATCTGCGCGCCATGACCAATCCCGCCGCCAAGGGGGAGCGGTTCCTGGCCATCAGCGGCGATTTCATGACGATGCTTGAGATCGCGCGGACGCTGAAAGCGCGGCTGGGCAATGCGGCGTCACGGGTTACGACCAGGGTGCTGCCGGACTGGCTGGTCCGGATCGTCGGGCTGTTCGACGGGCAGGCGGCCCAGATCGTGACGGAATTGGGCAAGCCGAGGAACGCGACGAGCGCCAAGGCCATGCACATGCTCGACTGGACGCCACGATCGCGCGAGGATGCACTGGTTGCCACCGGCGAAAGCCTGATCCGGCTTGGGCTGCTGAAAAAGTCGAGATAGCGCGCCCCGGACGAGATGCCCAAGGCGCGCTGATTTTAGCCAGCCAATGCGGCCTTGTTGGCCTCGAGGAACTGCTTCAGCGTCTTTGGCGTCCTGCCGGAAAGCGTCTCGATCGCGTCGGTCACCATGGCGATGCGGCCGGAGCGCGTGTTGGCGTCGAAGGACACGACGACCTCGGCGAAATCCTCGGGAACGCCTGATGCCTTTACCCCTTCGGTGAGCGCTTCATCCGGAACCTGCACGACATCGAGCGGTTTGCCGGTGACCTCGCTCACCAAGGCGGCGATTTCGGCCGTGGTGTAGGCGTGCGGACCGGTCAAGGTGTAGGTCCTGCTTTCGTCTGAGGCGCCAGCGAGGCCGGCGGCGATCGCCGCTGCCATGTCATCGCGTGCGCCGTGCGCAATGCGGCCTTCGCCGGCGGACGTATACCAGCGTCCCGAGGCAATTGCGTGCGGCAGCGCCAGGAACAGGTTCTCCTGGTACCAGCCGTTGCGGAAGATCGTGTAGGGGATGCCGCTCGCCTTGATGGCCTGCTCGGTGCTGTAGTGGTCATCGGCAAACAGGACCGGCGACCCCGGCTCCGGATTGGGCATCGAGGTGTAGAGCAGATGCGAAATGCCGGCGTTTTTGGCCGCGGCGACGGCGTTTTCGTGCTGCTTCAGGCGCCTGCCGCTTTTGAGATCGAGATCGCCGGTCGAGATGATCAGCACCTTGTCGGCGCCCTTGAATGCGGTTTCCAGCGAGGCCGCGTCGTTGAAGTCGGCGGCCCTGACGACGACGCCGCGCAGCGCCAGATCGGCAACGCTTTCTGGATTGCGTGTGGTGGCGATGATCATTGCCGGCGGAACTTTGTGCGTGTCCAGGAGATGGTTGATGACGCCGCGGCCGAGCTGGCCGGAGGCGCCGGTAACGAGGAGGGTTTCGGTCATGGGGGATCCTGACATTGCGCCGCAAAAGCGGTCGAGTGGTAGTCTCAGAAAGAGACCAGCACTAAAATAGGAATTGACCCGGTGCCGTAAAGAAGGCAGTTTTTCGGGAGGTAGGCACAGACAGGGAACCAGCCATGGACGGCAAGATCATCAATCTGAAATCGAAGATGGAGATCTACAAAGCGATAAGCGGGGGCGGCAACATTGCCAATTGTCCGGTTCGTGAAGTCATCCAGGGCGTCAGCGGCAAATGGAGATCGCTACTGATGATGGCGCTGGCTGAAAGACCCTATCGCTTCGGCGAGTTGAGGCGCCTTGTGCCCGACATTTCGCAGCGCATGCTGACCCAGACGCTGTACGATCTCCAGCGCGATGGCTACGTGCATCGTGAGGTGTTCCCGACCAAACCGCCGAGCGTCGAATACAGCCTGACCGATCTCGGGCGCTCGATGTTCGGCGCCTTTCATCAATTGATTCTGTGGGCCGAACTCAACCATGATGCGGTGCGCGCGGCGCGCGCCGATTTTGATGCCGCCCAAGCGTAAGCCTCTGGACGGCGCCGCGACTTGATTTCGCCCGTTGGCTGAAGGATTGTCCCGGCCGGTTCGGCTTGGGGGCATCGGCATTTCCTACGATATCGCAATTGCAGGCGCGGGTCCGGCAGGGCTCGCCATGGCGCTCTATCTCAAGCGTGCCGGGCACAGGGTCACCATCTTCGAGCGCTTCGAAGAGCCCAAGCCCGTCGGCTCCGGGCTGATCCTGCAGCCGACCGGCTTGACGGTTCTGGCCGATCTCGGCCTGCTTGACGACATAGTTGCGCTCGGCGCTCGCATCGATCGCCTGCATGGCGCTGATGCCTCGACCGGCCGCACCGTGCTCGAAGTCCGATACGACGCGCGGCGCGGCCGCCGCTTCGGGCTCGCGGTACACCGGGCGGCATTGTTCGGCGTGCTCTTTCGCGCCGTCCGGCGCGAGGCGATCGCCATCGAAACCGGCGTCGAGATCGAAACCGTGGAGGCCGGCGAACGGGCAACGGTGATTTTTGGCGAGGGACGAAGGGCAGGACCGTTCGATCTGGTCATCGACGCCAGCGGTTCGCGCTCGAAGCTGCGGCAATGCGCGGGCAATGCAGGCGTACCACGACCGCTCGCCTATGGCGCGTTCTGGGCCTCGCTCGGCTGGCGCGAAGGTTTTGACGAGCACGCGCTCCTGCAGCGCTACGACCGAGCCAGCGTGATGATCGGCGTGCTGCCGATCGGCCGGCCGGAACCCGGTGCCGGAACGATGGCAGCTTTCTTCTGGAGCCTGAAGCCGGCCGATGCCGACGCGGTGCGCAGCCTTGGCCTTGATGCCTGGAAGGAGAAGGTGGTCCGCCTGTGGCCGCGGAGCGGGGCATTCACCAGTCAGATCGACAGTTTCGACCAGCTTTCGCTGGCACGCTATGGCCACCACACGATGAAGCTTCCGATGGGCCGCAGGCTGGCCGTCATTGGCAATGCCGCCCATTCGACCAGCCCACAGCTCGGGCAAGGGGCCAACATGGCGCTGCTCGACGCGGCGGCGCTCAGCCATGCACTGGCGCGGGCGGATAGTGTCGAGGCAGCGCTTGAAACCTATGCCAAGGCGCGTCGCTGGCATGTGCGTGTCTTCCAGGCGCTGTCGCTGTCGCTGACACCGTTCTACCAATCGGACTCCCTAACCTTGCCCTTCGTCCGCGACCGTATGGTGGCGGCGCTGGCGAGAATTCCGCCGGGACCACAATTCCTCGCCGCCATGGTCGCCGGGACGGTGATCGACCCGTTCAGGCGGATCGGGCTTGCGGAGTTGCAATGGCCTGCCGCCGAATGATCTCGGACAGATAAGAGCTTTTTGCCCGAAGGAAGGCATTCAGCCGCCGGGGATAATCCGTGCCGACGGCTTCCTTCACCGATCGGCGTTCGCCCAAGGCCTTGCGCCAGGCCTGGACGAGCGGCTTGCCGTCGAGGATGCCGAAATCGCCGATACGGTCGAAAATGTCGAAGTAGCGGAAGATCGGCCCGTAGACGGCGTCGACCAGCGAGAAGCGCTCGCCGGCGAACCACGGACCACTTTGCCTTGCCGACAGTTCGGCCTCCACGCGCGCGAACATCTCGGACAGAGCTTGGCTTTCCTTGAAGAACGCAGCTTCATCAGAGGCGGAATAGAAGCGGCCGATGGCATTGAGCATGGCCGAGCCGAATTCGATCCAGGAGCGATGCCTTGCCCGTTCCAACGGATCGGCGGGGTGCAGCGGATTGGCCTCCGTCTCTTCGAGGAATTCGAGAATGACGGCGGATTCAAAAATGACCTCTTCACCCCCATCGCGTCGAACGCGGAGCAACGGCACTTTGCCGAGCGGCGAGATCGCCTTGAACCAGTCGGGCTTGCTGGAAAGATCGACATCGACCCGCTCGAACGCCACGCCCTTCTCGGCAAGCGAGATCGCCGCGCGCTGGACGTAGGGGCACAGGTGATGGCTGACGAGGGTGAGCTTTGCGAGGGTGAACTTGGCGGTCATCTCACTCTCCCCAGACATAATTGAGCGCGCCGTCCTCGACCCGGGTCGACAGGAACATCAGGCGCGAGCCCTTCGGCGCCGGGCCTTCGAGGCGCTCACCGTTTTCGATATTGAAGCGGGCGCCGTGCCACTGACAGACGAAGGCGCCGTCCTTGCAGTCCAGCGGTCCGCCGAAATGCAGGCAGACATTGGCCGCGGCGCGGATGCGCTCGCCGCTGCGCCAGACATGGACCTCACGACCGAAGAAGGGCGCGATCAGGCTGCCGGTTTGCGGGATATCGGCGATCTTGCAGATTTCGTGTTTCATAGGGCTGTTCCATATCAATGCATTTGCATCTATATAGATGCATCTGCATCGATCGTCAAGCTTGATGCAATTGCATCTATCGCTTAGGCTGCCCGGATGACGAAAACATCCCCATCACCCGAAGCCGTCACCGCCTGGGCGCGCCTGGTGCGCGTGTCGCGCCAACTGGTCGAAAAGACCGAGGATGCGCTGAAGGCAAACGGACTGCCGCCGCTTGCCTGGTACGACGTGCTGCATGAACTCGCCGAAGCGGGCGAGGGCGGCTTGCGTCCCTTCGAGCTGATCGATCAAGTGCTGTTGGCGCAGTACGGCGTATCGAGGCTGCTGGCCCGGCTCGAGGCGGATGGCCTGGTGGAGAGGCTGCCTGTTTCCGATGACGGCCGCGGCCAGACCGTGCGCATCACGGTAAGCGGTCGCGAGATGCGCCGCCGCATCTGGGCGATCTATGGAGCCTCGATCGGCGACCTGATGGGGGACAGGCTTTCAGCCCAGGAACTGAAGACATTGGCCAGCCTGCTCGGACGACTGCGCGACCCGACGGCCAACGATTAGCTGGCGAGCTTTTCGCTGTTCCGCCGGGTCATTTTTCGCCGCAGCCCCTTGCGTCGGAAACCGAAATACGCAATAAGCCGAACCGTAACGTACGGTACGCCCCTAAGCGACCGGGAAAACAGGACAGAGCGTGCTGCAGGCCGGCGCCGACATCGACACAAGCGAAGCGCTCACCGAGCGGCAGCAGGCCGTGCTGGATGCAGCACTTCGCCTTTTGGTCGAGGAGGGCGACAACCTGACCATGACCGCGGTGGCTCGGCGGGCAAGCTGCTCGAAGGAAACGCTCTACAAATGGTTCGGCGACCGCGACGGGCTGCTGACGGCGACAGTGCAATGGCAGGCTTCCAAGGTGCGTGTTGCGCCGGTCGATCGCAAAGGGCTCGACCTTGCTTCGCTGACGGCGAGCCTCGAACGCTTTGCGTCCGACTGGCTGAAGGTGATTTCCAGCGATACGTCGATCGCGCTCAACCGCGTGGCCGTCGGCCATGCCGGGCCAACTAAGCGTAAAGAGGGCAAGGACGATCTCGGCGCGGTCGTGCTGCAGCATGGCCGCTTCGCCCTTGCCAGGCGCCTGAAGCCGGTGTTGGAAGCAGGCCGGCAGGCCGGGCTGCTCGATTTCGAGGACGCCGAGACGGCGTTCCGGACGTTTTTCGGCCTGGTCGGCCGGGACGTGCAGATCCGTCTGCTGCTCGGCGACCGGGTGGAATTGACTGATGCGACGATCGGCGGCGACGCCGCGCGGGCGACGCAACAGTTTCTCGCTCTTTTCGGAGCAAAAGCCGGCCACAGGGCCACTGAACTATAAACGGGAAGGAAGACCAAAATGCGTGTCTACTACGATCGTGACGCCGATCTCAATCTGATCAAGGGCAAAAAGGTCGCCATCATCGGCTATGGCAGCCAGGGCCGTGCGCATGCGCTTAACCTCAAGGATTCCGGCGTCAAGGAGATCGCCATCGGTCTGAAAGTCGGTTCCGCCACCGCCAAGAAGGTCGAGGCCGACGGGCTCAAGGTGATGAGCGTGGCCGACGCCGCCAAATGGGCCGACCTGATGATGATGGCGACGCCCGACGAATTGCAGGCCGACATCTACAAAAACGAAATCGCCCCGAACATCCGCGACGGCGCCGCGATTGCTTTCGCGCATGGCCTCAACGTGCATTTCGGCCTGATCGAGCCGAAGGCTTCGGTCGACGTCGTCATGATCGCGCCGAAAGGCCCGGGCCACACCGTGCGCGGCGAATACCAGAAGGGCGGCGGCGTGCCGTGCCTGGTCGCCGTCAACCAGGACGCTTCGGGCAACGCGCTCGACCTCGCGCTGTCCTACGCCTGCGGGGTCGGCGGCGGCCGTTCCGGCATCATCGAGACCAATTTCCGCGAGGAATGCGAGACCGACCTGTTCGGCGAGCAGGTTGTGCTGTGCGGCGGTCTGGTCGAGCTGATCCGCGCTGGCTTCGAGACGCTGGTGGAAGCCGGCTACGCGCCGGAAATGGCCTATTTCGAGTGCCTGCACGAAGTGAAGCTGATCGTCGACCTGATCTATGAAGGCGGCATCGCCAACATGAACTACTCGATCTCGAACACCGCCGAATGGGGCGAATACGTCTCGGGTCCGCGCATCATCACCGCGGAGACCAAGGCCGAGATGAAGCGCATCCTGAAGGACATCCAGACTGGCAAGTTCACCTCGGAATGGATGCAGGAATACCGCGCCGGCATGTCCCGCTTCAAGGGCATCCGCCGCAACAACGACAGCCACCAGATCGAGGAGGTTGGTTCGAAGCTGCGCGCAATGATGCCGTGGATCGCCAAGAACAAGCTGGTCGACAAGGCGAAGAACTAAGGCGATCCACATCTTCTCGCCTGCGCGTCCTCGGGCTTGGCCCTGCGGTCGCGCGGGTGATCGCCAAGAACAAGCTGGTCGACAAGGCGAAGAACTAGTTCGTAATTTCATAGTTGCTTGGAGAGGCTGGCGGAGCGATCCGCCGGCTTTTTCTCGCCCGGCTGTTTCATTCCGATACGATTATGCTGGCACGCAATTCGCTTCGCATGGCCCAGAACAGTGATGGGGAGACTGGCGATGGAAACCACGGATAATGGCGCTGCATTTGTTGGCGAACGCCGGATAGAGCGACGCAGGCGTGTGCTCAGGGGCGCAACCTTGCGGTTCAACGGCGGCTTCGGAGCGGTCGAAGGATTGATGCGCAACGAGTCCGAACACGGCGCACAACTGAGCTTCGGCGATGCGACCGGCGTGCCGCACAGTTTCGAGCTGGTGGTCAATGGCGCTGCGCGTGCCGCGCTTGTACGCTGGCGCTCGGCGAGACTGGTCGGCGTTCAATTCGTCACTTGAGAAGACGCGATCCGCCGTTCAGCCGTAGTGCCAGTGAGGCTTGGGCTCGGTGCCGGTGAACTCGACGCCGATGCGATCGTCGCGGCGCCAGCGCACCACGGCCTTGTAGCCGATGCCGTCGATCGGCACGTAGAGAAGGAACTCGTCCGGCACGCGTGCATCGATCGGCACTTTCAACTCCGCGCCGTTCTCATGCATGTTGCGCACCGTGCATGTCACCTCGGAATTGGTGATGCCGGTCAGGATCGTCGCGCCTTTCAGCACGCGTTGCCTGCGTTGGATCCTGAGCTCGTTTTCGGCCATTGCGGGTACGCTCTGCGGATTTCGCCGCGAATCGGCATGTGGGGCACCAACATGGATGAATAGGCGCCGTTGATAAATATAGGATTATATCACGGTCGCGGGGCATAGGGTTGCCGCAAAATAAAACGGCGCCTCGAGGGGCGCCGTTTCCCTGCCTGTGTTGGCGGGCAACTCAGCTATAAGGCGACCAGCACTGCTTGCGGGGCCCATAGTTGGGCTGGAAAGTATTATCCCAGGCGCGATACGACCGGTAGCGGTCGTAGCACCACTGGACATGCGCGCTGGACAGCCGCTCGGTCCGGTAGATGCGCCGCGGGTGGTAGTAGCGCGGATAGGGATCGTAATAATTGCCGTAGGCCAGGCTGCCCAGGCCCAGGCCGAGACCCAGCCCCAGAAGGGCTGCCTCACCACCACCGAAATGCCGATGATGGCGGTGATGCCGCCAGCGCCAACCGTCGTCCCACCCGCCGCCATCCCAGTTGCGGGAGAAATGACGGCCGCGGAAGTCGCCGCCGCGCCATCTGAAATCGCGGCCGCGCCAGTCGCCGCCGCGGCGCCAGCGCCAGTCATACATCCGCGGCGAGTAGTTGTTGCCGCCGGCCCAGCTGTCGCGGACGGGGATGACCTTGGGGGCCGCCGTGCTCGTCGCGGTCGAGAGATCGGGTTGCAGGATCGGGCCGGCGATCGAGGGCGTCGTCACGCCGGCCGCAAGACCCAGGACCAGGAGCCCGGATCTGAGGGAAGAAAAGAGCGGTTTCATTTCACTCTCCAAGAAGTAAGGCCCCACGCCCAGCATATCCCGGGAAGAGGCCTATTGATGGAACTTTCCGTCTGAACGGAGGATGAACGGAAAGGTTCCGTCAACCATGATGGATCAACCATAGCGGGTAGGGATCAGGCTCTTGTCTTCGTGCCAGCTTGCGGGCAAAGGTCACGGCCATGTCGCTGCGCCTCGCCACCTTCAATGTCGAGAACCTGATGAACAGGTTCGATTTCTCGGGCTATCGCAACCAGCTCAATGAAGACCGCGCGCTGGCGCTGTTCGATATCCAGAGCGAGGCTGAATACCGGATCCTCGAGCAGGCCCGCGCGATCGCCCAGTCCGACGACACCCGCCAGTTGACGGCACTCGCCATCGCGGCCACCCACGCGGATATCATCTGCATGCAGGAGGTCGACAATATCGAGGCGCTGAAGGCGTTCGAATATGGCTATCTGTTCAAGATGGTCGGGCAGGGCTACCGGCAGAAATACACCACCGCCGGCAACGACACGCGCGGCATCGATGTCGCCCTGATGATGCGCAACGAGACCGCGCAAGGGCAGCCGATCGAATTCGTGCGCATGACCAGCCATGCCTATGTCACCTTCGAACAGTTCGGCCTGTTTACGCCGGAACTCGCCGCGCTCGGCTATCTTCCCAATGAGCGTATTTTTCGGCGCGACTGCCTGGAAATCGACCTGAAGGTCGGCAACGCGCCGCTGACGCTCTATCTCGTGCATTTCAAATCGATGGGCCCGCCGCGCAACGGGCTGGACGGCCGCGAGGCGACGATGGCGCTGCGTATTGCCGAGGCGCAGGCGGTGCGCCGCATCATCGAGGAACGCTTCGGCAAGGACCATGCCGCCGACAAGCGCTGGGCGATCTGCGGTGACCTGAACGATTACCGGCAACGCGTGAAGATCGACGGCGACGCCGTCGACGGCTACCGGTTCGAGGTTGTCGACGAGGCCCGGTCCTCGATCAACACCCTGACCGCCGGTGGTTTTTGCGAGAACGTCGTCGAACGGCGGCCGGAGATCGACCGCTGGAGTTTCTACCACACACGCGGCCCGGAGGAGCGGCATCTCTGCCAGCTCGATTATATCCTCCTGTCGAAGGCGCTGGCCGCGAAGAACGCCACCGCGGTTCCCGACATTATTCGCAGCGGCCAGCCCTGGCGCACCATCTTTCCGCCCGGACAGGAGGTCGAACGTTTTCCGCGCGCCGGCTGGGACAGGCCGAAGGCGTCGGACCATTGCCCTGTGGCGATCACTCTGGATATGGCGTGACCCGATGAGTTTCGATCTGCCACGCAACATCATCCTGCCGGTCGACGCGATCGACGTCCGCCTGGATCCCGGCCCGCACCCGTTCGCGGTGCGCAATGCAGAGGCGATCGCCGAGAACTGGCGGCAGGAGATCGCGGCCAATCCGGCGCTGTTCGACGGCACCGTGGTGCTGCTTTCAGAGCTTGCCTACCGAGACAATCGCCTCGTTGGCCGCTGCCATGCGGTGAAGTATTCGACCTTCCTGCTGTGGCGTAAACGGCGTGAGAATTCCGGCGCCGAGCATGCCTATGCGCATGCCATGCTGGTCGCCGGCGACAATGCGCTGGTGGCGATCCGCATGGGTTTGCATACGGTCAATGCCGGACGCGTCTATTTCGCCGCCGGCTCGTTCGAGCCGGTCGACTTCCGCGACGGCCTTGTCGATGTCGACTTCAACATGATCCGCGAGGTGGGGGAAGAGACCGGGCTCGACCTGTCGCAGGCTGAACGTGGGCAGCGCTATCATGCTCTATCGACGGCGAGCGGCACCGTGATCGTCCGACACTATCGGGTGGCCGAGCCGGCAGACGAGCTGGCGCGCCGCATCAGCGCCTTCGTCGCCACCGAGTCGGAGCCCGAGATCGAGGGGCCGGTTATCATCCGCAATGCCGTCGATCTGCCGGACGGGTTGATGCCGCACATGAAGCCGCTGGTCGAGTGGCATTTCGCCAACGGCAACTAGGACGGTCCTGGCTCTGTTGCCCTCTATTCATGCCGCAGCGCGTCGATCGGATCGAGACGTGCGCCGCGCAGCGCCGGGAAGAAGCCGAACACCATGCCGATCAGCGCCGAAAAGCCGACGGCGAGCAGGATGACGGCGGGGCTTGGCGCGAAGGGTATCGTCAGCGCCATCGAGGCGAGGCCTGCCAGCGAAAGCCCGATCAGGATGCCGATGATGCCGCCTAAGAGCGACAGAACCGTCGCCTCGACCAGGAACTGGATGAGGATGTGTTTTTCATGCGCGCCGATGGCCAGCCTGATGCCGATCTCGCGCGTGCGCTCGGTGACCGAGACCAGCATGATGTTCATGATGCCGATGCCGCCGACCAGCAGGCTGACGCCGGCCACCGCGCCCAGCATGCCGGTCATGGTGGTGGTGGCGCTGGTCATCGCATCGGCGATCTGGGTCATGTCGCGGATGGCGAAATCGGCATCGCGGTCAGGCGTGATGCGGCGCGTGTCGCGCAAAATGTCCTCGACGCGCGGCTGCAGCTCGGTGGTCGGCGTGCGGTCGTCGGCGGCGATGTAGATGTTGTCGATGTCACGGTTGCCGGCGATGCGCCGCTGATAGGCGTGCAATGGCATCAGGACGACATTGTCCTGGTCCTGGCCGAAGCCGGTATAGCCCTTGGGCTCGAGCAGGCCGATGATCTTGCAGGAGGTGCGGTTGACGCGGATGATCTCGCCCTCCGGATCGCCGGCGCCGAAGAATTGCTGGCGCACTGTTTCGCCGATCAGGCAGACACCGGCGCCGGCGCGCGTTTCGGAATCGCTGAATGGCCGTCCGGAAACCAGCTTCCAGTCGCGGGCGTCGAGATAGGCGCTGTCGGTGCCGGTCACGCCCGAGGTCAGGCTTTCGGTGCCGAAGATGACGCGGACCTGTTTTTGCGAGGCGGGCGAAACCGCGCGCGCGCCGCTCAGATGCGCGACCAGCGCGGCGACGTCCTTTTCGGCCAGCGGCCGTACCGCCTGGTCGAGACCTCCTGGGCCACCGGGTCCAGCCGGGCGGCCGGCGCGAACGACCAGCAGGTTGCTGCCGAGCTTCGAAATATCGGCCTTCACCTTCTCCGTCGTGCCGGAACCGATGGTGAGCATGGCAATGACGGCCGCGACGCCGATGACGATGCCAAGCAACGTCAGGAATGAGCGCAGCACGTTGCGGCGGATCGAGCGCAGCGAAAGGCGGACGGTTTCCCAGATCATGCCGCCTCCGCCTTCATCGTGTCGGAAGCGACATGGCCGTCGAGGAAACGGATGGTGCGGCCGGCATAGCCGGCGACATCGGCCTCATGCGTGACCATGACGATGGAGAGCCCGAGCTCGACGTTGAGCCTGGTCAGCAACTCCATGATCTCATGCGTGCGCGCCGTATCGAGATTGCCGGTCGGTTCGTCGGCGACGAGCAGCGTCGGCCTGGTGACGATGGCGCGGGCGATCGCCACGCGCTGCTGCTGGCCGCCCGAAAGCTCGGCCGGCGTGTGGTGCTCGCGCCCGACAAGACCGACCTCGGCCAGCGCCTGCATGGCGAGATCGCGGCGCTTGCGCGCGGCAACGCCGCGATAGATCAGCGGCAGCTCGACATTTTCCGCCGCCGTCGTGCGCGGCAGGAGATTATAGCCCTGGAAGACGAAGCCGACATAGAGGTTGCGCAGCAAGGCACGGCGGTTGCGGTCGAGCCGGCCTGCGTCGATGCCCATGAAAGAGTAGGTTCCGACGGTCGGTGTGTCGAGGCAGCCGATGATGTTCATGGCGGTCGACTTGCCCGAGCCGGACGGACCCATGATGGCGACGAATTCGCCGCGCCGGATGGCGAGATCGACGCCGGCCAGCGCATGCACGCGGGCCTCGCCCTGGCCATAGCTCTTCCAGACCTTGTCGAAAGTGATGAGCAGGGGAGCCGACACGGGTCAGCTCCGCTGCTGCGCGCCGGTGATGATCTGCGCGCCCTCGTCGAGGCCGGACGTGATCTCGGTCAACTCGCCGTCGGTCGAACCGATCTTGACGTTGACCGGATGCGGCCGGCCGTTCTCCAGCACATAAAGCGTGCGCGAGCCGTCGGTCGGCGCCTTCGTCGCTTCTGGCTGCCGGTTGGGGCGGCCCATGCGCCCGGTGAAGAGGTCGCGCAGGCTCCAGCCGCGGTCCGCCCGTTGCATCGGGCGATAGCGGAAGGCTGTCGAGGGAACGGTAAGCACGCCCTTGGCCTGCCGGGTGACGACGGAGACCGTCGCCGTCATTCCGGGCCTGAGCAGAAGCTCGCCATTGTCGACTTCGAGACGCGCATTGTAGCTGACGACGCCGTCGGTGGTGACCGAGGCGTAGGAGATGTCGCGGATCTCGGCGTCGAAGGGTCGGTCCGGGAAAGCGTCGACGGTGAAGCGGGCGTGCTGGCCGGGCTTCACCGCGCCGATATCGGCCTCGTCTACCGCAGCCTGCAATTCCATGTTCCTCAGGTCGGCGGCGATGACGAAGAGCACGGGCGCCTGCAGCGAGGACGCGACCGTCTGGCCGGGATCGACCGAGCGCGTGAGCACGATGCCGTCGATGGGCGCATAGATGGTGCTCTTGGCAAGGTCGGTCTGCTGCGCCTTGAGGTCGGCCTGGGCGATGGCCAGGTTGGCCTCGGCGCTGTCCAGCGCCGCCTTCGAACGATCGCGCGTCGCGGTCGCCGCTTCGAGCGACTGGTCCGTCGCCATGCCGCGCTTGGTGAGGGCCGCCGCGCGCACCACGGCGTTCTCGTTTTCCTGCAAGGTCACCTTGGCGGTCTCGACGGCTGCCGCCGCCGCCTTGGCGGAGGCGGTGGCGCGCTCGATCTGCACTTCCAGCTTGGCGGTATCGAGCGTCGCCAGCACGTCGCCCTTCTTGACCTGTTGGTTTTCATTGGCCGCGACCGAGCGGACGATGCCCGAAAGCTCGCTGGAGATGTCGACCTGGGTCAGCGGCTGCAGCGTGCCCGTGGCAGATACCGCGACGGTGAGGTCGGCGGTCGCCGCAGGCACAGTGGCGTATTCGATCCTGGGCGGCGCGGCGGCGTACCATTGATAGAAGGCAATGCCGGCTGCGACGATCGTTATCGCCAGCAGAGCGTAGAGCCAGAAGCGGCGACGCTTGCGGCTAACGCCCTTACGGTCGAGCCCAAGCGCGGCCTCTATGGAAGTATCGGATTCCGCGTTTGGCGGATTGACAAGCTGGTCCACGCTGGACCCCTATGCTGGAAATTGAAGTCCCTATCCGTGCACAAATCAGGCCTTAAGGTTCGAATTTCAAATTAAATTTCCCTCATGTTTGGATTGAGGCAGAAATTCGAGGCGGGGCGAAAGGTTTTCTCCATGGCGCGCAATTACTTGCTTTACGATGTGTTTACCACCGAAAGGCTGGCCGGAAATCCGCTTGCGGTGGTGCTCGACTGCGATGGGCTGGACACTGCCGCCATGCAGGCGATAGCGCGCGAATTCAACCTTTCCGAGACGGTGTTCGTGCTGTCTCCCGACAATCCAAAGCACCGCAACCGTATCCGCATCTTCACGCCCGATTATGAAATGCCTTTCGCAGGGCATCCGACAGTCGGTTCGGCGATCGCGTTGGCCGAACTGGCCGGCGAGGCGACCGGCATTTTCGTGCTGGAGGAGAATATCGGACCAGTGCGTTGCGCGGTGAGCAAGCATGGCGACTCGACCTTCGCCGAGTTCGATCTCGCGAAACTGCCGGAGCCGCTGGAACTCAAGTCCGATCCCGAAGCGATCGGCGCGGCGCTCGGACTTGCCCCGCACGAGATCGGCTTCGAGAATCACCGCGTCGCCTTCTGGTCGGCCGGCGTACCTTATGTGACGATTCCCGTTGCCGGACTGGAGGAGGCGGCCAAGATCAGGCTCGACAACCAGGCGTGGTCGGAGCTTGCGCCGCGCAAGAGCGAATGGGCCATGGCCAGCCCGTATGTCTATTGCCGCGAGCGGGTCCATCACGACAGCGCTTTTCATGTGCGTATGATCGTGCCCGGCAATCCGTCCTACGAAGACCCCGCAACCGGTTCGGCCGCGGCGGCCTTCGCCGGCGCCATCATGCATTTCGATGCCCCGACCGACGGCACCTCGCAGCTCTGGATCGAGCAGGGGCTGGAAATGGGCAGGCCCTCGCGCATCCGGCTCGAGCTCAATGTCGAGGCCGGAAAACTGGCCTCCGCGCGCATCGGCGGCCATGCCGTGAAGGTGGCGGAAGGCCGGCTTTTCATCTGACCGGTGCGGCAATTGGGCGATTTGTCGGGAAATGATCCGGCAGGGCTGGACATCACCGAAAGCGGCGGCTATATGCCCGCCGACGCTGGGTTTCCGGCGGTGTGGGTGTGTAGCTCAGTTGGTAGAGCAGCTGACTCTTAATCAGCGGGTCCACAGTTCGATCCTGTGCACACCCACCATTTTTTCTCATGATATTTCTCCTTTTTGGCCCGCCTTCGCGGCGGATTGAGCTGTTCAAGCTCAAGACCTGCAACGATCGGCCGTCAGACAGCTCTCATGACGATTGATGCCCAACTGGCGATCGCAGGATCAAGCCGTATGTGCCAATGCCGCACTAGGCCGTGGAAGACGACCCCTACGCCTGGAAGAATTCCTCGATGTCATCCAGAACGGTGATGGTTGCAATGATGTCCAACGGGCTGTCCCAGTCGACATGAAGAAGGAATTCAACGCCTCCTGCTTCCCCGCCGGCCACGCCGTGGGGGCCAACATTGGTCACATAAACATTGGCGGAGCCAAGATTTGGGCGCCCAAGCGTCTTCGGTCCGCCACCAAAGCCACCGAAGGCAGGTATAAACTCCGCTGCTGTTATGATCACCACAGAGTCTAGGTTGATCGGGTCCCAATTGAAGTTCTGACGAATTATACCCTTCATTCCCCGGTAAAGTACTCTAATCGAACGAGCCATGCCTTCCTCCGTTTGTGAAGAAACCTCAATACTGGAATAGTGACGAGGTACGATTTGGCATGGCGTCGGAGTTTGATCTGTGATGATAGTCACAAATCATCCGCAATTATTGGTAATAGGATCTTTAACTGATCTTGCGTCAGATCAGTGCAGCTGCCAAATCCGCTAAATTTAGATAATTTTAAGCCGATTTGTAGAAACAGAAATTGCGCAAGGGCGGACCAATCCGTTGGGACGTCCCGTCATTTTTCCGAGACGCCTGCCTCGGCGAAGCTCGCCATCCTTGCATGGCATTCCAGCGCCGAGCGGACGATGTTGACGGCAAGGCAGGCGCCGGAGCCTTCGCCGAGCCGCATGCCGAGATCGAGCAGCGGCGGCAGTCCGAGCGCCTCGAGCAGGCGGCGGTGGCCGGCTTCGGCCGAGACATGGGCGGCGATGGTGTGGGCGAGGCCGGTCGGGTGGAGCCTCGCCAGAGGTGCTGCGGCGGCAGTGCAGACGAAGCCGTCGAGCAGCACCGGCACGTTGTTTTTGCGCGCGGCGAGCGTGGCGCCGAGGATCGCCGCAAGCTCACGCCCGCCAAGGGCAGCCGCGATCTTCAAAGGGTCGGAGAGCGAATCGGCGTGACGCTCGAGGCCTGCCTCGATAGCGGTGATCTTGCGGCTCAGGCCTGCGTCGTCGACGCCGGTGCCGCGTCCGGTCCATTTTTCCGCGCCGCCACCGAAAAGGGCGGTCGAGATCGCCGCCGCAGGCGTCGTGTTGCCGATGCCCATCTCGCCGAAGCAGACGAGGTCGAGATCGTCGGTCACGGCATCGTAGCCGGCCGAGACGGCGGCGAGGAACGCTTTCTCGTCCATAGCCGGCGCTATCGTGAAATCGCCGGTCGGGTGATCGAGATCGAGCGGGATGACGTCGAGCCTGGCGCCGGCGATGCGTGCGAGCTGGTTGATGGCAGCACCCCCGTCGGCGAAGTTCGCCACCATCTGGACAGTGACTTCCGACGGATAGGCCGACACGCCCTGCGCGGTGACGCCGTGGTTGCCGGCGAAGACGAAGACTTTCACGGCATCGAGCCGCGGCATGTCGCGGCCCTGCCAGCGCGCCAGCCAGGCGGCAATGGTTTCCAGCCGGCCGAGACTGCCCGGCGGCTTGGTCAGCGTTTCCTGGCGGCGGGCGACGGCGCTTGCCGCGGTGTCGCTGCCGGCAGGCAGATCGAGGCAGGCGGCGCGAAGGTCTTCGAGCGATTTGAACGAGGATGGTTGGGGGGACATGGGGGCAAGGTCTCCAAAAAGAATCAAGAAAGGCAAACGGAAGCGGTAAGCAGCACCGCGATCTCGCCGAGCTGCTGCAGCGCGCCGATCGTGTCGCCGGTTTGGCCGCCGATCTGGCTGAGGCAAAGCGTGCGGAACGCCATGAAGCTCAGGCCGAGCAAGATGAGCGCCGCGATTGCGCCGCCGAGGCCGAGCGCCAGCAGCGCCACAGTGCCGAGCGCAGCGCCGACAAAGGCGGTCTCGGCGGTGACGGTGCCGGCGCCTGCCGACAGGCCGTCGCTGCGGGCCGGGGGCAGAAGGTGCATGAAGGCGCCGAACAGGCCGCGCGAGCCGGCATGCGCGGCGAGCAATGCCAGAAAGACGTGGCCGGGGCCGGCCAGCTCCGAAAGCGCACTCCAGCGAATGAGCAGCGAGACGCCGAGTGCCGCGGCGCCATAGGCGCCGATGCGGCTGTCGCGCATGATCTCCAGTTTCCGGTCGCGTGTCCTGCCGCCGCCGAAGCCGTCGGCGATGTCGGAAAGCCCATCCTCGTGCAGGCAGCCGGTGACGAGCATTGTCGCGGCAAGCGCGAGTGCCGAGGCCGGTCCGGTGGCGAGGCCGAAGACAGTGGCGATGGCATAGACGAGCGCGCCGATGATCGCCACCGCAAGACCGGCAAAGGGCGCCGCCCAGATCGCGTCGGCAAGGCTGCGGCCGCCGAAATCGCTCGAGGGAAGCCTCAGCCTGGTGAAAAAGACGAGGCTGAGGCCGATATCGTCGAGCACTTGCCGGGGTGCGGAAGGACCTCTCATGCGCCCCTCGCAATGGCATGGAAGAAGGTGCCGCTGACATGGCCACGCCGGTAGCCGGAAGCGCCGAGCGGATTGCCCTGGCCGTCGGCAAGATCGGCCAGCGGCTCGTCATTGCCGGCAGCAAGCATCTGCGCGTAGTGGAATTCGTGGCCGCGGATCAACGTGCCTTCGGGCCCCAGCGGGCAGGCGGCGCGCAGACGCGCCTCGCGATAGCCGAGGTTCATCTTGCGCTTGGCGAAGCTGGTCGAATGTCCGAGCAGGCCGAGCATCTTGTGGCTTTGCCCGTCCGCATCCTCCAGCACTTCGCCGAGCACCATGAAGCCGCCGCACTCGCCATGAACCGGCTTTGTTGCGGCGAACCGCGCCATTCCGGCCTGCAGGTTCGTCGCGGCCGCGAGCTTGCCGGCATGCAGTTCGGGATAGCCGCCGGGGAGCCAGCAGACATCGCAGTCCTGTGAGGGGGCTTCGTCGGCAAGCGGCGAGAAAGGCACGATCTCGGCGCCGGCCTTGCGCCAATGCGCGGCGACATGCGGATAGAGGAAGGTGAAGGCGGCATCCTCCGCCAGCGCGATGCGCTGTCCCGGCGGCTGCAATGCATCGCCGAAGTCGCCAGCCGCCGGTTCCAGCGGTGTCGCCAGCGCCAGGATGGCGTCGATGTCGAGCGACTTCTCGACCATGTCGGCCAGCCGGTCGAGATGCGCCATCAGGTTCTCGTATTCGCCGGCCTGGACGAGGCCGAGATGCCGTTCCGGCAGGTTGAGCGTCGGATCGCGCAGGATGGCGCCGACCACCGGCAGGCCGATCGCCTCGATCGCATCGCCCGACAGTCGCCGGTGGCGTTCGCTGCCGAGGCGGTTGAGCACGACGCCTGCCATGCGTACGTCCGGATCGTAAGTGGCAAAACCCTTGGCGACGGCGGCGGCCGTGGTCGACTGTCCGGAAACGTCGAGCACCAGAAGCACCGGCAGGCCGTAGAGCCGGGCGAGATCGGCGGCCGAGCCGGAACGGCCTTGCGGCGCGGGGATGCCGTCGAACAGGCCCATCGCACTTTCGAGGATGACGTATTCGGCATCATCCGTTGCCTGCGTTGCCAGCGCGTTGAGCAGGGAAGGCGACATCGCCCAGCTGTCCAGATTGACGCCGGAGAGGCCCGTGGCGGCCGTGTGGAAGCCCGGGTCGATATAGTCCGGTCCGGATTTCGCGCCGCGCACCTTCAGTCCACGCCGGGCGAGCGCGCGCAACAGGCCGATGGTGACACTGGTCTTGCCCGAGCCCGAGCGCGGCGCGCCGATGATGATCGCGCGCGCCGTCATGTCTGACCCGCCAGTGCCGCGCGCATGGCGACGATGCCGCCGACGACGATCAGCGCCGGCGAGGCGAGCCCGGCGGCCGCAGCCTCTTCTGCGATGGTCGCCAGCGTCGCGGCGATAATGCGTTCCTGCGGCGTGGTCGCGGCGACGATTACCGCCGCGGGAGTTGACGGCGCGAGCCCGCCCGCGAGCAGGGCGGCAGCGATCAGCGGCAGATTGGCCATGCCCATGTAGACGACGACCGGCTGGCCGGTGCGGGCGATCGCCGCCCAATCGAGGTCGTCATCGGTGCCGGCGGCGTGGCCGGTGGCGAGGATGATGGCCTTGTTGATGCCGCGCATGGTGGCGGGAATGCCGGTGGCGGCAAGGGCGCTGAGACCGGAGGTCAGGCCGGAGAGCACGCGGAACGGAATTCCTTCGCCCGCGAGCGCCAAAGCCTCTTCGCCGCCGCGACCGAAAATATAGGGGTCGCCGCCCTTAAGCCGCACGACACGACGGCCTTCACGCGCCAGCCGCACCAGCAGGGTGTTGATGTCGTCTTGTTTCATCGAGGGCTGGCCGCCGCGTTTTCCGGCGTAGAAAAGCTCGGCGCCTTCGGCGACCGCGACGACATCCGGCGAGACCAGCGCGTCATAGACCAGCGCGTCGCATTGCCCGAGTGCGGCCAGCACCTCCAGCGTCAGGCAGCCGGGATCGCCGGGGCCGGCGCCAGCCAGCCAGACATGGCCGGGCTCAAGCTCTCGCGGCTTGAAGTTCAGCCGCGCCAGCGCCTGCTCGATCGTTGCCCGTCCGTTCGTATTGGCGCTGCCGTTCACAATCCGTCCCGTCCGCGAAAACGCCGCTGGTAGTGGGCGTCATAAAGTGAGCTTTCGCCGAAATCCTGCGCTGCAAGCGCGCTGCCGACGAAGATGATCGCCGTGCGTTCCATCGGGCTTTCCGCCAGTAGCGCTTCGATCGTACCAAGCGTGCCGATCAGGATGCGCTCGTCCGGCCAGGAGGCGCGGAAGACGACCGCGACCGGGCATTCGGCGCCGTAGAGCGGCGTCAGATCCGCGACGACACGGTCGATGGCGTGGATGGCAAGATGAATGGCAAGCGTGGCGCCGGTGCGGCCGAAGCCAGCGAGCGTCTCGCCCGGCGGCATTTTCGAGGCGCGGCCGGAAACACGCGTCAGCACCAGGCTTTGCGCGAGCTCGGGAATGGTGAGCTCACGGCGAAGTGCTGCAGCTGCCGCCGCGAAGGAGGGCACGCCGGGCGTGAGCGTGTAAGGGATGCCGTGTTTTTCCAGCCGCCTGATCTGCTCGGCCACCGCGCTCCACACCGAGAGGTCGCCGGAATGCAGGCGGGAGACGTCGTGGCCAGCTTTGTGGGCAGCGACATACTCAGCCTCGATCTCGTCGAGCGACATCGGCGCGGTGTCGATCAGTCTGGTGCCGGGTGCGCAATGTTCCAGCAACTCCGGCGCGACGATCGAGCCGGCATAGAGACACACGGGGCAGGTCGCCAGCAGGCGGCTGCCGCGCAAGGTGATGAGGTCGGCCGCGCCCGGACCGGCGCCGATGAAGTGGACGGTCATTGTGCGTCTCCGCTAACGGCGATGGCGCAGGTGACCGGGCCGAGCACCGTGCGCGGGCCAAGCAGCTTTGCGCCCTTACCGGCGACGGCAAGGGCCGAGGCTTCCGAAACCGACGGCATGCCGGCAAGACGCTGCGAGAGGTTGAGCGAGGCGGCCCCCTCATCCGGCCCTTCGGGCCACCTTCTCCCCGCTGGGGAGAAGAGGCCGGCGGCGGCGGCAATCTCCTCTCCCCTCGGGGAGAGGTCAGCCGAGCGAAGCGGAGGCTGGGTGAGGGGGAGCGGCGGTTCGGAACCAGCAACATCTACCACTATCACGGGAAGGTTGAGCTCACGGCCGGCAGCAAAAATGGCCTCTTCGTTGCGTTTGAACTCGGCCGTTGCCAGAGCCGAAAGCGCCGTCGTCGCCAGGCCATGCGCTTCGAGCGCGGTTTCTATTGCCGCCAGCACGTCTTCGACGCCAACGCCCTTTCGGCTGCCGATGCCCGCGACCATCATGGCTTCACCCAGCTCCACTGCGTAACCGGCATGGCCGGTCGCCACGCCTGCATGGAACCGACCGGCGAAACGCGCGAAAGGGCGATGCGGGTCAGATCGCCGCCGCGCCTGTTGTGCTGGTCGAGAAGCAGCGCCTCCATTTCCAGCGTCACCGCGTTGGCGACCAGCCGGCCGCCGGCACGCAGTGCCTTGATCGCCTTCTCCAGCACGCCGGCATCGCTGCCGCCGCCGCCGATGAAGATCGCATCCGGCTTTTCCAGTTTGGCGAGCGCCTTGGGCGCGGCGCCTTCGACCACGACAAGGCCGGGCACGCCGCAATGCGCGGCGTTGCGGGCGATGCGGACGGCGCGTTCGTCGTTGGCCTCGATGGCGATGGCGCGCAGCGAGGGGTGCGCCAGCATCCATTCGATGCCGATCGAACCGGAACCGGCGCCGATGTCCCACAGCAACTCACCGCGCCTTGGCGCCAGCGCCGACAGCGTGATGGCGCGTATCTCGCGCTTGGTGATCTGGCCGTCATGCTCGAACAGATGATCGGCAAGGCCAACCGTCAAAGGCAGGATGCGCGCATCGGGCGTCGGTTCAATTTCGAGCGCCAGCACGTTGAGCGGGTTGATGTTTTTGAGGTCGAAGGCATCGGCGCGGGAGCTTCGACGCGCTTCATCCGCACCGCCCAGCGCCTCAAGGACCGTCAACCGCGAAGGGCCGAAGCCGAGTTCGTCGAGCAGTGCTGCGATGGCTGCCGGTGCGTCGCCGTCCGATGTGAGGGCAAGGATACGCGCACCGGGGTGGAGCAGGGGCCGGATCAGATCGATCGAATGGCCGTGCAGCGAGATGGTCTCGACGTCCTGCAAGGTCCAGCCGAGACGGGACGCGGCCAGCGACAGCGACGACGGCGCCGGCAGCACCAGCATCTCATCCGGCTTGACCTTGCGGGCCAGCGTGACGCCGACACCGTGGAAGAACGGGTCTCCTGAAGCCAGCACGCAGATTTTCTTGCCTTTGAGCGCCAGCACGTCGCGCATTTCGGTGTCGAACGGCGTTGGCCATTGGCGCGCTTCGCCCTTGGCCAAGTTCGAGACGAGCGCGAGATGCCGCTTGCCGCCGAACACGACTTCAGCCTGCGCGATGCGCTGCTTGGCCTCCTCGCCGAGACCCGCTACACCGTCCTCGCCGATGCCGACGATGGTGAGCCACCTTGAGGCGAGCTTGGCGGCGCGCGGACCCTTAGCAGGCATGATGACCCACCGTATCCTGATCCTCGGCGGAACGACGGAAGCCCGGCAACTGGCGGGAAAGCTCGCCCATCGCACGGATTTCTCGGTCACGCTGTCGCTGGCCGGGCGAACCGAAAGCCCGGTCGCGCAAGGCGTGCCGGTGCGTACCGGCGGCTTTGGCGGCGCGGAGGGATTGGATGCGTATCTTCGCGAGGAGCATGTCCATCTGCTGATCGACGCCACGCACCCCTACGCCGCTCGTATCTCGGCCAATGCCGCCGAAGCGGCGCGGCAATCCGGCGTGCCGATTCTTGCGCTGCGGCGTCCTGGCTGGGAGCCTGTCGCGGGCGATCGCTGGACGCTGGTGAACAGTGTCGCGGAAGCGGTTGAAGCACTTGGCACGCCACCGCGCCGCGTGTTCCTCGCAATCGGCCGGCAGGAGGCCGGCGGTTTCGAGGCTGCTCCGCAGCACCGCTATCTGATCCGCAGCGTCGATCCGGTCGAGCTGGAGCTCGCGGTGCCGGATGCGCAGTACGTCCTGGCGCGCGGGCCGTTTGCCGAAGCGGATGAACGGGCGCTGCTCGAAAAATACAGGATCGACGCGGTCGTTTCCAAGAACAGCGGCGGCGCTGCTACCTACGGCAAGATCGCCGCGGCGCGGGCGCTCGGCATCGAGGTGGTCATGATCCGCCGCCCGATCTTGCCGGACGTTTCCTCGGCTGAAACCGTCGATGCTCTGGCCGCGGTGGTCGATCATCTGTTCGACCCCGTTGCCGAACGCGGCGTGTAGACCAGCGCGGGTTTTTCGCGGCGCTTGATGATGCGGGTCTCGGGTGAACCGATAATGATGCAGGTCGCCATATCGGCCTTTGCCGCATCGGCATCCGCCAGCAAAAACACCTCGATGCGCTCGTCCGGCCGGCCGGCGGCGCGGCCGAAGATCACCGGCGTGGTGCCGGGCAGGATCGCCTTCAGGCATTCGAAGGCGCGGCCGAGCTGCCAGGGGCGCGCCTTGCTGATCGGGTTATAAAGCGCGATGACGAAGCCGGCGCCGGCCGCCGCCAGCAGGCGCAGCTCGACCAGCTCCCAGGGCTTCAGATTGTCGGAGAGCGAGATAGCGCAGAAATCATGGCCGAGCGGCGCGCCGATGCGGGCGGCAACCGCAAGCATGGCGGTGACGCCGGGAACGACCACAAGGTCAACGGCTCGCCACTCGGGAGGCCCGGCTTCGATCGCCTCGCAGACGGCCGCAGCCATGGCGAAGACGCCGGGATCGCCGCCGGAAACGACGGCGACGTTGTAGCCTTCGGCTGCCTTGGCCAGCGCTTCGTTGGAACGGGCAAGCTCCTCGCGATTGTCGGAAGCAATGCGGGTCTGGTCAGGGCGCAGCTCAAGCCGGTCGAGATAGGGCTTGTAGCCATAGAAGAAGGAAGCCTCGGCCACGGCATGGCTTGCCTGCGGCGTGACCTGGTCGGCATTGCCGGGGCCAAGGCCGATGACCGTGAGGCGGCCGCTCATGGCTTTGCTCCGGGGGCTCCGGGCCTGGCCGACCAGCCTGCGACCAGCACGATGGCGAAATAGGGCGCCTTGTCGTCCGGCTTTTCGGCAAGCCGCATCGAGACGCTGCCTGGCATGGTGCCGCGCTCGACATAGACGGCCTTCGCCAGCTTGCCGGTTGCTTCCAGAGCGCGGCGGATCTTCGGCAGATTGCGGCCGACCTTCATGATCACGGCGGCATCGGTGTCGGCGAGGCGTCGCGTCAGCTCGAACTCGCTCATCGTGCCGGGCAGCACGGTCAGCACATCGTCGCCTTGGACGATCGGCAGGCCGGTCGCCGACCAGCAGCCGGACATGGCGGTGATTCCGGGAATGACCTCGGTCGGGAAGCGGTGCGCGAGGCGCACGTGCAGGTGCATGTAGGAGCCATAGAACAGCGGGTCGCCCTCAGACAGCACCGCGACCATCTTGCCGGCGCTGAGGTGTCCGGCGACCTGTTCGGCCGACTGCTCATAGAAATCGGTGATCTGCGCGCGGTAGTCGTCGTGATCCTTGTCGATCTCGGTCGTCACCGGGTAGAGCAGCGGCAGCTCGATCATGTCCGGCCGGAAGCGCGCCTCGACGATGGCGCGCGCATTGCTGTTGTTACCGCGCTTGGCGAAATAGGCCACGACGTCGGCCTCGGCCAGCGCGCGCGCCGCCTTCAGCGTCAGGAGTTCGGGATCCCCAGGACCAGTGCCGACGCCGACGAGCCTGCCTTTAGGAAGAGCGTTCACAGGCCCGGCCTCGCCAATGCGTTGAGCGCGGCCGCCGTCATGGCGCTGCCGCCCAGCCTGCCGCGCACGATGGCGTAGGGCACGCCGTAGGAATTCTCGGCCAGCGCGTCCTTGGATTCGGCGGCACCGACGAAGCCGACCGGCATGCCGATGATCGCGGCCGGTTTCGGCGCGCCGTCGCGCAGTTTTTCCAGCAGATAGAAAAGCGCGGTCGGCGCGTTGCCGATGGCAAGGACCGATCCGGCTATCCGTTCGCCCCAGAGGTCGATGGCCGCGGCCGAGCGGGTGTTGCCGATTTCCCTGGCGATTTCGTGTGTGCGCGGGTCGCGCAGCGTGCAGATCACCTCGTTGCCGGCCGGCAGGCGGGCGCGCGTGACGCCGTGAGCGACCATCTCGGCATCGCAGAAGATCGGCGCGCCGGCGGCAAGGGCCGCGCGGGCAGCATCGACGAAGCCGTTCGAGAAAACGAAATGGCTGGCGGCCTCGACGTGGCCGCAGGCATGGATCATGCGTATCGCGACATCCGCTTCCGCCTCGGAAAAGCGCGACAGGTCCGCCTCGGCGCGGATGATGGCGAAAGAGCGCTCGTAGATCGCCGTGCCGTCGTGGATGTAGTCGTAGGCGGCCATGCTCAGTTCCGTCGATAGAGTTCAGCGATGGCGGCCGCGCCAAGCCTTGCCAGGCAGGCAGCCGCGGTTTCGCCTTGATGTCGTTCACTGCGGACTGCCGCCGCGATGCCGGCGACCCCGCGCGCGGCGTCATAGCCCGGCCTGTATCCGGCAGGAAGGGCCTTTGCCGTCCCGTCCACGACAAGTCCGGCTCCGTTTTCGTCGCCGACCAATGTCAGCGCTGCTGCACCCGGATGCGCGCAGCCCTTGGCGCAGCCGGAAATGTGCAGCGTGAGCGAGGCGTCGAAGAGATCGGCGCTTTGCGCTGCAATTGCCTCGGCGATGGCGCGGGTGGCGATGCGGCCGGAGGCGCAAGCCGGCGTGCCGGGACAGGCGGCGATGCGGGTGCGAGGGTCGATGGGGGAGGTGACGAAGCCGAGCGTGGCGGCGGAGGCTTGCAGGGAGGAGGGGGCGGAGAGACCGAGGAAGAGCAAGGCGCGGCCTGGGGCGAGGCGGATTTCGGTGGCACCGAGGTGCGAAGCTTGGCTGGCGAGATTGATGAGGGATTGCGCCGGCATGCTGCCGAAGGGTAGGCCGATGCCGAGGGCTTGGCTTTTGCTGAGTTTGAACGCGCCAATAGGACTTCTCGCAGGCCGGCGTTCCTGCGCCCCCCCCTCTGTCCTGCCGGACATCTCCCCCGCAAGGGGGGAGATTGATCTCTCATCTGGGCTTTCGCCGATCGCGGACGTTGCGCCAATTGCCATGTTTGCAGAAATGGAGCCTGCGGCAGAACTGCTGATCTCCCCCCTTGCGGGGGAGATGTCCGGCAGGACAGAGGGGGGGGTGACGGAGTGCCAACTTGCGAGTGAATTGAGCTGTCGCTCAGATAAGTCCCGTGTGTGTGCCTCCCGGCCCTTTTCGGCGACCATCCGGAGTGCGGCAACTGTAATGTCGCGCCCCGCATCCGCATCGACAGTGGCTAGAGGCTTCGCACTTCGCGCGTCGCCGGCAACCGATACGTTCCACTGGATGCCCGCATCGGCCCGCACCGCCTTCAGCCGCACGTCGGCCGTCACGGCATCCATCGTCAACTGTCCGCTGCCGTCGATAACCACCGACACCTTCGGCCCCAGTCTCGCCGTCAGCCCAACCTCGTCGATCGCCACCCGTATCCCCTCAGCCAGCACGCGCGGATCGGCAATCTCCTGCGGATCGATCCCCGCCAGCGGACCGGTCTCGACGGGCATCCCGCTGCGTACCGCGATGCCCAGCGCATCCACCTCACCTGCCAGCAGCCTCGCACTTTCCGCCGTCAGGCCGCGGATCTGCAGGCTGCCGCGCGCGGTCACTTCCATGATGCCATTGCCGTGGCGCAAGGCGGATTCGGCGAGTCCGATCAGTGACTTGGGCAAAAGTCCTCCAGCGACCGGATTGAGCCGCACGAGCAGTCCGTCGCCGGTCTGCATCGGCGCGCTGAGGGCAGGGCAGGCGCCGCGCCGCGAAAAGGCGTTCATGCCGCCACCCCGCTTGCCTGGGCCTCGGCGATCAAGGCCGCGAGATCGTCGTCGATGGAATTCCTGAGCGGGTGCCAGAGGCCGCGCCGCCGTGCCGACAGGAAGCGCTCGGCGATGACCTTCGCTGCCGCCGGGTTCTCGCGCAGGATAAAGGCGCGGACGTTCGCGTCGCCGAGATAGGCGTCGTGAACCGCCTCGATCAACGCGCCCGATATGGCGTGCGTGGTCTCGGCGAAGCCGACAAGACGGTCGACCGTCTCGGCGAATTCCGAGGCGCCGCGCGGGCCGTGGCGCATCTGGCCGGCGATGAAGCGTGGATTGACGGCACGGGCGCGCACCACGCGGGAAACGGCTTCGCCGACCGAGCGTGGCTTCGGTTTCTTCGGATCGGTCGTGTCGAGCACGATAACGTCGGCGTTCCTGCCGAGCGCGGCAAGCGCTGCCGAAAATCCGCCGATGAAGGCGACGTCGGCCGAGCCTTCGAGGATGTCGCGGCCCGGGTCGTCGCCGGTGTGGACGAGGAGATCGGCTTCGGCGATGCGGCCTTCGAAAGCGCCGGGCGCCGAAATGGCTTCGCCGTCTGCGCCGCCATAAGCGTGCGAGGTGGCATCGAGATAGGCGCGGCCGATTTCCTCGCGCACGCCCCATTCGCCGCGCGACAGCAAATCCTCGACACCGGCGCCATAGGTGCCGGGCGAGGTGCCGAAAATACGCGGGCTGACCTTGCCTTGGGCGCGGGTCGCGGCGGCGAGCGGGTTTTCGGAATCGTCCTCGTCACGGCAGGCGACCGCGTTGGCCGCCGCATCGATCAGCGCGATCTGGGTCGGGAACATGTCGCGGAACAGGCCGGAAATGCGCCATGTGACGTCGATGCGCGGGCGGCCGAGCGCTGCCGGCGGCAGCACCTCTATGCCGGTGACGCGGCCGGTGGCGGCATCCCATTGCGGGCGGCAGCCCATCAAGGCCAGGCCTTGGGCGATCTCCTCGCCGCCGGTGCGCAAGGAGGCCGAGCCCCAGAGGTCGATGACCAGCGAGCGCGGCCAGTCGCCGTGGCTCTGCATGTAGCTGCGCACCACTTCTTCCGCTGCCGCCTGGCCGAGCTCATAGGCGGTCGGCGTCGGCATGGTGCGCGGGTCGGAGGTGAAGAGGTTGCGGCCGGTGGGCAGCACGTCGGAGCGGCCGCGCGCCGGCGCACCGGCCGGTCCGGCCTTGATGTGGCGGCCGTCGAGCGCGGCGAGGAGGGCCGCCTTTTCGGCCGCTGCGCTTTGGCGGCGCAGCGGATCGGCTTCGTCTTCCGGCGCACGGCCATAGACATGAAGCCCGTCCTTCACGGCGAAATCCTTGAGGTCGCAAAGCCAGGCGTCGATGCGGCGCAGCGCTTCGTCCGGAGCATCGGCGCCGGCAACGCCGGCTTCGGCCGCCAGGCCGGACTTCAGCGCGGTGTCGACAATGAGCCTGGCCAGCCGATCGCGGCGGCGGCGGTCTAGGCCGTCGGCCTGAGCGTATTCGTCGACCAGCCTTTCCAGCCTCTGCTGGGCCTCGTCGAGGCCGGCGCCGGTCAGCGGCGGCGGCAGATGGCCGAGCGTGACGGCCGAAATGCGGCGCTTGGCCTGCGCCGCCTCGCCCGGATTGGAGACGATGAACGGATAGATGACCGGCAACGAGCCGGTGACGATCTCCGGAAAGCAGGCGTCGCAAAGCGCCACCGTCTTGCCAGGCAGCCATTCGAGCGTGCCGTGCGCGCCGACATGGACGATGGCGTGAATGGCGAGCGATTTCTGGAGCCAAAGGCCGAAGGCGATCAACTCGTGGCGCGGGGGGAGGGTCGGGTCGTGATAATCGGCGCGGCGGTCGGCGGAGCGGCCGCGGTCGGGAGCGAGCGCCACGGTGATATTGCCGAAGGTCGCAGCGCGGAAGGGGAAAGTTGCGGTGGTCGTTTGTGAAGGTTGGCGCAAACCTGTCTCTTCTGCCTTCCCCCATGCGGCTTCTACCGCGGCGGTAGCCTCTACCGGCAGGTCTTTGGAGAAGTCGAGATAGTTCTCCAGTCCCATCCCGCAGCCGCTGCGCTCCAGCACATCCAGTAACGCGCGCGGCGATTGCGGAATCCCGTCAACCGCATAGCCCTGTTCCTTCAGGTCCTGCAACATGGCGAGCACGCTCGACGGCACATCAAGCCCGACAGCGTAGCCGGTCCGTCCGGGCGCGCTCGGATAATCCGGTATCAGGATTGCCAGCTTGCGCTTGGCCCGTGCCGTCCGCTGCAAGCGGATAAACGCCGCGATACGCCGGGCAACTTGCGCAACCCGGTCTGCTTCCGGCCGGTTGGCGAAGGCGCGGAAGGCCAGCGCCGGATCGGTCTCGACCTCGCCCTTGAAGGAGATCGCACCGGCAAGGATACGGCCGTCGAGCTCGGGCAGGACGACATGCATGGCGAGATCGGCGGGCGCCAGGCCACGCTTGTTCTTTTCCCAAACCTCGCGCCTTGTCGTGGCGACAATCACCTGGAAGACCGGCACGCCGGCGCGGTCGAACACGGTCTCGGCGCCGGGTTCCGCTCCGGAGGCGAAGGCCGTGGCGGTGATGATGGCGGATGGGTTCAGTGAGGCGAGGGCGTTTTCGACGAAGGCCAGGGATGCTGGGTCCTTGAGGCTGGAGACGAAGATCGGGACCGGTGCCAAGCCTTCCGAGCGCAGCGCCTCCACCAGTGCGTCTATGGGCGCCACGTCGGCAGCAAGCAGCATCGAGCGGTAGAAGAGGATGGGGATGACCGGGGTGAGGTTGCCAGCGTCGCGTTCGGTCGCCCCCCTCTCTGTCCTGCCGGACATCTCCCCCTCAAGGGGGGAGATTGCTCTGTCGTTGACGGTTTCGCCAATCGCGGATGTTGCAGATGGCTCTTTTCCTGCAGATGAAGAAAAAGCGCCAGGCCCGGTGCCGGCCGATCTCCCCCCTTGCGGGGGAGATGTCCGGCAGGACAGAGGGGGGGGCGAAGGATCGCCAACGCTCGATAGGACTGGTTTTTCCACGACGCCCAACCCCGGCTCATAAAACCCGGCTTTCGGCACACCGACCGGCGCGGCCACGGCCGCATCCGACCCCGCCAGCCTCGCCAATCTTTGCACCAGCGCGCTCATATTGGCCGGGCCGCCTTCGCGGAAATAGCCGAGCAAGGCGTCCAACTCGGCGCGCGGCAGCGTCGAAGCTTCAATCAGGCGGTGGTCCTCGTCATGGCTTTCGCCGGGCAACAGCGCGAGCTCGATGCCGCGCTCGCGCGCCACCGCCGCCAGCTGGTCGCAGCCATAGCGCCACCAGTCATAACCACCGAGGATGCGGACCAGGATGACCCTGGCGTGGCGGGCGACGCTGTCGATCCACAGGTCGACCGACATCGGATGGCGGAGATCACGCAGTGCTGCGAGCCGCATCGAGGGCAGTCGTCCGGCGTCGGCTTTCCAGGCGGCGGCCAGTCCGGCGAGGTCGCTGTCGGTGAAGGACAGCGCCACGATATCCGCAGGCGTCTGCCTGAGATCGATCGGCTCGGCGAGATCGTCGAGCGAAGCGGATGTCGTGGTGAGGATATGCATCGTTGTTCGTGTTGGCCTCAGCCTGCAAGGATACGTTCGATCGCGGGGCGGTTCAGCCCCTTGAGGCCGATGACGACGAGCCGCGAGCGGCGGTCGTCCTCAGCCGCCCAGGCGCGGTCGTAATAGTGGTTGACGCGGGGGCCGACGGCCTGCAGCAGAAGCCGCATCGGCTTGCCGCCGACTTCGACGAAACCTTTGACGCGCAACACGTTTTCCTGCTCGGCCGCGGTGGCGACGCGCTTTGCCAGTTCGTCCGGGTTCGAGATCGACGGGATGTCGATGACGAAGGAATCGAAATCGTCATGCTCGTGGTCGAGCTCGTTGTCATGGTGGGTCTTGCGGTTCTCGATGTCGTCCTCGACGGCGAGCCCGAGGCCGAGCAGCACGGATGGATCGACCTTTCCCTGGGTGGTCGGCACGACCTTGACCGCGCGCGCCACATGCTTACCGATGACGGCGTTGGCGCGAGCCGAGCCCGCCGCGTCCATCAGGTCGCTCTTCGACAGGATGATCAGGTCGGCGCAGGCGATCTGGTCCTCGAACACCTCCTCGACCGGATCGTCATGGTCGAGCGAGCCGTCCGCGGCGCGCTGGGCCTGCAGCGCATCCATGTCGGAGGCGACGCGGCCGTCGGCCAGCGCCGGGCCGTCGACCACGGCGATGACACCGTCGACCGTGACGCGGCTCTTCACCGTCGGCCACTGGAAGGCCTGGACGAGCGGCTTCGGCAGGGCCAGACCCGAGGTCTCGATCAGGATGTGGTCGACCCTCGGCGTGCGCGACAGGATCTGGTCGAGCGCCGGTACGAAGTCGTCGGCGACCGTGCAGCAGATGCAGCCATTGGCAAGCTCGACGATGTTTTCCTCCGGGCAGGCGTCGACGCCGCAGCTTTTCAGGATCTCGCCGTCGATGCCGACGTCGCCGAACTCGTTGACGATGATGGCTAGCCGCTTGCCCTTGGCGTTTTCGAGCAGGTTACGGATCAGCGTCGTCTTGCCGGCGCCGAGGAAGCCGGTGACGACGGTACAGGGAACACGGGAGAGGTTGGCGGACGAATCTGGCGCGGTCATGGTCAGTCCTTCAGCAGGTCGAGGGGAGGGATACGGGCAACGAGGCCGCGCTTGAGGGATTCAGGCCGGCCGCGCCACGGGATGAGGCCATCGGTCGAGGTGGCGAAGAGTTTTGCGCCGGCGACGAGGTCTGGGCCGCTGGTCGCCTCCAGATCGCCGAAGACATAGCTCCAGCAGCCGTCGCGCAGAAGCGCCGCGCTCAGGCGGCGCTTGCAATTGCCGAGGCATTCTACCGTGCGGATGCGGATGTTTTCGCCCGAGGCGGCGCGGCGCGTGCCTTCGGCCAGCAGGGCACCGGCGCGCGGGTGCGCGTCCGAGCCGGTCTCGTCGCGGCATGACGAGCAGACGATGACGGTCACGCCGGCCAGCGGGTCGGGCTCGGTTGAAATATCCGCATTGTTTGCCGGAAAACTGCCGTTGCTGTCCAAAACCAGGGCTCCTTGCCCGGAAAACCCGCCGGGCATTCGGATACTTTAAGTCTCAGACGGCAGGTCTCCTGGCTCGCGAGTCGTCGCCTTGAATGCCGCCTTCCCGGGAACATCCCAGTGGTTTTCGGCCGAGGCTCGTCGCTTACAGTTGCGGGGACAGCCGCGGATTTGGGCATTCTTGCCCGCACCGCATTCCCTCTTGGCTCCTCCCTTTGCCGGGAGAAGACCGTCTGCTGCGGATTTAGGCTTACGGCTGGGTGCCTGTCAACGCGGCTACGACATCTCGATGTCGGCCAGCGCTGGACCAAGGTCGCCGGCCGGCGTGACTTCGATCGCCTCCAGGCCGAGCCATGCCTGCATCTGCTTCAACTCGTCGAAGAGCTGGGCGGCTGTCTCAGGCGGCGCGCCGCCCTCGGCATAGGCGGCATGGACGCGCAGCACGCTCGCCGGCCGATCGGCCCTGAGATCGACGCGCGCGACGATCCGGTCGCCGAGCAGGAACGGCAGCACATAGTAGCCATACTGGCGCTTTGCGGCCGGCGTGTAGATCTCTATGCGATAGCGGAAGTCGAAGAGTTTCTCCGTTCGGGTGCGTTCGAAGACGACCGGATCGAAGGGCGCGAGCAGGGCGCGTGCCTCGATACGGCGCGGGATGCGCGCGTCCTTGTGGAGATAGGCGGTCTTGTCCCAACCTTCGACGCGCACCGGCAGCAATTCGCCCGTTTCGACCAATTCCTCGATGCGGTCCTTCGTATCGCCGGGCGCCAAGCGGAAATAGTCGCGCAGGTCGCCATAAGTCGCGATGCCATGGGCGCGGGCGGAAATGCGCAGCAATTCGCGATGCGCGTCCTCGACCGATGGCACGGGCAGATCGAGCACCGCCTGCGGCAAAACGCGCTCGGGCAGGTCGTAATAGCGTTCGAAGCCGCGCCGGTGGGCGGTGGTGATGCGGCCGGCCCAAAACAGCCATTCAAAGGCGTGCTTGGCCTCGCTCCAGCCCCACCAGCCGCCATTGCCCTTATGGCCTTCGATATCGGAGGCGGCGATCGGCCCGCGTTCGGCGACCTGCGCATAGATCTCGTCGATCATCTCCTTGCGTTCACGACCCCATTTCGCGAGACCGAGATACATCTCGTCGCCCTGCTCGGCGCGCTGCATGCGCCAGCGCATCAGGGGATAGGTCCCGACGGGCAGGAAAGACGCCTCATGCGCCCAATATTCAAAGACGGTGCGCTTGCGCGTGACCGCGGCGTTATCGAGCAGCGCAAGCGGGTAGGGGCCGAGGCGCGAATAGAGCGGCATATAATGAGCGCGCACCACGGCGCTTACGGAGTCGATCTGCAATAGACCGGTTCGCGAAAGCACGCGCGCAAGGTGGCGGCGATCCGGAACTCCACCGGGCCGGGGGTCGTTAAACCCCTGGGCGCCGAGCGCGATGCGCCTGGCCATGGCGAGCGAGATTTTCTCCTTCATCAAGGTGCCTTTGCCCCGATCATTTGTTGGCTTTTCAGCCGGTGATTCCGGCGATGCTAGCAGGCAAATGGCGGGAGATGTGTCAGGAGAGAAAAGTGGAGTAAAAAATGAAGGGAATCAAACAGGAGCGGATGAGACCAGTTTCTTCCGATATGGCGTCCAAGGCCGGATTTTGAACAAGGTTTGACTTGCGTCACCGAAACCGCTGCGCTAACCCTCGCCGCGTTGCAGCATAGGCCCCCTAAAACGGTTCAGCGGTTAAACTGTCACGCTTCCGCATTAGAGTTCGTTGCTGTAATCAAAGTGAACTGCCCCGCCGAAGGAAAGTCGCCGCATGAGCGCACTCCTGAGTTCCTATCTGCCCATCGTCCTGTTCATCGCCGTGGCGATGGTCGTTGGTCTGGCGCTTATCGTCGCCCCCTTCCTGGTGGCCTACCGCAATCCCGACCCGGAAAAGCTTTCCGCTTACGAATGCGGGTTCAACTCGTTCGACGACGCCCGCATGAAATTCGACATCCGCTTCTATCTGGTGTCGATCCTGTTCATCATCTTCGATCTCGAGGTCGCCTTCCTGTTTCCATGGGCGGTGTCCTTCTCCAAGCTCGGCATGCTTGGCTTCTGGTCAATGATGGTGTTCCTGGCGGTGCTGACCATCGGCTTTGCCTATGAATGGAAAAAAGGAGCGCTGGAATGGGATTGAACGATAGTTCAGGCACCCTCGTCGCGCCGAAGCCCAAGGGCATCATCGACCCCAACACCGGCAGGCCGGTGGGGCAGGACGATCCCTTCTTCCTTGAAATCAACAATGAACTGGCCGACAAGGGTTTCCTTGTCACCTCGACCGAAGCGCTCATCACCTGGGCGCGCAGCGGCTCGCTGATGTTCATGACCTTCGGCCTTGCCTGCTGCGCGGTCGAGATGATCCACACCTCGATGCCGCGTTACGACTCGGAGCGTTTCGGCGTCGCGCCGCGCGCGTCCCCGCGCCAGTCCGACATCATGATCGTGGCCGGCACGCTGACCAACAAGATGGCGCCGGCGCTGCGCAAGGTCTACGACCAGATGCCCGAGCCGCGCTACGTCATCTCGATGGGCTCGTGCGCCAATGGCGGCGGCTACTACCACTATTCCTATTCGGTGGTGCGCGGCTGCGACCGCGTCGTGCCGGTCGACATCTATGTGCCCGGCTGCCCGCCGAGCGCCGAAGCGCTGCTCTACGGCATTCTCCTTCTGCAGAAGAAGATCCGCCGCACCGGCACGATCGAACGGTGAGCCGATGACCCAGGCGTTGAACGAACTCTCCACCTATCTCGGCGAGAAGCTCTCCGGCCGCATCGGCGAAGCCGTGCTTGCCTATGGCGAGCTGACAGTGTCCGTCGATCCGGGCAATCTGATCGAGGTGGCGACCTTCCTGCGCGATGATCCGCGCTGCCAGTTCATCTCGATCATCGACGTTTGCGGCGCCGACTATCCGTCGCGGGCCAGGCGCTTCGACGTCGTCTATCACCTTCTGTCGCCGAAGCAGAATGTCCGCATTCGTCTCAAGGTCCAGGCCGACGAGGAGACGCTGGTGCCGTCGCTGACCGCCGTCTATCCGGGCGCCGACTGGTTCGAGCGAGAAACCTACGATCTCTACGGCGTGCTGTTCTCGGGTCATCCGGATCTGCGCCGCATCCTCACCGACTACGGTTTCGAGGGGCATCCGCTGCGCAAGGATTTCCCGCTGACCGGCTTCGTCGAGGTTCGCTACGACGACGAGGCCAAGCGCGTGATCTACGAGCCTGTGGAATTGAAGCAGGAATTTAGAAACTTCGATTTTTTGTCGCCGTGGGAAGGGACGGACTACGTCCTGCCGGGCGACGAGAAGGCAAAGCAGTAAATGGCTGAAACCTCCGTCCGCAATTTCAACATCAACTTTGGGCCTCAACACCCTGCAGCGCACGGTGTTTTGAGGTTGGTTCTCGAGCTGGACGGCGAGGTCGTCGACCGTGTTGATCCGCATATCGGCCTGCTCCACCGCGGCACCGAGAAGCTGATCGAGCACAAGACCTATCTGCAGGCGGTTCCCTATCTCGACCGGCTCGACTATTGCGCGCCGATGAACCAGGAGCATGCTTTCGCGCTTGCGGCCGAACGGCTCCTCGGTATCGAGGTGCCGAAGCGGGGCCAACTGATCCGCGTGCTCTATGCCGAGCTCGGCCGCATCATGTCGCACATCCTCAATGTGACGACGCAGGCGCTGGACATCGGCGCGCTGACGCCGCCGCTGTGGGGTTTCGTCGAGCGCGAAAAGCTGATGGTGTTTTATGAGCGCGCCTCCGGTTCGCGCATGCATGCGGCCTATTTCCGGCCGGGCGGCGTGCACCAGGACCTGCCGCAGAAGCTGGTCGAGGACATCGGCAAATGGATCGACCCGTTCCTGAAGTCGATCGACGATCTCGACGCGCTTTTGACCGGCAACCGCATCTTCAAGCAGCGCAATGTCGATATCGGCATCGTGTCGCTGGCGGATGCCTGGGCCTGGGGCTTTTCGGGCGTGATGGTGCGCGGTTCGGGCGCCGCCTGGGACCTGCGCAAATCGCAGCCTTATGAGTGCTATTCCGAGATGGATTTCGACATCCCGATCGGCAAGAACGGCGACTGCTACGACCGTTATCTCGTGCGCATGGAAGAGATGCGCCAGTCGGCCAGGATCATGCGCCAGTGTGTCGATCTGCTGCTCGGCAAGGAAAGCGCCGGCCCGGTGTCGAACCTCGACGGCAAGGTGGTGCCGCCGAAGCGCCAGGCGATGAAGCGCTCGATGGAAGCTCTGATCCACCACTTCAAGCTCTATACCGAGGGCTATCGCGTGCCGGCGGGCGAGGTCTATGCGGCCGTCGAGGCGCCGAAGGGCGAGTTCGGCGTCTATCTGGTCTCCGACGGCACCAACAAGCCCTACCGCTGCAAGCTGCGCGCGCCCGGTTTCGCGCATCTGCAGGCCATGGATTTCCTGTGCCGCGGCCATATGCTGGCCGACGTTACGGCCGTGCTGGGCTCCCTCGACATCGTGTTTGGTGAGGTCGATCGCTAATGTCAGTCCGCCGTCTCGCAGATGCCAGCGTCCAGCCAGCCTCCTTCGCCTTCAACAAGGCGAATGCGGCGGCGGCTGAGCAGTGGATCGCCAAATATCCGAAGGGACGCGAGCAGTCGGCCATCATCCCGCTGCTGATGATAGCGCAGGAGCAGGAAGGCTGGGTCACCAAGGCGGCGATCGAGACGATCTGCGACATGCTCGGCATGCCGCGCATCCGCGGCCTCGAGGTTGCGACCTTCTACACGCAATACCAGCTCAATCCGGTCGGCACCCGGGCGCATATCCAGGTCTGCGGCACCACGCCATGCATGCTGCGCGGCTCGGAAGCGCTGATGGATGTGTGCCGGTCGAAAATCCATCACGACCAGTTCCACACCAACGACAAGGGCACGCTGTCGTGGGAGGAGGTCGAATGCCTCGGCGCCTGCGTCAACGCGCCGATGGTGATGATCTTCAAGGACACTTTCGAGGACCTGACGCCTGAACGGCTGGCCGAGATCATCGATCTCTACGACGCCGGCAAGGACGCCGAGGTCAAGCCTGGGCCGCAGAACGGCCGTACCGGCTCCGAGCCGGCTACCGGCCTCACGACCCTGATCAGCGAAAAGGCTATCCTGAAGTCGACCCGCGACAAGGAAGCCAAGGCTGCAGTAAAGGCAGCCAAGGAAGCGGGTACCGCAGCACCGGCTGCCGCGACGGCGGCCGTGGTCTCGCAGGCACCCGCCGGCGCTCCGGCACCCGCTACGCCGCCGGCCTCGGGCCCGGTCGCGCCGTCCAAATCCAGCAAGCCGAAGACCGATGCGCCTGAGACCAGCCCGGCCTTGACGACGCCTTCGCCGGTCAAGGTCGCCCCGGCCACCGAGAAGGCGGCCAGCGTCAGGGCGCCGCGCCATTCGGCCGCCAACGCCAACCAGGCTTCTCCGGAAGTCGAGGCGGTTTCCAAGCCGCGCAGTGGGCCGAAGACGAAAGCCGAACCGGCCACTGCCTTCAAGGCGCCTGAAACCAAGCAACCCGTGGCCAAAACGGCGAAGCCTTCGCTAGAGGACAAGAACCGTCCGGCGAGCATCGAGCGCCCGGCAAATGTCGACGATCTCAAGCTGATCTCCGGCGTCGGGCCGAAGATCGAAGGCATCCTGCACTCGCTGGGCATCTATACTTTCGCGCAGGTCGCTTCGTGGAAGAAGGCCGAGCGCGAATGGGTCGACGGCTATCTCAACTTCCGCGGCCGCATCGAGCGCGACGACTGGGTGAGGCAGGCCAAGGCGCTCGCCAAGGGCGGCGTCGCCGAATACATCCGCGTCTTCGGCAAGAAGCCGGTCTGAGGGACGAAAAATGCTTCAGGACAAAGACCGCATCTTCACCAACATCTACGGCCTGTTCGACAAGTCGCTGGCCGGCGCGCAATCGCGCGGTATCTGGGACGACACGCCCGGCCTGGTTGCCAAGGGGCGCGACTGGATCGTCAACGAGATGAAGGCATCGGGCCTGCGCGGTCGCGGCGGCGCCGGCTTCCCGACCGGCTTGAAATGGTCGTTCATGCCCAAGCAGAGCGACGGCCGTCCCAGCTATCTGGTCATCAATGCCGACGAATCCGAGCCCGGCACCTGCAAGGACCGCGACATCCTGCGCAACGACCCGCACACGCTGGTCGAGGGCGCGCTGGTCGCCGGTTTCGCCATGGGCGCGATTGCCGCCTACATCTACGTGCGCGGTGAGTTCATCCGCGAGCGCGAGGCGCTGCAGCGCGCCATCGACGAGGCCTACGCGGCCAAGCTCATCGGCAAGGGCAATACCTCGGGCTACGACTTCGACGTCTATATGCACCATGGCGCCGGCGCCTATATCTGCGGCGAGGAGACGGCGCTGCTCGAAAGCCTGGAAGGCAAGAAGGGCCAGCCCAGGCTGAAGCCGCCTTTCCCGGCCAATGTCGGCCTCTATGGCTGCCCGACCACGGTCAACAACGTCGAATCGATCGCGGTGGCGCCGACCATCCTGCGCCGGGGCGCGGCCTGGTTCTCGTCCTTCGGCCGGCCGAACAATGCCGGCACCAAGCTGTTCTGCGTCTCCGGCCACGTCAACAACCCGTGCACCTTCGAAGAAGCGATGTCGATCCCGTTCCGCGAGCTGATCGAGACGCATTGCGGCGGCATCCGCGGCGGCTGGGACAATCTGCTGGCGGTCATCCCGGGCGGCGCTTCGGTGCCGCTGGTGCCGGCCGAGCAGATCATCGACGCGCCGATGGATTTCGATGCGCTGCGCGACCTCAAATCCGGCCTCGGCACGGCGGCTGTCATCGTCATGGACAAGTCGACGGACATCGTGAAGGCGATCGCCAGGCTCTCCTACTTCTACAAGCATGAGAGCTGCGGCCAGTGCACGCCGTGCCGCGAAGGCACCGGCTGGATGTGGCGGGTGATGGAACGGCTGGTGCGCGGCGAGGCGCAGAAGCGCGAGATCGACATGCTGCTCGACGTCACCAAGCAGGTCGAGGGCCACACGATCTGCGCGCTGGGCGACGCGGCGGCCTGGCCGATCCAGGGCCTGATGCGGCATTTCCGCGGCGAGGTGGAACGCCGCATCGACGAGTTTTCGCGCAACGCGCACCGGGTCGAGCCGGTGATGGTGGCGGCGGAATAAGACTTCGAAGTACGGGCTTGGCCCGAAGACTGAAAGCAGGGGCGGGGCATACGAAGAAACGACCAGGAGATCTCTATGGCGCCGTATTCGATACCCTATCCGTTCATGCCTGATTTGGACCAGCTCGAGAAGATGAACCAGGACCTGACCAAGATGATGCCGAAGGAGATGGCCAGCGCCGTCAACCTTCTGGCGCATCCAGTCGCGGGTGCTGCCGCAATGTCGGCGCTCAGCATCGGCCTTGCCAACCATGCCGTCGGCATGTGGATGGGCGCGTTCACCGGCGCTCTGGAAGCCTCGCAGCGCATGTTCCAGCCTTTCCTCGACGACCTCGAGGCACAGAGCGAGGCGGCGGCAAATTCGTCAAAGGCGCGCAAGGCCACCGAGACGCTGATCGCCAGGGCGCAGACCTTCGCCCGCGACGTGACCGATATCGCGGCGACCGCGACCGAGAAGGCGCTCGGCGCCGACGCAGTCGATGAGCCGGCCCCCGCCGCACTGATGCCCGAAGATTTCCGCCAGCCGAGGGCCGTCGACAAGCCGGCGAAGCCATCGGATCTGAAGGCGATTTCGGGTATCGGACCGAAGCTGGAGAAGGTGCTCAACGGTCTCGGCATCTGGACCTATAGCCAGATCGCCGCCTGGACGTCGAAAGAGATCGCTTGGGTCGAAGATTATCTGTCGCTCGCCGGCCGCATCGGCCGCGACGACTGGACTGCCCAGGCAGCGGCGCTCGCCGCGGCTAAGTGAATTGAATGTCGGGCGCGGCGTCGGTCGCACCCGGAGATAGAGATTGCGGGACATCCGCAGGGGTTTGAGGCGAATGGCAAAGCTCAAGGTCGACGGGAAAGAGATCACGGTACCCGACCACTACACGCTGCTGCAGGCGGCCGAGGACGCCGGCGCGGAAGTGCCGCGCTTCTGCTTTCACGAGCGGCTGTCGATCGCCGGCAATTGCCGCATGTGCCTGATCGAGGTGAAGGGCGGTCCGCCCAAGCCGCAAGCGTCCTGCGCCATGGGCGTGCGCGACCTGCGCCCGGGTCCGAACGGCGAGCCGCCGGAAATCTTCACCAACACGCCGATGGTCAAGAAGGCCCGCGAAGGCGTGATGGAGTTCCTGCTGATCAACCACCCGCTCGATTGCCCGATCTGCGACCAGGGCGGCGAATGCGACTTGCAGGACCAGGCGATGGCCTTCGGTGTCGATTCCTCGCGCTATCACGAGAACAAGCGCGCGGTCGAAGACAAGTATATCGGCCCGCTGGTGAAGACGGTGATGAACCGCTGCATCCACTGCACGCGCTGCGTCCGCTTCACCACCGAGGTCGCCGGCATTTCCGAACTCGGCCTGATCGGCCGCGGCGAGGACGCCGAGATCACCACCTATCTCGAACAGGCGATGACGTCGGAGCTGCAGGGCAATGTCATCGACCTTTGCCCGGTCGGCGCGCTGACCTCCAAGCCGTTCGCCTTCCAGGCGCGGCCGTGGGAACTGACCAAGACGGAATCGATCGACGTCATGGACGCGGTCGGCTCGGCGATCCGCGTCGACAGCCGCGGTCGCGAGGTGATGCGCATCCTGCCGCGCGTCAACGAGGCGGTGAACGAGGAGTGGATATCCGACAAGACCCGCTTCATCTGGGACGGCCTGCGCACACAGCGCCTCGACCGTCCGTATGTGCGCAAGAACGGCAAGCTCGCGCCGGCAAGCTGGGCGGAAGCCTTTGCGGCCATCAAGGACGAGGTGGCGAAGGCTGCGCCCGAGCGGATCGGGGCGATCGCCGGCGATCTCGCGGCGGTCGAGGAAATCTACGCGCTCAAGCTTCTGATGGCGGCGCTCGGCTCCAAGAATATCGACTGCCGCCAGGATGGCGCCGCGCTCGATCCGTCGCTCGGCCGCGCCAGCTACATCTTCAACCCGACCATCGAAGGCATCGAGCAGGCCGACGCTGTGCTGATCATCGGCGCCAATCCGCGCTTCGAGGCTTCGATGCTCAACGCCCGCATCCGCAAGCGCTGGCGCGTCGGCAATCTGCCGGTCGGCGTCATCGGCGAAATCGGCGATACCCGCTACGATTATGAGCTGATCGGCGCCGGCCCGGAATCGCTGAAGAACCTTGCCGAGGGCAATGGCACGTTCTTCGAGGTGCTGAGCAAGGCTGCGCATCCCCTTATCATCGTCGGCCAGGGTGCTTTGGCGCGCGCCGACGGCGCCGCGGTGCTCGGCCAGGCGGCGAAGCTCGCGGCCGCCGTCAATGCGGTCACCGCCGACTGGAACGGCTTCGCGGTACTGCACAATGCCGCGGCCAGAGTCGGTGGCCTCGATGTCGGGTTCGTGCCGGGCGAGGGCGGCAAGAACGTTGCCGGCATGCTGGGCGATACCGACGTGCTGTTCCTGCTCGGTGCCGACGAGATCGACATTGCCAAGACCGGCGGCGCCTTCGTCATCTATATCGGCACGCATGGCGATGCCGGCGCGCACCGCGCCAATGTCATCCTGCCGGCCGCGGCCTATACCGAAAAGTCGGGCACCTATGTCAACACGGAAGGTCGTGTGCAGCAGACCAACCGCGCCGGTTTCGCTCCGGGCGAAGCGCGCGAGGACTGGGCGATCCTGCGGGCGCTGTCGGACGTGCTCGGCAAGAAGCTGCCCTTCGATTCGCTGGCGCAGCTGCGCGCCAAGCTCTATGGCGAATTCCCGCATCTCGCCCGCATCGACCAGGTGCAGCCCGGCAGCGGCGACGATATCGCCAAGGCGGCGAAGCTCGGCGGCCGGCTGAACAAGGGCACTTTCACCTCCCCGGTGAAGGACTTCTATCTGACCAACCCGATCGCGCGGGCGTCGGCCGTGATGGCTGAGTGCTCGGCGCTGGCCAAGAGCGGCTTCAAGCAGGCGGCGGAATAAGCATGGACACCTTCTTCTCCTTCTACGTGCTGCCGGCGCTGCTGATCCTCCTGAAGTCGGTCGTGCTGATCGTCGTTCTTCTGATCTTCGTGGCTTACGTGCTCTATGCCGACCGCAAGATCTGGGCGGCAGTGCAATTGCGCCGCGGCCCGAACGTCGTCGGCCCATGGGGCACGCTGCAGGCCTTCGCCGACCTGTTGAAGTTCGTCTTCAAGGAGCCGGTGATCCCGTCCGGCGCCAACAAGGGCGTCTTCCTGCTGGCGCCGCTGGTGTCGGCGGTGCTGGCGATCTCGGCCTGGGCGGTCATTCCGGTCAATGAGGGCTGGGCGATCGCCAACGTCAATGTCGGCATCCTCTATGTCTTCGCCATCTCCTCGCTCGAGGTCTACGGCGTGATCATGGGCGGCTGGGCGTCGAACTCGAAATACCCGTTCCTCGGCGCGCTGCGTTCGGCCGCGCAGATGGTGTCTTATGAAGTTTCGATCGGCTTCGTCATCGTCACGGTGCTGCTCTGCGTCGGTTCGCTCAACCTCTCCGACATCGTGCTGTCGCAGCAGGATGGGCTCGGCACCCGGCTCGGCCTGCCCAACACCTTCCTCGACTGGCACTGGCTGTCGCTGTTCCCGATGTTCATCGTGTTCTTCATCTCGGCGCTGGCCGAGACGAACCGTCCGCCTTTCGACCTTGTGGAAGCCGAATCGGAACTCGTCGCCGGCCACATGGTCGAATATTCGTCGACGCCGTTCCTGCTCTTCTTCCTCGGCGAGTATGTCGCCGTCGTGCTGATGTGCGCGCTGGCGACCATTCTGTTCCTCGGCGGCTGGCTGCCACCGTTCAACTTCGCGCCCTTCACCTGGGTGCCGGGGCTGATTTGGTTCGTGCTCAAGGTCTGCCTGGTCTTCTTCATGTTCTCGATGGTGAAGGCCTTCGTGCCGCGCTACCGGTACGACCAGCTGATGCGGCTGGGCTGGAAGGTGTTCCTGCCGATCTCGCTGTTCATGGTCGTCGCCACCGCGGCCTTCCTCAAGATCACGGGGTTTGCGTGATGTCCGCTCTAGCCCAGGCCGCAAAATCGCTGCTGCTGAAGGATTTCGTCAGCGCCTTCTTCCTGTCGATGCGCCAGTTCTTCGCACCGAAGGAGACGATCAACTATCCGCACGAGAAGGGGCCGATCAGCCCGCGCTTCCGTGGCGAGCATGCGTTGCGCCGCTATCCCAATGGCGAGGAGCGCTGCATCGCCTGCAAGCTGTGCGAGGCGATCTGCCCAGCGCAGGCGATCACCATCGAGGCCGGCCCGCGCCGCAATGACGGCACGCGCCGCACCGTGCGCTACGACATCGACATGGTGAAGTGCATCTATTGTGGCTTCTGCCAGGAAGCCTGCCCGGTCGACGCCATCGTCGAGGGGCCGAATTTCGAATTCGCGACCGAGACGCGCGAGGAGCTTTACTACAACAAGGAAAAGCTGCTCGCGAACGGCGATCGCTGGGAGCGGGAGCTGGCGCGCAACATCGCGCTGGACTCTCCCTATCGCTGACATTTGACGCATGGACGAGGCGAGGGGCCTCGTCTAAGGACAACGCGGCTTCGGCACCGGAGGCGGAACCAAGCCAGAGAGTACGGAGAGGGCGAATGCCCGATTCGACAGGAACCCGGGGGAACCCATGCTGACTGGATTAGAGGCGGCTTTTTTCTACCTCTTCGCCTTTATCGCCGTGGCGTCGGCCTTCATGGTCATTTCGTCGCGCAACCCTGTGCATTCCGTGCTGTTCCTGATCCTCACCTTCTTCAATGCCGCGGGTCTGTTCATGCTGACCGGCGCCGAGTTCCTGGCGATGATCCTGCTCGTCGTCTATGTCGGCGCGGTGATGGTGCTGTTCCTGTTCGTCGTCATGATGCTTGACGTCGACTTTGCCGAGATGAAGCAGGGCGCGCTGCAATACGCGCCGATCGGCGCGATGGTCGGGTTGATCCTTGCAGCGGAATTGATCGTGGTGCTCGGCGGCTACACATTCGCGCCGCAGCTTGCCTCTACGGTCGCGAAGGCGACGCCGGATCTCGCCACGCGCTCCAACACGGCCGCGCTCGGCGACATCCTCTACACGGACTACCTCTATTACTTCCAGATTTCCGGCCTGGTGCTGCTGGTCGCCATGATCGGCGCCATCGTGCTGACGCTGCGCCACAAGCCGGGCGTCAAGCGGCAGTCGATCGCCGCCCAGGTCGGCCGCACGCCGGCGACGGGCATGGAAATCCGCAAGGTCAAATCGGGCGAGGGCATCTGAGATGGTCGTCGGCATTGCACATTATCTGACCGTATCGGCGATCCTGTTCACGCTCGGCGTGTTCGGCATCTTCCTGAACCGCCGCAACATCATCGTCATCCTGATGTCGATCGAGCTCATCCTGCTTGCGGTCAACATCAACTTCGTCGCCTTCTCGGCGGCGCTGCATGACCTCGTCGGACAGGTCTTCGCCCTGTTCGTGCTGACGGTCGCAGCCGCCGAAGCCGCGATCGGTCTTGCCATTCTTGTCGTCTTCTTCCGCAACCGCGGCTCGATCGCGGTCGAAGACGTGAGCGCGATGAAGGGTTGACGGGAACCACCATGTATCAGGCTATCGTCTTCCTTCCGCTGCTTGGCTTCCTGATTGTCGGCTTGTTCGGCAATTCGCTCGGCGCCAAGGCTTCCGAATACATCACCTCCGGCTTCCTTGTGATCGCGGCGGTGCTGTCGTGGATCGCCTTCTTCACCGTCGGTTTCGGCCATGGCGAGGTGTTCACCGTGCCGGTGCTGCGCTGGATCCAGTCGGGCGGCATCGACGCCTCCTGGGCGCTGAGGATCGACACGCTGACGGTGGTGATGCTGGTCGTCGTCAACACCGTGTCGGCGCTGGTCCACATCTATTCGATCGGCTACATGCACCACGATCCGAACCGGCCGCGCTTCTTCGCCTATCTGTCGCTGTTCACCTTCGCGATGCTGATGCTGGTGACGGCCGACAATCTGATCCAGATGTTCTTCGGCTGGGAAGGCGTCGGTCTTGCCTCCTATCTCTTGATCGGCTTCTGGTACAAGAAGCCGTCGGCCAATGCCGCGGCCATCAAGGCTTTCGTCGTCAACCGCGTCGGCGACTTCGGTTTCGCGCTTGGCATCTTCGGCGTGTTCGTGCTGTTCGGCTCTGTCAGTCTCGGCACTATCTTTGCCAATGCGGCATCGTTCCTGCCGGCCGAAGGCGCGCCGGCGGGTGCTGCCGTGCTCACTTTCCTCGGCCAAGCGCTGGACAAGCAGTCGGCGCTGACCGTGGTCTGCCTGCTGTTGTTCATGGGCGCCATGGGCAAGTCGGCGCAAGTGCCGCTGCACACCTGGCTGCCGGATGCCATGGAAGGCCCGACCCCAGTCTCGGCGCTCATCCACGCGGCGACCATGGTGACCGCCGGCGTGTTCATGCTGGCGAGGCTTTCGCCGCTGTTCGAGTTGTCGCACTCGGCGCTGACCGTCGTCATCTTCGTCGGCGCCTTCACCGCCTTCTTCGCGGCGACTGTCGGCCTGGTCCAGAACGACATCAAGCGCGTCATCGCCTATTCGACCTGCTCGCAGCTCGGCTACATGTTCGTGGCGCTCGGCGTCGGCGCCTACGGCGCGGCGATCTTCCACCTGTTCACTCACGCCTTCTTCAAGGCGCTGCTGTTCCTCGGCTCCGGCTCGGTCATCCATGCCGTGTCCGACGAGCAGGACATGCGCAGGATGGGCGGCCTTCGCAAGCTGATCCCGGCGACCTACTGGATGATGATCGTCGGCACGCTGGCGCTGACCGGTGTCGGCATCCCGGCAACGGTGATCGGCACCGCCGGCTTCTTCTCCAAGGACGCCATCATCGAGACCTCGTTCGCCAGCCACAACGCGGTCGCGGTCTTCGCCTTCGTGCTGCTCGTGATCGCCGCCTGCTTCACCAGCTTCTATTCCTGGCGGCTGATCTTCATGACCTTCCACGGCGAGCCGCGTGCCAGCCACGAGGTCATGCATCATGTCCATGAATCGCCGCCGGTGATGCTGGTGCCGCTTTATGTGCTGGCCGCAGGCGCGCTGTTCGCGGGCATCATCTTCCACGGCGCCTTCATTGGCGAAGGTTATGCCGAATTCTGGAAGGCGTCGCTGTTCACGCTGCCGGACAACCAGATCCTGCACGAGATCCACGAACTGCCGCTCTGGGTGGAACTGGCGCCGTTCGTCGCCATGCTGATCGGCCTGGCGGTCGCCTGGAAGTTCTACATCCGCTCGCCGGAACTGCCGCGAAGCGTCGCCGCCAACCATCGCCTGCTCTACGGCTTCCTGCTCAACAAGTGGTATTTCGACGAGCTCTACGACTTCCTGTTCGTGCAGCCGGCCAAGCGCCTCGGCAGGTTCCTGTGGAAGACGGGTGACGGCACGATCATCGACGGGCTTGGCCCCGACGGCATCTCGGCGCGCGTCGTCGACGTCACCAACCGTGTCGTCAAACTGCAGACCGGTTATCTCTACCACTATGCCTTCGCCATGCTGATCGGCGTGGCCGCTCTCGTCACCTGGATGATGCTCTGATGACCGACTGGCCAATCCTCTCGCTGGTCACCTTCCTGCCGCTGGTTGGTGTTCTGCTCATCCTGTTCATCAACGACGACAGCGAAAACGCGCGCCGCAACATCCGTGCCATCGCCTTCATCACGACGGCGTTTACCTTCGTCATCTCGCTGTTCATCTGGACGGGCTTCGACAATTCGCAGGCCGGCTTCCAGTTCGTCGAGAAGCACGCCTGGCTGGATTCGGGCATTTCCTACCACATGGGCGTCGACGGCATCTCGATGCTGTTCGTCATCCTGACCACCTTCCTGATGCCGTTCTGCATCCTCGCCTCCTGGGAAGCGATCGAGAAGCGGGTCAAGGCCTATATGATCGCCTTTCTGATCCTCGAGACGCTGATGATCGGCGTGTTCTGCGCGCTCGACATCGTGCTGTTCTACGTTTTCTTCGAGGCGGGCCTGATCCCGATGTTCATCATCATCGGCGTGTGGGGCGGCAAGCGGCGCGTCTATGCCTCGTTCAAGTTCTTCCTCTATACGCTCGCCGGCTCGGTGCTGATGCTGCTCGCCATCATGGCGATGTTCTTCCAGTCCGGCACGACCGATATCACCACGCTTCTGACGCATCATTTCCCGGCCAGCATGCAGACCTGGCTGTGGCTCGCCTTCTTCGCGTCGTTCGCAGTGAAGATGCCGATGTGGCCGGTGCACACCTGGCTGCCCGACGCGCATGTCGAGGCGCCGACCGCGGGTTCGGTCATCCTGGCCGCCATCCTCTTGAAGATGGGCGGATACGGCTTCCTGCGCTTCTCGCTGCCGATGTTTCCGGAAGCGTCGGCGATGTTCGCGCCGCTGGTGTTCACGCTCTCCGTCGTCGCCATCATCTACACCTCGCTGGTGGCGCTGATGCAGGAGGACATGAAGAAGCTGATCGCCTATTCGTCGGTCGCGCATATGGGCTTCGTCACCATGGGCATCTTCGCGATGAACCAGGAGGGCGTGCAGGGCGCGATCTTCCAGATGCTCAGCCACGGCCTCGTCTCCGGCGCGCTGTTCCTGTGCGTCGGCGTCATCTACGACCGCATGCATACGCGCGAGATCGACGCCTATGGCGGGCTGGTCAACAACATGCCGAAATACGCGACCGTGTTCATGATCTTCACCATGGCCAATGTCGGCCTGCCGGGCACCAGCGGCTTCGTCGGCGAATTCCTGACCATGCTCGGCGTGTTCAGGGTCAACACCTGGGTGGCGTTCTTCGCCGCGACCGGCGTCATCCTATCGGCGGCTTACGCGCTGTGGCTCTATCGCCGGGTGATCTTCGGCGCGTTGACCAAGGACAGCCTGAAGAACCTGCTCGACCTCTCGACCCGCGAGAAGGCGATCGTCTACCCGCTGGTGGTGCTGGTCATCTTTTTCGGCGTCTACCCGGCGCCGGTGTTCGACGTGACGGCCGCTTCAGTCAAGACGCTCGTCACCAACGTCACCGCATCCATCAATTCCGCGCAGACCGCGGCGGCGAACTGACTGGGGATAAACCATGACGCCGGACCTTCTCTCCAGCCTTTCGCTCTCTACGCCGGAACTGATCCTGGCCATCGGCGCGCTCGCACTGCTGATGGTCGGCGCGTACTCGCGCTCCGACAACACGATGACGGTGACCGGCCTCGCGGTGGCCGTATTGGTGATCGCCGGCCTGTGGCTCGCTTCCTCCGGTGGCGAGGGGGCCGCCTATGGCGGCGCTTATGTCCAGGATTCCTTCAGCCGCTTCATGAAGATGCTGGCGCTGATCGGCTCTGCTGTGACGCTGGTCATGTCGATGCGCTTCGCCAGGCAGGAGCATTTCGACAAGTTCGAATATCCAGTGCTGATCCTGCTCTGCACGCTCGGCATGTTGCTGATGATCTCGGCCAACGGCATGATCGGCCTCTATCTCGGCCTCGAACTGCAGTCGCTGGCGATCTATGTGCTGGCGGCAATCAACCGCGACAATCTGCGCTCCACCGAGGCGGGCCTGAAATATTTCGTCCTCGGTGCGCTGTCGTCCGGCATGCTGCTCTATGGCATCAGCCTCGTCTACGGCTACACCGGCAACACCGGTTTCCAGGAGATTGCGACGGCGCTGGGCAGCGGCGAGCGCCAGCTTGGCCTCGTCTTCGGCCTGGTGTTCGTGCTCGCCGGCCTCGCCTTCAAGATCTCGGCCGTGCCGTTCCACATGTGGACGCCGGACGTCTATGAGGGCGCACCGACACCGATCACCGCCTTCCTCGCGGCTGCCCCGAAGATGGCGGCGATGGCGCTGATCGTGCGCGTCACCATGGGCGCCTTCAAGCCGATCGCCGCCGACTGGCAGCAGATCATCGTCTTCATTTCGATCGCCTCGATGGCGCTCGGCGCTTTCGCGGCCATCGGCCAGACCAACATCAAGCGCCTGATGGCCTATTCCTCGATAGGCCATATGGGCTACGCGCTGGTCGGCCTTGCCGCCAACAGCCAGGCCGGCGTGCGCGGCGTCGCCATCTACATGCTGATCTATCTGGTCATGACGCTGGGCACCTTCGCCTTCATCCTCGCCATGCGGCGTAAGGAAGGCAATGTCGAGCAGATCAGCGATCTGTCGGGTCTCGCGTCGACCAATCCGATCATGGCGACCATCCTCACCATCCTGATGTTCTCGCTGGCCGGCATTCCGCCGCTCGCCGGCTTCTGGGGCAAGTGGTACGTGTTCCTCGCCGCGATCAACGCCAATCTCTACGCGCTGGCGATCATCGGCGTGCTGGCCTCGGTGGTGGGCGCCTACTACTACCTGCGCATCATCAAGATCATGTGGTTCGACGAGCCGGTCGGCGGCTTCGTGCCGATGGCCAGCGAGCTACGCCTCGTGCTTGGCGTCAGCGGCGCCTTCGTGCTGTTCTATGTGCTGATCGGCGGGCCGATCGGCAGCTATGCCGAAGCCGCCGCCAAGACCTTCTTCTGACGGGATGGCGTTTCGACTGGCTCCAACCGCGGCGTCGCAGGGGTTCCGGCTCGAGGCGCATGACAGCGTCGGCTCGACCAACGCGCTGGCGCTGGAGCATGCCCGGGCCGGCGATCCGGGAAAACTCTGGGTCGTGTCGAAGAAGCAGGAGAGCGGCCGCGGACGCCGCGGGCGCGCCTGGGCGACGCCGGAAGGCAATCTGGCGGCGACGCTGCTTCTGCTCCCCGGCGGCGAGCTTCGGCTTGCCGCGACGCTCGGTTTCGTCGCGGGCCTCGCGCTGGCCGACGCGCTCGACGCCGTCGTGCCGAAAGGCCGGATCGCAGTCGCCCTCGACGGCGCGAGCCAGGGCCGCAACCGCTTCGAATTGAAATGGCCGAACGACGTGTTGGCTTCGGGCGCCAAGCTTGCCGGCATCCTGCTCGAATCGGCCATGCTGGAAGGCGGCCGTTTCGCGGTTGCCGTCGGCATCGGCGTCAATGTGGTGGCTTATCCGCAAGATTTGCCCTATCCGGCGACATCGCTGCAGGCGCTGGGTGCCGAGTGCGACGCTGAAATGCTGTTCCTGGCGCTCTCGGATGCCTGGAGCGAAAATGCGCGGATGTGGGACGACGGGCGCGGGCTCTCTGCCATCAGAAAGCGGTGGCTTGCCCGCGCAGCAGGCCTTGGCGGCGAGGTTGCTGTCAGAATTGACGGCAATGTGGTGCGCGGCGTCTTCGAAACCATTGACGAGGACTGCCGTTTCGTGATCCGCGACGATGAGGGATCGGTTCTGACGATCACGGCAGGCGACGTGCATTTCGGCGCTGTGGCTTCCGCGCGCATTTGATTGACTTGGCCGAAGCGGCCTGGAAGGAAAGAATTCATGGCGAACAAGGAAAACGCCGAACTCGTTTTCGCGCCGCTGGGCGGCGTCGGCGAGATCGGCATGAATTTCGCCCTCTACGGCTATGGGCCCGCCGACGCGCGCGAATGGATCATCGTCGATGTCGGCGTCACCTTTCCGGACGCGGCGCATCCCGGCGTCGATCTCATCCTGCCCGACACGCGCTTCATCGAGGAGAACCTCGACGGCCTGCGCGGCATCGTGATCACCCATGCGCATGAGGACCATTACGGCGCGCTGCTCGACATCTGGCCGAAGCTGAAGGCGCCGGTCTGGATGACGCCGTTCACCGCCGGCCTGCTCGAGGCCAAGCGGCAGGGCGAACAGAATGCGCCGAGGATTCCGGCGTCGATCTATCGGGCCGGCGAGAAGTTCAGCATCGGGCCGTTCGAGATCGAGGCGATCCCGGTTGCGCATTCGATCCCCGAGCCGATGTCGCTGGCGATCACCACGCCCGCCGGCACGGTGATCCACACCGGCGACTGGAAGATCGACCCGGCGCCGACGATCGGTCCGATGACCGACGAAGCACGCTTCCGCGCCTATGGCGACAAGGGCGTGCTGGCGCTGATCTGCGATTCCACCAATGCGTTGAGGGAAGGGGAGTCGCCGTCGGAAGTGGCGGTCGGCGAGGGGCTCAAGGGCGTCATCGAAAGCGCCAAAGGCCGCGTCGCGGTCACCACCTTCTCCTCCAATGTCGGGCGTATCGTTTCGATCGCCAGGGCGGCGCGCGATGCCGGCCGGCAATGCCTGGTGCTGGGACGTTCGCTAAGGCGCGTCATCGATGTGGCTGGCGAGCTTGGCTATATGGATGGGTTGCCGGAATTCATCTCGGAAGAGGACTACGGTTTCATTCCGCGCGAGAACCTGGTGATCATCTGCACCGGCAGCCAGGGCGAGCCGCTGGCCGCTCTTGCCAAGCTTTCGCGCGACGAGATGAAGTCTGTGTCGCTGACGGCCGGCGATACTGTGGTGTTTTCCTCGCGCACCATTCCGGGCAACGAGAAGGGCATCCTTGAGATCAAGAACCGGCTGATCGACCTCGGCATGAAGATCATCGAGGACGGCGACGCGCTGGTGCACGTCTCCGGCCATCCGCGCCGCAGCGAATTGCGCAAGATGTATGAATGGGTGCGGCCGCAGATCGGCGTTCCCGTGCATGGCGAGGCGGCGCATCTCGTGGCGCAGGGGTCGTTGATGTCGATGTCGGGCATCGGCCAGGTGGCGCAGGTGCGCGACGGCGACATGCTGAGGCTCTGGCCCGGCCCGGCGACGATCATCGACCAGGTGCCGTTCGGCCGGCTCTACAAGGATGGCTCGCTGATCGGCACCGACCAGGCGATGGGCATACGCGACCGGCGCAAGCTTTCCTTCGCCGGCCATGTCGCGGTCAATGTCGTGCTCGACGACAAATATGAGCTTGCCGGCGATCCCGACCTGGTGGCGATCGGTGTCGCCGAGGCGGATGCCAAGGGCGAGACGCTGGAAGACCTGATGCTCGATGCGGCAATCGGCGCGGTGGACTCCATCCCGCGCCAACGCCGAAAAGACCTCGACCTGGTGCAGGAAGCGGTGCGGCGCGCCGTTCGCGGCGCCGCCAACGAAGCCTGGGGCAAGAAGCCGCTGGTGACTGTGTTCGTCACGCGGTGAGGAATAGGGGAATAAGGGAATAGGGGAGTAGGGGAGTAGGGAAGAACGAGCAGTTGCTTGTTTTCTTGTTTTTCCCCCATTCCCTTACTGCCCTACTCCCTTACTCCCCTTCAGCGGAGCGCTTTATGCTTGGACGCTTGAACCATGTCGCGCTTGCCGTGCCGGATCTGGCAGCGGCAATAGCCGCCTATCGCGATACGCTGGGCGCGCGATTGGGTGAGCCGCAAGCGCTGCCGGAGCACGGCGTGACGGTGGTGTTCGTCGATGTCGGCAACACCAAGATCGAGCTGCTGGAGCCGTTGGGCGATGCCTCGCCGATCGCGGCATTCCTTGAGAAGAACCCTTCGGGCGGCATGCACCATATCTGCTACGAGGTCGACGATATCCTGGCTGCTCGCGATCATTTGAAGGCAAGCGGCGCGCGAGTGCTGGGGGACGGCAACCCGAAGCTAGGCGCGCATGGCAAGCCGGTGCTGTTCCTGCATCCCAAGGATTTCTTCGGCACGCTTGTCGAACTGGAGCAGGCATGAACTGGATTCTGTTCGGTGCCCTGTTCTTCGTCACTTGGTGGCTGGTGCTGTTCGTCGTTCTGCCGTTCAGCTTGCGCACGCAGGACGACGATCAGGATGTCACGCTGGGCACCGTTTCCAGTGCACCGCGTGGGCCGCATATGCTGCGCGCTTTCATCCGCGCGACGATCGTGACGGTGGTCGTGATGGGCATTCTCTATGGCCTGTCGATGGGCCTGGGATTCAGCTTCGACGATATCATGCGGATCATGCCCGACTTCACGCCGGACGCCAGTCACTGACGTTTAATGCATGTCGCCCAGAAGAGTGCAGCGGTTCTGGGACAACGACATGCATAAAAACAAAGACTTAAAGCGTGTCGCCTGAATCCGTTTCAGCGCGACACGCTTTAGGGCGGTTCGCGTTTCACGAAATGGCGGTCCGCGTATCTCTGTTTGACGCAATTCCGGGCGGAAGATTACGGCGAACTTGCCGAACCTAACCGCTTGTCACTTTTCCTGGAATTGCTCTGAGCTACAGTTTCCGCAAGTATTGAGCAGTAAGTGCGCGCGAAGGTTGAAATCGGAAGCCGGCTTCCGATTTCGGCGGCCAATCATGCCTGATGCTGTTTGGCAGATGATCGTGCTAAGCAGATGATTGCACAAAAAAAATGCAAGGCACAAGGCCTTGCAATTTAAACGCGTCCGATCTGTTTCCGGTGTCCGGCGGCAGCGAGTTACCGCGCCTAGATCGCATCCTCCCAAGACTTTGACCGCGTAGGAGAGCAGATTTTTCTCCGCCCTCTCGGTTATCGGCGCACACTAGACCAAGGCAGGTGAAAATGTCACGAAGAATTTTGCCTCGAAACGGGCAATATCGTGCTGCACTGCACAATAGTACGGCAGGGCTTGCTTGTGAATCGATCAAATTGCGATTTGCGGCACTTTGCAGCCAAAATCGCCTTTTTGGTAAGGTGCAGAAGGCCTCGATACTTTGGGGCACTCGGGTTTCCATTCGGCCTTGAAATGGCTATGAAGCCCGGGCAAGCAGCCTCGGTTGCGCCGATTCCCGCGTCGCCATCTTCATTCACGGACCAGTCCATGCGTTTGTCGCGCTATTTCCTGCCCATTCTCAAAGAAAATCCCCGCGAGGCCGAAATCGTCTCGCATCGGCTGATGTTGCGCGCCGGCATGATCCGCCAGCAGGGGCAGGGCAGCTTTTCGTGGCTGCCATTGGGCAAGCGGGTGCTCGATAAGGTCTGCCAGATCATCCGCGAGGAGCAGGACCGCGCCGGGGCGCTGGAAATCCTGATGCCGACCATCCAGTCGGCGGATCTGTGGCGCGAAAGCGGCCGTTACAACGACTACGGCAAGGAGATGCTGCGCATCAAGGACCGTCAGGATCGAGACATGCTCTACGGTCCGACCAACGAAGAAATGGTCACCGAGATTTTTCGCGCCTACGTCAAGTCCTACAAGGATTTGCCGCTCAATCTCTACCACATCCAGTGGAAGTTCCGCGATGAGGTGCGCCCGCGCTTCGGCGTCATGCGTTCGCGCGAATTCCTGATGAAGGACGCCTATTCCTTCGACCTCGATTTCGAGGGCGCCAGGGCCGCCTACAACCGCATGTTCGTCTCCTATCTCAGGACGTTCACGCGCATGGGCCTGCAGGCCATCCCGATGCGCGCCGACACCGGTCCGATCGGTGGCGACCTCAGCCACGAGTTCATCATCCTGGCCGATACCGGCGAGAGCCAGGTGTTCTGCGACCGCGCCTATCTGTCGCTCGACGTGCCGGGCGCCAGCACCAACTTCTCCGACGATGCCGAGATCGGCGACATCGTGAAGACCTGGACGACGCCTTATGCGGCCACCGACGAGATGCACGATGAAGCGGCCTGGGCGAAGGTTCCCGAAGCCGAACGGCTCTCGGCGCGCGGCATCGAGGTCGGCCATATCTTCCATTTCGGCGAGAAGTATTCCAAGCCGATGAACGCCAAGGTGACCGGGCCCGACGGCAAGGATCACTACGCCTCGGGCGGCTCCTACGGCATCGGTCCGTCGCGCCTCGTCGCGGCGATCATCGAGGCGAGCCACGACGAGAACGGCATCGTCTGGCCGGAAGCGGTGGCGCCTTTCGACATCGGCCTGATCAACATGAAGGTTGGCGACGCCGAATGCGACCGCGTCTGCGATGAGCTTTACGCGGCGCTGGGTTCGGCCGGCAAGGATGTGCTCTACGACGACACCGACCAGCGACCGGGCGGCAAGTTCGCCACCGCCGACCTGATCGGCCTGCCGTGGCAGGTGATCGTCGGCCCGCGCGGCGTAGCCGCCGGCGAGGTCGAGATCAAGAACCGCAAGTCGGGCGAGCGCGAGACGCTGCCGATCTCCGAGGCCAAGAAGCGCCTGGGTATCGCCGCATGAGCGAGCCGGCGGCAGCGGCCAGATCAGGGGCGGGCGCCTTTTCTGGCTTCGAGCGGATGGTGGCGTGGCGCTACCTGCGCTCGCGCCGCAAGGAGACGGTGATCTCGGTCATCGCCTCGATCTCGTTCCTCGGCATCATGCTGGGCGTCGCGACGCTGATCGTCGTCATGGCCGTGATGAACGGTTTCCGCGCCGAATTGCTGACCCGCATCCTCGGCGTCAACGGCCATCTCATCGTGCAGCCGCTCGATTCGCCGCTGGAGGATTACGCCCAGGTGGCGAGCCGCATCAACGGCGTCGCGGGCGTCAAATACGCCATCCCGCTGATCGACGGCCAGGTGCTGGCGCAAGGCAATGTCGGCGGCGGCACGGGCGCCCTGGTGCGCGGCATCCGCGGCGAGGACCTCGGCAAGATTTCGATCGTCGCCAGCAACATCAAGCAAGGCACGCTCGACGGTTTCGACACCGGCGACGGCGTGGCGATCGGCAAGCGCATGGCGGAAAGCCTGGGGCTGGTGCTTGGCGACACCATCACCCTGATCTCCCCCGACGGCGACGTGACGCCGCTTGGCACGACGCCGCGCATGAAGGGCTACAAGGTGGCGGCGATCTTCGAGGTCGGCATGTCGGAATATGACAACTCGATCGTCTACATGCCGTTTTCCGAAGCGCAGCTCTATTTCAACATGGACGGGCGCGCGCAAACGATCGAGATTTATGTCGATAACCCAGACAATGTCGACGCGCTGAAGCCGCTGGTCGAGCAGGCCGCGCAGCGGCCGGTCGACCTCGTCGACTGGCGCCAGCGCAACGAGACCTTCTTCTCGGCGCTGCAGGTCGAGCGCAACGTCATGTTCATGATCCTGACGCTGATCGTGCTGGTGGCGGCGCTCAACATCATTTCCGGCCTCATCATGCTGGTGAAGGACAAGGGCCACGACATCGCCATCCTGCGCACGATGGGCGCCTCGCGCGGCGCGATCCTGCGTATCTTCCTGATGACGGGGGCGGCGATCGGCGTCACCGGCACGATCGCCGGCGTGCTGCTCGGCGTCGTCATCTGCCTCAACATCGAATCGATCCGCCAGTTCTTCTCGTGGATGACCGGCAAGATCCTGTTCAACCCGGAGCTCTATTTCCTCAGCCAGTTGCCGGCGAAGATGGATCCGCGCGAGACGACCTATGTCGTCATCATGGCGCTCGGCCTATCGTTCCTGGCAACGGTGTTCCCGGCCTGGCGGGCCGCCCGGCTCGATCCCGTCGAAGCCTTGAGGTACGAATGATGGCCGAGGCCATTATCGAGCTGAAGGGCGTCGAGCGGCACTACGTCCAGGGGCCGCGCAAGCTCACCATCTTGAACGGTGCCGACTTTTCGCTGCGGCGCGGCGAGATGGTGGCATTGGTGGCGCCGTCGGGCACCGGCAAATCCACCCTGCTGCACACGGCGGGGCTGCTGGAGCGGCCCGATGCGGGCGACGTGATCCTCGCCGGCCGTGCCTGTGGCCGGCTGTCGGACGAGGAACGCACCGCGATCCGCCGCAACGATGTCGGCTTCGTCTACCAGTTTCACCACCTGTTGCCGGAGTTCTCGGCGCTCGAGAACATCATGATGCCGCAGCTGATCAAGGGGCTTCCCCCCAAGGACGCCTCGGAACGCGCGGCGCAGCTTCTCGACTACATGCAGATCGGCAAGCGCGCGCAGCACCGGCCGGCCGAGCTTTCCGGCGGCGAGCAGCAGCGCGTGGCGATCGCGCGCGCGGTCGCCAACGCGCCGCTGGTGCTGCTGGCCGACGAGCCGACCGGCAATCTCGACCCGGTCACCGCTTCCTACGTGTTCGATGCGCTGGAGGCACTGGTCCGGCAATCGGGACTGGCGGCGCTGATCGCCACCCACAACCACGAGTTGGCATCGCGCATGGACCGGCGGGTGACGCTGGCCGAGGGCAAGGTCGTGCCGCTGTAGCTTTGCGTGTCCCAACAGTCGTGGGGCGAAGCTCCGCGAAGCGGAGCGTAGATCCTAGGATACTGCCGTTACCTCTATCCGAACGATAGTTTTGCACCGTAGTACCTCCTCAACGTCACGGCATGGATCCTCGGGCCTGCGCGCGTCGCTTCGCTCCTTGCTCCGCCCGTGGATGACGAAGCGATGGGTGTGCTGACCAATGGCATGCGATCTGCCCACGTAACACCATTGTCAACCTTTCCTTAACCTTGCCCCAACAGCCCGCCGGGATTCGTTCTGGCGCTCTCTTGGTGGTCGTTGACATTCGAACAAAATTAGAACAAAATACGAACATACTAACAACGGAGAGAGTTATGTCTGATCTGGTTCAGGATGTCGTCTCGCTGGTTTGCATGAGCACCTTCCTTGTTTCCATGGCGATCTGGATCGGCGCCATGTGATCAGGCGGCTTGGCCGCTGAGCGGGCGGGCAAAGAGCCCGCCCCAGGGACGGGCAAAGGGCCCGCCCGTTGTTTGGGATGGGCAAGAGCTAGCCCGGGACGGGCAAGAGCCCGCCCTCTGTTAAGTCTTTCTTGGCCGCGCCGCCGCTAGGCTGCTCCTTCAAGACAGGGAGCGAAGGCAGTGTCGGTCATCGTCACGGTCACCCTCGTGGCCGGCAATCTCGGACTGATCTTTCTTTTGATGACCGTGCCGCTCGGATTGCGCACGGTGACGTCCAGCCGTGTGATCAAGGCCGACGGCAACCGCCTCTGGCAGGCGCTGTGGCCGTTCGGCAGCGATGCCGGCTGGTCCGGCGAAATTCTTTCCGCCGAGCCTCTGGAGAGTGAAGGCACGGCGCTGATCGAACTGTCCTGGGAAGGGCGGGATGGCCGGCCGATCGAACGCAAGGCGCGATTCGAGGATGTGAGGGAGGGAAGCTACTTCTCGATGACGGTCGTCGAGGACACGGCGCTCGACCCGTCGTTCTGGGCGAACTATCGCGAGACCGCGGAGCTTGCATCCGAGGGCGATGGCACGCGGGTCACCCTGACCCAGACCGACCGCTATCGCGGCGTCGCGTTCCTGCTCTTCCGCTTCTTCGCCATGCGCCGCGAGCTCAGCAAGCTGGACGTATGGGCGGCGACCGGCACGTATCGCAAGGGCGGCTGGTTCGAGCATCCGCTGAGCCAGATCGGCTTTGCCGTGCTTTCGGCCTGCATCCTGTGGCCGTTCTTCGGCCTCAACGTCGGTGGCCTGGCGCTGGCCGCGATCCTGACCTCGGTGGTGGCTTTGCACGAGCTCGGCCACATGGCGGCTTTCCGGCTGACGGGGCACCGCAGCGCGCGGATGATCTTCATTCCGCTGCTGGGCGGCATCGCCATCGGCGGCAGGCCTTATGACAGCCGCTTCGAGGTGGCGTTCGTGGCGTTGATGGGCGCAGGCTTCTCCGCCTTCCTGGTGCCGGTGCTGATCGCAGCCAGCGGCTTGGCCAATGGCGAAGGGCATCGCCTGGCCGCCATGCTTTTGGCCACGCTTGCCGGCTGCGTGTCGCTGTTCAACATCGCCAATCTCGTGCCGGTGTGGAAATTCGACGGCGGCCAGGTGCTGCGCCAGATCTGCCCGGGTCCGACGGCACTCGCGCTTGCCTCCTTCTTGCTGCTGTCGGCGCTGCTCGCGCTCGGCTGGCGGGTCGGTTTCTCGCCGAGCTTCCTGCTGGTCGCGGGCGCGGTGTTCTCGGCCCTCAGCCTGATCACCATGGGAAGCGGCGTGAAGCCGCGCCACGAGCTGAAGCCGATCCAGCCCTTCGACCGGCTGGCCATGGCCGGCGCGCTGCTCGCCGTCTTCGCCATCCATGGCTACGGCATGCTGTGGGCCTCTGCGCAGCTGATGTAGTGCGGCTTAGCCGGCCTTGCGGGCAAGCTCGGCGGCCGGGCTGTTAGCAGGTCCAAAGACATCCTCGAACGCTGCTTTCAGCGCGAGGTCGAGGTCGGCCATGGTGACGGGAAGGCCGAGATCGACAAGGCTGGTCACGCCGTGGTCCGAGACGCCGCAGGGCACGATGCCGCTGAAATGGCCAAGCTCCGGTTCGACATTGATGGCGATGCCGTGAAAGCTCACCCAGCGCCGCAGCCGGATGCCGATTGCCGCGATCTTGTCCTCGGCCGGCATGCCATCCGGTAGCGAGGGGCGGTCCGGCCGCACCACCCAGACGCCGACGCGGTCCTCGCGACGTTCGCCGCGCACATTGAAGGCGGCGAGCGTGCCGATGATCCATCGCTCGAGCGCGGCGACGAAGGCGCGCACATCCTCGCGCCGGCGCTTGAGGTCGAGCATCACATAGGCCACACGCTGCCCCGGGCCGTGATAGGTGTATTCGCCGCCGCGCCCGGCGGCAAAGACCGGAAACCGGTCAGGCTCGATCAGATCCTCGATGCGGGCGCTGGTGCCGGCGGTATAGAGCGGCGGATGCTCGACCAGCCAGACCATCTCGCCTGCCGCACCGCTGCGGATCGCCTCGGCGCGCGCCTCCATGGAGGCCAGCGCGTCCGGATAGGGGGTAAGGCCGGGCTCGATCACCCATTCGACCGGCGCCGAACCGGGAAGAGGCAGGAACGACGTGGCGATCTGGCTGCGTTCTGTCATGGAACTTTCTCGATGTCCCACTCATATGGCGGCAATTGGCCAAAACGTCCAGTTCGGCCGGCTTGACGCGGGTCCGTGGAACATTGTGCGGGCAGCTTTGTCTGACGCACGTCGTTCTCCCAAAACCGCTACGCACTTTTGGGCGACTTGCATTGGCGATTATTCCGCCCGGCACCCTTGTTTCGCCGGAAACGATTTGCTACAGGCCCCGAGCCGGACCGTTCCGGCTCCTACCACGTGCGGTCGTGGCGGAATTGGTAGACGCGCAGCGTTGAGGTCGCTGTGGGGCAACCCGTGGAAGTTCGAGTCTTCTCGACCGCACCAAACTCTCCCCAAAGCCTATAGAATTTGGCGCCGGCAAGCGACTGTCGTCGCTGCTGCACGCAATTCTTGTGCGTTGAAATGAAAGTGGCGGCGGGCCATGAAGACCGCGCCGCCGCCGCAACTTCCAAGTTTGTCCGAAGCCGTCAGGCCAAACCGGTCAAGCCGCCTTCTTCGTGCGCGCCAGCGTATCGGCCACCACCTCGCCGAACGAGGCAGGCGTCGGCACGATGACGACGCCGGCTTCCTTCAGGATCTCGACCTTTTCCTGCGCTGACTCGCCGAAGGCGGAGATGATGGCGCCGGCGTGGCCCATGCGGCGGCCTTTCGGGGCGGAAAGGCCGGCGATGTAGGCGATGAGCGGCTTCCTCATATTGTCACGCGCCCAGATCGCGGCTTCGGCTTCCTGCGGGCCGCCGATCTCGCCGATCATCACCACGGCGTCGGTGTCGTCGTCGCGCTCGAAGAGCTGCAGGATGTCCTTGAAGGATGAGCCGTTGATCGGATCGCCGCCGATGCCGACGCTGGTCGACACGCCGATGCCCAGCGCTTTCATCTGCGAGGCGGCCTCGTAGCCCAGCGTGCCGGACCGACCGACGATGCCGACGCGTCCGGGCAGGTAGATGCTGCCCGGCATGATGCCCATCAGCGCCTGCCCGGGCGTGATGACGCCGGCGCAGTTCGGCCCGACCAGCCGCATGCGGTCCTCGAAGCGGTAGCGGCGCATGTAGCGCTTGACCTGCATCATGTCCTGCGAGGGGATGCCGTCGGTGATGCAGACGCAGAGCTTGATGCCGGCATCGGCCGCTTCCATGATCGAATCGGCGGCGAAGGGCGGCGGCACGAAGACGATGCTGGCCTCGGCGCGGGTCTCGCGCACGGCGCCCTTGACGGTGTTGAAGACGGGCAGGCCGAGATGCGTCTGGCCGCCCTTGCCGGGGGTGACGCCGCCGACCAGCTTGGTGCCGTAGCGCTTCATGTCGTCGGCATGGAAGCTGCCGATCTTGCCGGTGAAACCCTGGACGATGACGCGTGTGCTGCGGTTGAGCAGGATTGCCATTTGTCGACCTCCCTCAGGCTGCTTTTTTGTTCTTGGTGGCCGCGCGCCAGGCGGCGACGGCCTTTTCGGCGGCTTCCGCCAACGTGTCGGCGACGATCACCTTCTCGCCGGAATCGGCCAGGATCTTGCGGCCTTCCTCGACCTTGGTGCCGGAGAGCCGCACCACCAGCGGCACGTCGACGCCGACCTCGCGGATCGCCTTGATGACGCCTTCGGCCACCCAGTCGCAGCGGTTGATGCCGGCGAAGATGTTGACCAGGATGGTCTCGACATTCTTGTCGCCGAGCACGGCGCGGAAGGATTTCGCCACCCGCTCGGGCGAGGCGCCGCCACCGATATCGAGGAAGTTGGCCGGCTCGCCGCCGGCGATCTTGATCATGTCCATCGTCGCCATGGCCAGCCCTGCGCCGTTGATGATGCAGCCGATATTGCCTTCCAGGCCGACATAGGAAAGACCGCGGTCGCTGGCGAAGGTCTCGCGCGGGTCTTCCTGGCTCTTGTCGCGCAGCTCGGAGATTTCCGGCCGCCGGAACAGCGCGTTCTCGTCGAACGACATTTTCGCGTCGAGCGCGACGAGGCTGCCGTCGCGCGTCACCACCAGCGGATTGATCTCTAGCATCGAGGCATCGTAGTCGCGGAACACCTGGTAGCAGCCGAGGATGGTTTCGGTCGCCTTGCCGATCAGGTTGCTTTCAAGGCCGAGGCCGAAGGCGATCTCTCGCGCCTGGAAGCCCTGCATGCCGACGCCGGGATCGACCACGGCGCGGATGATGGAATCAGGCTGCTTTTCGGAGATGTCCTCGATCTCCATGCCGCCGGCGGCCGACGCCACGATCATGACGCGCTCTTCCTTGCGGTCGAGCACGAAGCCGAGATAGAGCTCCTGCGCGATATCGACGGCTTCCTCGAGATAAAGACGCGAGATCAGCTTGCCGCGCGGGCCGGTCTGGTTGGTCACCAACTTGCGCCCGAGCATGGCTTCGGCGGCGTTGGAGATCTCCTCGTCATTGGAGCAAAGCTTGATGCCTCCGGCCTTGCCGCGCGCGCCGGAGTGAACCTGCGCCTTCAGCACCCATTTCGAGCCGCCGATCTCCCTGGCACGGTAGGTCGCCTGCTCGGGGCTATAGGCAAGGCCGCCGCGCGGCACATGCACGCCGTGGCGGGCAAGCAGTTCCTTGGCCTGGTATTCGTGGATGTCCATTTTGTCCTCCCGGTAATTGTCAGTGCGTCGCCGCCTGGCTGGCGCGCTCGATCGCCTCGCTCACCACCAGCACGTTGCGCGCCATGCGCTCCGACGCCGCATCGATCATCTTGCCGTCGAGGGCAGCCGCGCCCTTGCCGAGCGCCTCTGCTTCCTTCAGCACTTCGATGATGCGGCGGGCACGCGTGACCTCCTTCTCCGGCGGCGAGAACACGTCGTTGGCCAAGGCGATCTGCGAAGGATGGATCGCCCATTTGCCTTCGATGCCGAGGGCGGCGGCGCGCCTTGCGGCTGCCTTGTAGCCTTCCGGATCGGAGAAATCGCCGAACGGTCCGTCGATGGCGCGCAGGCCATAGGCCCGGCAGGCGACCGTCATGCGCGACAGAGCGAAATGCCATTGGTCGCCGGGATAATCGGGGTTGAGGCCGCCGATGTTTACTGTGCGCGCCTTGTTGCTGGCGGCATAGTCGGCGACGCCGAAATGCATGGCTTCCAGGCGGCCGGGCGTGGCGGCGATCGCCTCGACATTGGCCATGCCCAGCGCCGTCTCGATCAGCGCTTCAAGGCCGACACGGGTCTTGAAACCCTTGGCCATCTCGATCTGGTTGACCATGGCCTCGACCATGTAGAGGTCGGCCGGCACGCCGACCTTCGGCACCAGGATAGTGTCCAGGCGGTCGCCGGCCTGTTCCATGACGTCGACCACGTCGCGGTACATGTAGTGGGTGTCGAGACCGTTGATGCGCACCGAGACGGTCTTGCCTTTGGCGCGCCAGTCGATGTCGTTGAGGGCCTGGATGATGTTCTTGCGGGCGCGCTCCTTGTCGGGCGGCGCGACCGCGTCCTCGATGTCGAGGAAGACGAAGTCGGCGGCGCTGTTCGCCGCCTTGTCGATCATCTCCGGGCTTGAACCCGGGACGGCCAGCTCACTGCGCTGAAGTCTCAGTTTCTTCAGGTGGTTGATGGTGTGGCTCATGGTGCGTTCCTCACGCCGCCTTGGCGACCGGCACGTCGGCCGTGCGGCGGAAATGCTCGATGGCCGCGGCCACTCCGGAACCCGGCGCTAGGCGCACGCCGCAGTCGAGCAGCGCCATTTCTGCCGCCGACAGCGAGGCGCAGACCATCACCTCGTTCAGCCAGCCAAGATGGCCGATGCGGAAGACCTTTCCGAACACCTTGTTGAGGCCGCCGCCCAGCGAGGTCTGGTAAGCCTGATAGGCGCGCTTGACCACGTCGCCGCTGTCAATGCCTTCCGGCACCAGGATTGCGCTGACCGTGTCGGAATGCCATTTCGGCGCCTTGGCGCAAAGCTTCAGGCCCCAGGCATCGACAGCCTTGCGCACCGCTTCGCCAAGACGATGATGGCGGGCGAAGATGTTGCCCAGCCCTTCCTCCTCAATCAGGTCGAGCGAGGCGCGCAGGCCGCGCAGCAGCTGGGTCGCGGGCGTGTAGGGGAAATAGCCGGCGTCGTTGGCGCGGATCATGTCCTCGAAGGAGAAGAAGCAGCGCCGGTGGGTCGACACCCGGGAGGCGGTGAGCGCCTTCTTGCTGACCGACAGGAAGCCGAGGCCGGCCGGCAGCATGAAGCCTTTCTGCGAGCCGCTGACCGCGCAGTCCACGCCCCATTCCTCCTGGCGAAAGTCGATCGAGCCGATCGAGGAGACGCCGTCGACGAAGAGGAGCGCCGGGTGGTCCGCCGCATCGAGCGCGGCGCGGCAGCCGGCGACGTCGCTGGTGACGCCGGTCGCTGTCTCGTTTTGGGTGCAGAAAACGGCCTTGATGCGGTGCGCCTTGTCCGCTTTCAGCCGCTCCGCGTAGATTTCGAGCGGAACGCCCGTTCCCCATTCGCAGTCGATGATTTCGACCTCGAAGCCGAGGCGCTCGGCCATGTCGACCCACAGATGCGAGAACTGGCCGAAGCGCGACATCAGCACCCGGTCGCCGGGGCTGAGCACATTGGTCATCGCCGCTTCCCAGGCGCCGGTGCCGGACGACGGGTAGATGAAGACACGGCCGGTTTCGTTCTTGAAGACCTTTTTGATGTCCTCGAACAGTGGCAGCGTCAGGTCCGGGAAGGAGGCGGCGCGCATATCCTCCATCGGCAGGTTCATGGCCTGCCGGACTTGTTCGGGAATGTTGGTGGGCCCCGGGATGAAAAGATGCGTGAACCCAGCCATGCGCGAACTCCTCCGGTCGTTTGGGATGGTGGAGGAAGTTTCGTCTTGGCGAGGCTCGCCAACAACACCTTGCCGGGTAAGTTGTTGGCCCTTGCGGGTGGGACCGTCCTACCCGATTGGCCTACCCGATTGGCGATTTGGAAGGGCGGCGTTTCTCGCTGGAATAGAGCGCGACGGCCATGGCGCGGTTGCGGACGTCCAGCTTGTCGTAGAGGTTCTTCAAATGATACTTCACCGTGTTCTCGGAAATCCCGGTCCGCGTCGCGATCTGCAGGTTGGTCCAGCCGTCGGAAAGCACCGCAAGCAACTCGCGCTCGCGCACGGTGAGCCGGGACAAAGGCGTGTCGTTGACCTTGTTGATGTCGATATAGGGAATGCAGATGCGGCCATGCGCGACAGCCAGGATCGTCTCGAAGATGATCAGCGGATCGTCGAACTGGAAGCAGTAGCCCTGCGCGCCGAGGCGCACGCATTGCTTCAGGATGCCGATGTCGTGGTCGTTGGAGAAGACCGTGATGCGCACGCCAAGCTGGCGGTTCTGAACTTCCGTGAGGACGTCGGCGCCATCCATGTCGGCGAGCTTCCAGCCGATGACGGCGACATCGAATTTCGTGGTGGCGGCCAGTTCCAGGAATTGCGCGCCGCTGTGCACGGCGCCGAGCAAATCGAAGCGGCCGTCGCGTTCCAGCATTTCACGGAGCGCCGAAACAACGAACGGATTGCGCTCGGCAACGACCACGCGAACGCGCCGCTCGGCACTTACATCGCTCGTCTTTGCGGACTTGATGTTCAAGGGCAGCGTTTGTCCTCGACCGGTTAGGGGATGCGCAGATCTTGCTGGACCATGCATCACGGCAATTCTGCCTCAATGGTGAAGGGGTGCTCTTTCCCCAGCGACATGCGCTGTCGCGTCGGCTGAAGCCATTGTCGCACCTGCGACGCGTAGTAGGTCAGCGACTCCGGAGGCTAGATCGCCGCGATATTTCCTCGGCTATTCCGGGCTCTAGCGTGACATCTTGCCAAGACGAATCGCATCGCCGCGCTATCTGCCGCACAGGTCTGGGATTTCTCCGAAAGCGGTTTCCGGATTTCGGGCGTATGCGCTGGGGCGCCACCGTTTGACCGAAACGGCCAACCGCTCCAGCTCCTTGTTTTGACGCAATTGCGGACGGAAAACCGTTTCACACTTTTCCTGGAATTGCTCTAGATCAGTTTTGACACCTTTCCGGATTCCTGACGACGGGAGGCGCTGGTGGAAGGCCACGACGAACAGATGACCGGCGCCAGGACCGCCGACGAGCACCACGCCGACATCTATGGCGAGGACGGCGTCGTTCTGTCGTCCTTCCTTGCCCGGATCGGCGCGGCGATCGCCGACCGCGACAGGATCGCGCTCAAGCGTGAGGTCGACGACCTGCACCAGTCGGAACTCGGCGACCTCATCGAGGCGCTGCATCCCGAACAGCGCCGCGCGCTGGTCGAGCTGCTCGGCTCCGATTTCGACTTCTCCGCGCTGACCGAAGTCGACGAAGCGATCCGCATGGACATCGTCGACAATCTGCCGAACGCGCAGATCGCGCAGGCGGTGCAGGAGCTCGATTCCGACGACGCCGTCTACATTCTGGAAGATCTCGATCAGGAGGACCAGGACGAGATCCTGTCGGCGCTGCCGTTTACCGAGCGAATCAGGCTCAGGCGCTCGCTCGACTATCCGGAAGAGACGGCCGGCCGGCGCATGCAGACCGAGTTCGTCGCCGTGCCGCCGTTCTGGACGATCGGCCAGACCATCGACTACATGCGCGAGGACAGGAACCTTCCCGACCGCTTCAGCCAGATATTCGTCATCGATCCGAGTTTCAAGCTGCTGGGCGCCATCGACCTCGACCAGATCCTGCGCGCCAGGCGCGCGGTCAAGGTCGAGGACGTGATGCATGAGACCCGCCACGCCATTCCGGCCACGATGGACCAGGAAGAGGCGGCGCGGGAGTTCGAGCAATACGATCTGCTGTCGGCCGCCGTGGTCGACGAGAACGAGCGGTTGGTCGGCGTGCTCACCATCGACGACGTGGTCGACGTCATCCAGGAGGAGGCGGAGGAGGACCTGCTGCGCATGGGCGGCGTCGGCGACGAAGAACTGTCCGACACGGTGCTCGCCACCTCGCGCTCGCGCGTGCCGTGGCTTCTGGTCAACCTTTTGACCGCCTTCCTTGCTGCTTCGGTCATCGGCCTTTTCGACCGTACGATCGAGCATATCGTGGCGCTGGCGGTGCTGATGCCGATCGTCGCCGGCATGGGCGGCAATGCCGGTTCGCAGACCATGACTGTCACCGTGCGGGCGTTGGCAACCAGGGATCTCGACATCTACAATGCCGCCCGCATCATCCGCCGCGAGGTGGGTGTGGGCTTCATCAACGGCATTGTCTTTGCGGTGCTTATCGGCATGGTCGCCGGCTTCTGGTTCCGCGACCCCAATCTGGGCGGCATCATCGGTGCAGCGATGATCATCAACATGTTCGCCGCGGCACTTGCCGGGATCCTTATCCCGTTGCTGCTCGACCGATTGCGGATCGACCCGGCGGTGGCGTCGGCGGTCTTCGTGACCACCGTCACCGATGTCGTTGGCTTCTTTGCCTTTCTCGGCTTGGCTACCTGGTGGTTTGGCGTTCCCTAAGAGAATGCTACAATTGACTTTTACGTAAATGCCGTGCGAGGCTGCCCTTGGGGTCACGTGCCGATTCCGGCGGGGATGGGTCTAATCGGAGGGAAGGGCGACGCTCCAAGCGGCGATGCCCGGGCTTGGGAGCGGGAATGCGGGAATATTACACGATCACCGAGCTGACACGCGAGTTCGACGTGTCAACGCGGACGTTGCGTTTTTACGAGGACGAAGGGCTGGTGCAGCCCGTGAGGCGCGGCCGAACGCGGCTGTTCCGCCCCTCCGACCGCCATCTCATTCGCCAGATCATGCGGGGAAAAAGGCTTGGCTTCTCGATCAACGAGATCCGCGAGATCATCCAGATGTACAAGGAGCCGCCCGGCGAGGTCGGCCAACTCAAGCTGATGATCAAGCGCATCGAGGAGAAGCGCGAGGACCTTCGCCAGAAGCGGCGCGACCTGGAAGAGACGCTGGCCGAGCTCGACCAGGCCGAAGAGTCTTGCGTGGAGCGGCTGGCTGAGCTGGGCGTCAACACCTAAGCGCTGACCGGCTCAAATCCAGCGCCGCACCCTTTTGGCATAGTCGCGATACTTCTTGCCGAACTTCGCCGCCAGGATCTTTTCTTCCTTCTCGATCGCCAGCTTTTGCGTCACGAAGGCGGCGAGGAAGGCGAAGAGCAGGAACCAGGCGATGCCGGTGATGAAGGCGACGCCGATCAACAGCAGCGTGTTGGCAAGATACATCGGGTTGCGCGTGATGCCGAAGGGGCCGGACGTCACCAGATGATCGGGCTCGGCATTCGGATCGAATGTCGTCTTCGCGCGCATCATGACGCGGATGGCCGTGATCCACAGCATGGCGACGCCGAACAGCGCCACCCAGCCGACGCCGAACAGGAGATCGCCGAAGATGTCGCCGATCCAGGGCAGCGGGTAGAGCATGCCGAGCACGACGCTGAGCGCGATCGCCACGACATAGATCACCGGCGGCCAGGGGATGATCCCGTGCCTGGGTTTTGCGATGCCTGTCATTGCTGCCCTCCCTCCATCTGATCCTCCGTCGCGGCGGTGCAGGTGCTCGCCAGATCGGCCAGATGCGATTTCCAGACGCTGGACTGGTCGTTGCTGTAGAGCTTGTCGAGAGACCCTTCGCCCTTCAGCATGTCCAGCATGCAGCCACAATAGCTGGAACAGAACTTGCTGTCCCGCTGCTGTTCGCACTGCGCCTGGCAAGCCGGCAGGAAGCCGGCTTCCTTGTCCTGCGGGACGGCGGGCATGACCTGCGACAACAGCCATACCGAGCCGAATAGCAACGGCTGGTGGATGAGGTAGAAGGCAAGGCTATGCCGGCCGATGAAGGTCAGCGGGTTCGACCAGCGGCCGGGCACCCATGCTCCCAGTCGGACGAGCAGGCCTGACGAGGAAGCGAGCTTAACCGCCGCGATACCCAGCAGAACAGCGCCGAACCAGGGGAAGAGCGGCACGTAGTCGTTGGAACGCGGGTTGGTGGCGGAAAGGCCAACCCACCACAGCGCCGGATGGTCGAAGAACTCCGAGCGCAGATAGTAAGGCGCGGCGATGACGGCGGCGGCAATGATTGCCGTCAGCAGCGCCGGCAGCCTGAGAAAGGCGAGGCCGAGCAGGCTGGCCAGCGCAATCTCATGCAGGATGCCGAAGAAGATGAAACCGTCCGGCGTAACCAACCAGGTGACGGCGGAAATGGCGATCGCCGCTGCGGCGACCATGGCAAAGCGCTTCCAGAATCCGGGCCAGCGGATCTGGCGGCCATGGGCGAGGAACAGGCTGACGCCGACCAGGAACAGGAAGGTCGAGGCAATGCAGCGCGCATAAAATTTCCACCAGCCGAAGGCGGTGAGGGCGGGCGCGGTGTAGCCGAAATTTTCGAGATCCCAGGTGAAATGGTAGCTCGCCATCGCAATCAGCGCGATACCGCGCAGGATGTCGATGGCCTGGATGCGGCGGTGCTTTGCGGTGTCCTGAACGGGTTCGCCGGTCGTTTGAAAGCTCATTGATCTCGCAATCCGATTCAGTCCTGCCGAACGACTATCACGGTTCACGCCGACGACAGAAGCAGGCGGCCATCAATGCGTTTCATGGCAGCCATGAAATTTCGCTTTAGGCCAGAGGTGGAAAGCCTTTGGCAGGCTTCGTTTTTCGGCCGCTCGGGGTCGGTTTCCTGCTACTGGCCGGCAGCTGGTCCGGCCAGATTTGACGGGTGATTCACGTTTCGGAGGGCCGATGTCCACCCATGTGCGCCATCCGATCTGGCTTCCGGCCTTGCGGCCGGCGGATGCGCGCACCTTCGCCTCGCTCTATGCGATGGAATCCTTCGCCCGCGCCACGATCTCCAGCGTGATCCCGATCCAGGCCTACGAGATCCTGCACAACGAGCGGATCGTCTCGATCCTCTACACCATCGTGTCGCTGATGGGCCTTTCGGTCACGCTGTTCATGCCGATGCTCATCCGCCGCTTCGCGCGACGCTGGGTCTACACGGCGGGCTGCCTGCTGCTGGCGATCGGCTCGGCCTTCTTCGTGACCCACACGCTGCCCGGGCAGATCGCAGGCATGCTTTGCCGCGTCATGGGGGCGAGCGCGCTGTCGATCACGCTCAACCTCTACATCATGGACCACATCCGCAAGACCGACTTCATGCAGGCGGAATCGCTGCGCATGGCCTGGTCGATGTTTGCCTGGACCGGCGGGCCGACGCTCGGCATCTTCCTCTACACTCATTTCGGCATCTATGCCGCGCATGGCGCGGTCGTGGTTTTTGCGTTCGCGCTGCTTTGCCTGTTCTGGTTCTACCGATTGACTGACAACCAATCGATCCGGCCCGGCAAGTCGCGCCCCGCCAATCCGCTTGCCAATATCGGCCGCTTCGTCGCGCAGCCGAGGCTGCGGCTTGCCTGGCTGATCGCCTTCGGCCGCTCCTGCTTCTGGACGACGTTCTTCGTCTACGGTCCGCTGTTCATGGTGATCACCGGCCAGGGTGAACTCGCCGGCGGATTGCTGGTTTCGGCCGGCAATGCGCTTTTGTTCGTGGCGATCTTCTGGGGCAGGGCGGGCAAGCGCTTCGGTGGGCGACGCGTCATGACCTTCGCTTACTTCGCCATGTCGGCAGCGTTGTTTGCAGCCGGCGGCGTCGGCGAGGCCGCTCCGTTGCTCACCGGCGCGCTGCTGCTCTGCGGCGCCTTGTTCACCATCGCGCTCGACGCGCTCGGCTCGACCGCCTTCATGCGATCGGTGCGCTCCTACGAGAAGGCGCAGATGGCGGCGGTCTACCGCACCTATCTCGATTTCTCCGAGCTGACGCCGCCGCTCGTCTATTCGGTGGTGCTCGCTTTCTTCGGCCTGGGATCAGTGTTCGTCACGCTCGGCATCCTGGCCGCTTTCTGCGGCTTCGTTACCTGGCGCTATATGCCGAAGTCATTTTGATTTGGGCTGGAACTCCGCGTGGCGTCCGCGCACCCAATCGTGAAAGCGGTGCAGGTCGTATTCTTCCGGCATCAGCACGCCGGCCTCGTGGCGCATCGAGCGCAGGCCCTTCTGGTTGATCTCGCAGATCGCCGCGTCTTCTTCGAGCACCTGCGTGCCGAAGGCGACGATGTTGTCGATATCGGTCTCAGCCAGCGCATCCGGCGCGAATAGCCACTCGGCGGTGAGCTCGGTCTGCTCGGGGCCGAGCGGGGTGAGCCGCACGGTGCGCATGTAGTCGACATGGCCGACGATGAACATCGAGGGCAGCGACGTGGCGTAGGTCTGGCCGGCGGCGCGCTCGGCCGGGGTCAAGCCGGAAAAGACCGGGCCGTGGACGTGGCCATCCTGCGACCAGGTTTCGGCGCCGGCGCGCAGGCGGCCGGAGAATTCCGGATCGTCGTTGTCGGCGTGGCGAGCCCATTCCGGATCGTCATGCCTTCCCATCAGGCCGCGGCCGTAGATCGGCACCAGTCGTGACAGGTCCTTGTGCACGCCCGGGCAATGCAGGCATTCGTTGAAGTTCTCCCAGAAAATCTTCCAGTTGCAGTTCATCACCTTGGTGAACCGGTGGCCGGTGACGAGGCTTTCCAGCGGCCAGTTGGAGAGATCGCCGGAGGCCCGATCGAAGGCGTTTTCCGCCTCGCCGCCGGGGTCCTCGGAGAGATTGATGAAGACGAGACCGCGCCAGACCGAGAGCGCCACGCGGTAGAGCGGATAATCCGCCTTGTCGAAACCCTCGGGCAGAGATTTCGACGGCACGCGCACGAGATCGCCGCGCAGCGAATAGGACCAGGCGTGGTAGGGGCAGGTCAGCAGCCTGGCCTTCAGCCGCCCGGCGCCTTCCTGGCAAAGCTGCGAGCCGCGATGCCGGCAGGTGTTGTGGAAGGCGCGCAGGCTGCCGGTCTCGTCGCGCAGAACGACGATCTCCTGCGAACCGATGCGCATCGTGCGATAGGCGAGGGGTCCGGCAAGATCGGCCTCTCGGCAGACCATTAGCCAGCTTCGGTACCAGATGGCGTCCAGGTCGCGCCGGTAGGCATCGGCCTCCCAATACGCCGTCGACGGCAACGTCGGCGTAAGCTTTGTCAGACCGTTGTAGGGGTCGCGTTCGCTTGGATTGGGCTGCATCGGCTTCTCCCTGGCTGCCGACAGCCGACACCCGGGTAAAGCTGTTGTCAATTGCCCGCTCCGCGCATTGTGGCGGCTACGCGAGGACCTTAAGGTCGGGCGCATGCTGCCAAGAACCATGTCGCTTACCGAGGAACTGGTCGCCCGCTGTTTTCGCGCGGTCGAGGATGCGGGACCGGACCCCGACGCGGCGCATCTGGATGACGGCGACTATGAGAGGATGCTCGATGCGTTCGAGGCGCAGCTTCCCGCGACAGAGCCGCTTTGGCTGTTCGGCTATGGCTCGCTGATCTGGAAGCCGGAGATCGAGCATGTCGAGGAACGGGTCGCCGTGGCGCGCGGCTGGCATCGCTCGTTCTGCATGAAGATGACGCGCTGGCGGGGCACCAAGGAGAGGCCCGGCCTGATGATGGCGCTGGATCGCGGCGGTCAGTGCAAGGGCGTCGCCTTCCGGCTGGCCGACGGCAATCGGAGGCAAGCGCTGGACAAGCTCTTCCGGCGCGAGGTGACATTGAAGCCGACGAGTTATTGGCCGCGCCTGTTGCAGCTTTCAACTGACAAAGGACCGCTGCGGGCGCTGGCCTTCGTCATCAACCGCCACGGCACCACCTATGCCGGTCCGCTTAGCGAGGACGAAGTGGTCGACAGGCTGGCGACATCCTGTGGCCATTGGGGCTCGGGCGCCGACTATCTCTACAACACGGTGAAGAACCTCGAGCAGCGCGGCATCCATGATGCGCATCTGTGGCGGTTGCAGCAGCTCGTCGCCGCCCGGATCGGCGCTTCGTAGCGCCCGCAAGCCATGCCGCAATCGCGCCGTGCGGTGGCGGAATTTGGTTTGCCGGTGATTGTACTTCTGCCTAAAGTCGCGACCCGTCGGCCTCGTGGCGACGACAAGATTCCTCCGTGGACAAGAGCAGGGAATGACCGGCGCGACAGCCGCGAGCGGCAACAAGGCATCCGATCGGAAACTGACCTTCATCCTGGGCGGCGCGCGCTCGGGCAAGAGCACGCATGCCGAGACCCTGACGACTGCCCTCCCATCGCCTTGGGCCTATATCGCGACGGCGCAGGCCTATGACGACGAGATGCGCGAGCGTATTGTGCTGCACCGGTCGCGGCGGGGCGAAGGCTGGGTGACCATTGATGCGCCGCTCGACCTGGTCGGCGCGATTGCGGCTTTGCCGGACCACCAGCCGGTGCTGATCGACTGCCTGACGCTGTGGCTCACCAACCAGATGCTGGCCGAACATGATGTCGAGGCCGAATGCCGGCGGCTGATGGATGTGCTGTTGCAGCCGCGCGGGCCTTGGTTCGTGGTATCGAACGAGGTCGGTCTCGGCATCGTGCCCGATAATGCGCTGGCGCGCCGTTTCCGCGACGCAGCGGGACGGCTCAACCAGCAGGTCGCGGCGATAGCCGACAGCGTTCTGATGATGGTGGCGGGGCTGCCGCTCAAGGTGAAATGACATGGCTGAAATCGAGGAAAAAGACGCCGAGCGCCATCGCGCCAAGATGGCGAAACGCAAGGCGGTGCAGGATGCCGAAGTGGCTGGCAAGACGATCGAAAAAGGGCTGCTGATCGTCAACACCGGGCCGGGCAAGGGCAAGACCACAGCCGCCTTCGGCCTGGCGCTGAGGATGCTGGGCTACGGCAAGCGTGTCGGCGTCGTGCAGTTCATCAAGGGTAAGTGGCATACCGGTGAAAAGGAGGCTTTCGCCGCTTTCGGCGACCGCGTCGTCTGGCATGCGATGGGCGAGGGGTTCACCTGGGAGACCCAGGACCTCAAGCGCGACATCGCCGCCGCCGAAGCCGCCTGGGCCAAGGCGCTGGAGCTGATGGCCGATCCGTCGATCAGCCTGGTGGTGCTCGATGAGCTCAACATCGCGCTGCGCTACGATTATCTCGATCTGGAGAAAGTGGTCGCGGCGCTCAAGGCGCGCCGGGACGACCTGCATGTGATCGTCACCGGCCGCAACGCCAAGCCGCTGCTCGTCGAGGCCGCCGACCTCGTCACCGAAATGGGGCTGACCAAGCACCATTTCTCGGCTGGGGTAAAAGCACAGCAAGGGATCGAATTCTGAACCGCCTTAGCCGATGATCATAACGGTCAGGTAGATCACGATCGCCGAGAGGACCGCGAACAGGGCGAGCAGCAGCCAGTCGGCGACGCGGTAGAGTTTCAGCGCCTGGCGAATGTCGGTGCTTTCGGCCTCGCGGCGGCCGCCTTCGCCCATGAAGGCGTCCTCGACGACCTCGCCGCCATAGCTGCGCGGTCCGGCGAGCGAAAGCCCCAGCGCGCCGGCCATCGCGGCTTCCGGCCAGCCGGCATTGGGCGAGCGGTGTTTCTTCGCGTCGCGCCGCATGACTTGCCAGGCGCTGCCCGGATCGGCGCCCGGGACAACAAAGGCCGCCAGGACGATGAGCAGGCCGGTCAGCCGCGACGCGGGCAGGTTGATCAGATCGTCGAAACGCGCAGCCGCCCGGCCGAAAGCCTCATATTGCGGCGTGCGGTGGCCGATCATCGAATCGGCGGTGTTGGCGGCCTTGTAGGCCGCACCTCCGCCCAAGCCGCCGATACCGGTCCAGAAGGCGGGCGCGACGATGCCGTCGGAGAAATTCTCGGCCAGGCTTTCGATCGCGGCACGGGCGACGCCCGCCTTGTCGAGCCTTTCCGGATCGCGGCCGACGATGCGCGAAACGGCGATGCGGCCGAGCGTAAGACCGCCGGTCTCCAGCGCGTCGGCGACGTGCTCGACATGTTCGGCCAAGCTCTTTTGCGACAGCAGCGTGGAGCCCAGGATGGCGGCGATGACCAAGCCGGATGGAAAGATCAGCCAGAGCATGACATGCAGCGCCAGGCCGATGACGCCGGGTACCAGCAAAATAACGAACAGCGCCTGGACGCCGCGGCGGCGACGCAATTCGTCGGAATCGGTAGCGCGGTTGAGCCGGCGATCGAGAAAGGATATCAGCCTGCCGATCCAGGTTACCGGATGGCCAATGGCATTGAACAGCCAGTCCGGATAACCGAGGGCACGTTCAACGGCGAGTGACAGGAAAGCGATCAGGACAGACATGAAGCTTCTAAGCGGAGCGATTGCGGCGGTTGATCATGGCGGCAGCCTTGGCCGGGCAAGCGCGCTTTTTCCTCATGCGCCACAACCTTTCGTGGATCTCTCGACAGGTATCAATCCGCACTCCTATCCGCTTTTCGACCTGCCCGCCACCGCCCTGTCACGATTGCCGGAGGCGGGACAACTGCGAGAATTGGCCGAAATTGCGGCCAAAGCCTATGGCGCGCGGTCGGCGGCGCACGTGGCGGCGGCGCCCGGCACGCAGATCCTGCTGCCGCGCGTCGCTTCGCTGGTGCAGCCCGGCAGGGCGCTGGTGCTCGGCCCGACCTATGCCGAACACGCCCGGGCTGCTGCCATTGCCGGCCATGCCGTTGCGGAAGTGAGCGATTTCGACGCGCTGGCCGATGCCGACCTTGCGGTGCTGGTCAATCCCAATAATCCGGACGGGCGGGTGATCGAAAAGGCTCACCTGCTCGACCTCGCCGCTCGGCTTCGCGCCAAGGACGGGCTGCTTGTCGTCGACGAGGCTTTCATGGATGTCGGCCCGGTCGAGCAAAGCCTGGCTGGTGACGTCGGGGAGGGCGGCATCGTCGTGCTGCGCTCGTTCGGCAAGTTCTTCGGCCTCGCCGGTGTGAGGCTCGGTTTCGCGCTGGCGGATCCGCTGACCGCCGAGCGGCTGGATGCGCAGTTGGGTCCCTGGGCCGTGGCCGGCCCGGCGCTCGAATATGGCATCCGCGCCCTGGCCGATACGAAATGGCAAGCCGCCATGCGGCAACGCCTGGCACAGGAGACCGGGCGGCTTGACGCGCTGCTTGGCCAATTCGATGTTCCGGTCGCCGGCGGCACCAGCCTGTTCCGCTATTTGCCGTTTCCCGGGGCCCCAGGCCTGTTTTCGGCGCTTGGCTCGAGCGGCGTGTTGGTCCGCCATTTCGCCGAGCGGCCGCAGGTCTTGCGCATCGGTCTGCCGGGCAGCGAGGCCGAATGGCAGCGCCTTGAAGGCGCTCTTGCCGCTTGGGCTGCGCGGCGCGAGGATGTGCCGAAGGAGTTCGGACGATGATCCATGTCTGTTCGCTGTCGAAGGTCGACGAAACCGTGGCAAGGACCGGTGCTCAGCGGTTGCTTTCGCTGCTTGCCGCCGGCACCGAAGTGATCCGTCCGGCCTCGATCCCGGCGGAAAACCATCTGCACCTCGTCATGCACGACATTGCCGTGGCGCAGGAGGGCATGACCATGCCGGGCGAGGACCATGTCCGCGCCCTGCTCGATTTCGCGTATCGCTGGGACCGCGTGAAGCCGCTGGTGGTGCATTGCTATGCCGGTGTCAGCCGCTCTACCGCGTCGGCCTACATCATCGCGGCGGCGCTGGCGCCGAAGCGCGACGAGATGGAACTTGCCCGGACGCTGCGCTTTCTCTCGCCGACGGCTACGCCCAACCCCCGGCTGATCGCCGTCGCCGACATGCTGCTTCAGCGCGATGGCCGCATGATCGCGGCGATCGAAGCGATCGGGCGCGGTGCCGACGCTTTTGAAGGCACGCCTTTCGAGCTCGATATCGCAGGGTAGCGAGGGGCTACGACAGCCATTCCGCAAGCTTCGCCTTACGCACATCCTTGATCAGGCTGATAAAACCGTCGGCCTGCATTTCCGCCGTCAGGCGGCCTTTCTCGGCCGTGGCGATCGAGGCGTCGCCGACCACGCCGTTCGGGTTGAGGTCGCTGGCGATCCAGGCGAAGGCGTGCGTGCCGGTGTGGCGCAGCAGGGTGAATTCCTTTTCGGCGCGGCCGACATTCGAGACGAAATTGTCGGCCTTGCTCATGTCGACGAGGTCGGGCCGGAAGTGCAGCATCAGCGAGGTCTCGACATCGCCGCCATGGATGCCATGACGGTCCTCGAGCTCGGTATACATGCCCGCCGGGCGGCCGAAGCGTTGCCAGCTCGTCTTCACCGACAGCATTTTTGCGCGTACGCGCAATTCGCGCGAAATGATGCCCATGATCTCTTCATTGCCGCCGTGCGAATTGATGACGATCAGTTTCCTGACCCCGGCCCGGGCGACCGACAGGCCGAGTTCCGTCCAGGCGTCGACCAGAGTGGTGGCGGGCAGAGTGAGCGTTCCCGGCGCATGCAGGTGCTCGTTCGACTTGCCGATCGCCTGCACGGGCAGGATGCGGATGTCGAGGTCGTCGGGCAGGCGCGCGATCACCGTCTCCAGCATGCCGACCATGATCGAGGTGTCGGTCGAGACCGGCAGATGCGGGCCATGCTGCTCAATCGCGGCCACCGGCAAAACGGCGATGGTCGCTTCGGCATCGATCGAGGCGTATTCCGTCGTCCGGTAGTCGCCCCACCATACACGTCTTGTCGTCACTTCATTCTCCCAGTGGTCTGCTACGCTGCAAGGGCGGTCTAGTGTGCTTGGCGGCTGCGAGCAACCGTCAGCCTGCCGCCAGCACCTCGACCTCGACCTTGAATTCCGGGCGGGCGAAGCCGGATACGATCATCAGCGTCGAGGCCGGCGCCGGATCGGAAAACAGGCGGTTGCGAACGTCCATATAGGCCTGCAAGTGTGCGCGGTCGCTGACGAAGGCGTTGATGCGCACGATATCGTTCAAGGTCAGTCCGGCTTCGCCGAGAATCGCTGAAATGTTCTTGAAGCACAGCTCCGTCTGCGCGCCGGGGTCTTCCGGCACGGTATCATCCGGACCGATGCCCAACTGGCCAGAGCACAGGATTATGCGCCTTCCCGCTGGAATTTCGACGCCGTGGCTGTAGCGGGCGAAGGGCGGTTTGATCGACTTGGGCGTCAGATATTTGAGCATTGCATTCTCCTGTCCGCCGGCAGACTAAGGCCCGATTCATGAAACCTTCAAGATGCGGTGCATGCCGCCAGGGCGATTATGGACAGGCGTCCAAAAAATAGGCACGATGCCTTGCGTACAGCATGACCCTTCCGGTCTTGGCAATGACTGCCGCGCAAGCAGGCGGCCCAGGCGGTGGCATATGTCTTGCTTCTTGAATCAATGGTGTCGAGTCCAGCGCTTTGTGCGCCTGGGCCAAGAGAGGGTGATGTTTATGGTCGGAAAAGAAAAGATCCTGGCGGGCGCCGTCGTCCTGCTGGCGGCTGGCACGCTTGGCGCGGCCGCGAACGAGAAAGTGACGTTCGGCACCAACTGGCTGGCCGAGCCAGAGCATGGCGGCTACTACCAGGCGATCGCGGACGGCACCTATGCCGCGTGCGGCCTCGATGTCACCATCTTGCAGGGCGGCCCGCAGGTCAGCGGCCGGCCGATGCTGCTTGCCGGCAAGATCGATTTCTACATGGGCGGAAACCTGCTTTCGGCCTTCGATGCCGTGCAGCAGGGCATTCCGATGCGTGTCGTCGCGTCCGACTTCCAGAAGGACCCGCAGGTCATCATGTCCCAGCCAGGGCAGGGGCTGGACAAGTGGGAGGACCTGAAGAACGCCGATCAGTACATCATGGGCGACGAAGGTGCGCAGACCTTCTTCCAGTGGATGGTCACCGATCTCGGCTTCGATGCCGCCAAGCGCGTGCCCTACACCTTCAACCCGGCCCCCTTCATCGCCAACAAGAAGTCGATCCAGCAGGGCTATGTGACATCCGAGCCCTTCGCGGTGCAGAAGCAAGGCGGCTTCACGCCCAACCAGTTCCTGCTCGCCGACTATGGCTGGGATACTTACGCGACGACCGTGGAGGTCATGCAGGACACGATCGACAAGCGGCCGGAGGTGGTGCAGTGCTTTGTCGATGGTTCGGCCAAGGGCTGGTACAATTATCTCTACGGCGACAACAAGGCGGCCAACGAGATGATCAAGAAGGACAATCCGGACATGACGGATGAGCAGATCGCCTTCTCGATCGAGCAGTTGAAGAAATTCGGCATTGTCGATTCCGGCGATTCGGAAAAACTCGGTATCGGCGCCATGACCGATGCGCGCATCCAGAGCTTCTACGACAAGATGGTCAAGGCCAAGGTCGCGCAACCCGGCATCGACATCAAGAAGGCCTACACTCTGGCCTTCATTAACAAGGGTGTCGGGCTGGAGCTGAAGAAGTAAGGCGGCCTGCCTGACATGATCCAGGAGAAGGTGGCGAAGACGCGGGCGGCATCGGGCGAGGCCCCGATGCTGCTTTCGTTGCGCAATGTCGGCAAGGTCTTTTCCAACGGCGTGACGGCGCTGAGCCAGGTCGACCTGGCGATCCGCGAAGGCGATTTCCTCAGCCTGCTCGGTCCGTCCGGCTGCGGCAAGTCGACGGCGCTCCGCTTGATCGCCGGCCTGTCGACACCGACCTCCGGCCAGCTCGACTGGCGCGGCTCGATCGACCGCTCGAACATCGGCTTCGTCTTCCAGGAGCCGACGCTGCTGCCCTGGGCCAGCGTCTTCGACAATGTCTGGCTGCCGCTCAGGCTGAAAGGCGTGTCCCGCGCCAAAGCCGGACCCGCGGTGATGGAAATGCTGTCGCGCGTCCATCTCACCGGCTTCGAGAACGCGGTGCCGCGCGAGCTTTCCGGCGGAATGAAGATGCGCGTCTCGATCGCGCGGGCCATGGTGACCAAGCCGCGCATCCTTCTGATGGACGAGCCGTTCGCCGCGCTCGATGAAATCACCCGCTTCAAGCTCAACAACGACCTGCTGGAGCTTTGGCAGGACGAACGCTTCACCGTCGTCTTCGTCACCCACAGCGTCTTCGAGAGTGTGTTCCTGTCCAGCCGCGTCGTCGTCATGGCCGCGCGTCCGGGCCGGGTCTTCGGCGAACTTCGCGTCGCTGCGCCTTATCCGCGCGACGAAGCGTTCCGGACCTCGCCCGACTATGCCGCGCTCTGCCGGCAGGCCTCGGACGTGCTGGTCAATGCCATCAACTCAACCGCCGGATCGCATCATGACGGCCATTGAAGACACCGCGCTGAAGCTCGATCCGGAAGAGGCGCGCCGCGTACGCCAGGAGCGACTGGAGCGGATCGGCAAATGGGTGCTGCCGCTGGCGATCATGGTGCTGGCGATCTGGCTGTGGGACCGCATCTGCGTGTGGAACGAGATCCCGCAATATATCCTGCCGCGGCCGGGCGTGGTGCTGCAGACGCTGCACAATGATGCCGGCCTGTTGTTCTCTTCGCTGCTGGTGACGCTCAGGATCACCTTCCTCAGCCTGCTGCTCGCCGTCATCGGCGGCGTCGGACTGGCGGTGCTGTTCGCCCAGTCGAAATGGGTGGAGATGTCGTTCTTCCCCTTCGCCATCGTGCTGCAGGTAACGCCGATTGTCGCCATCTTTCCGCTGATCAACATCTATGTGAACAACCAGACGGTCAAACTGCTGCTCTGCGCCTGGATCGTCGCCTTCTTCCCGATCCTCTCCAACACCACGCTCGGTCTGAATTCGGTCGACCGTAATCTGCGCGACCTGTTCAAGCTCAACGGCGCAACCCGATGGCAGCAATTGCGCTACCTGCGGCTGCCTGCGGCGATGCCCTATTTCCTCGGCGGGCTGAAGATCGCCGGCGGCCTGTCACTGATCGGCGCGGTGGTCGCCGAATTCGTCGCCGGCGCGCAGGGACAGTCGTCCGGGCTCGCCTCGCGCATCATCGAGGCCGGCTACCGGCTCAACGCGCCACGCCTGTTCGCGGCGCTGATCCTGATCTCGCTCACCGGCATCCTGATCTTCCTGGTGCTGTCGCTGGTGTCGCATCTCATCCTGCGCCGCTGGCACGAAAGCGCGCTGAAGCAGGAGCGGTAGGGTGTGTGACGTGATCGAGAACGGTAAGGGGCTGCTTGGGCCAGAGACACGGCGAACAGCCGTGCGGAGACATCGCGAACAGTTTTGCATCGGCGCATTTTTCGGCGACCGTAACGGCATGGATCCTCGAGTCTGCGCGTCCGCTTCGCTCCCGCTCCGCCCGTGGATGACGAAGGACAGGAAGGCATATGCAAATCGCCAATGCTGGAGGTTGGTAGGAACGCGGGTATCTGCGACGCCTGTGATTGGTGGCGGCATCCTTTCTCTTCGTCATCCTAGGGCGGAGCGGGAGCGAAGCGGACGCGCAGACCCTAGGATCCATGCCGTTCCCTTCGAGCTTAGCGGCGGTGCAGAACTGTTTGCGATGTCCCCGCACGCCTGTTCGAGGCGTCTCCGATCCAAACGACCCGTTGAGGGAACGGTGTTGCATAGGACAGAAGGGGACGCGGCTTGATACCGGCCTCTGGCTCATACCATTTAATCAACGCCCGCCTTCACCGGTCGTTGACGCCCGGTCTTACCGCGGCTTTCGATTCTGACGGCTTCGCACTGGCTGATATGGCCGTTGCGGACGGCAAGATCGGTAGCATCATCGGCCATGGCAAATCGAAGGCACAAGCCGATGCAATCGACCTTGCCGGCCGCATCGTGATGCCGTGCTTTGTCGACTGCCACACCCATATCGACAAGGGCCATATCTGGCCGCGAAAGCCCAACCCCGACGGCACCTTCATGGGCGCGCTCAACGCCACCGGCGCCGACCGCACCGCGCGCTGGAGCGCGGAGGACGTCGCGCGGCGCATGGATTTCTCGCTGCGCTCGGCCTACGCGCACGGAACCAGGGCCGTGCGCACGCATCTCGACAGCGTGCCGCCGCAGGAGGAGATCTCCTGGCCGGTGTTCGAGACGATGCGGGAGAGATGGCGCGGGCGCATCGACCTGCAGGCGGCCTGCCTGCTCGGCATCGAAGGCGTGCGCGACAAGGCCTGGTTCGAACGGCTGGCGAAGCGCGTCGCCGCGGCCAAGGGCGTGCTCGGCGTCGTCACCTATATGGTGCCCGATCTCGAGGAACTGCTCGACCAGGTTTTCGCGCAAGCGATCAAGCACGGGCTCGACCTCGATTTCCATGCCGACGAGACCGACGATGTCGCGGCAATCTCCTTGAAAAAGATCGCCGAGGCTTCGCTGTGGAACGGTTTTGAAGGCAACATCCTGGTCGGCCATTGCTGCTCGCTGGCGCGTCAGCCGGACCTTGAGGTGTTCGACACGCTGGACAAGGTGGCGAAGGCGGGACTGGCCGTCGTGTCGCTGCCGATGTGCAACCTCTATCTGCAGGACCGGCGCAACAACGGCACGACGCCGCGCTGGCGCGGCGTGACGCTGGTTCACGAGATGAAGGCGCGCGGCATCAAAGTGGCAGTTGCTTCCGACAACACACGCGACCCGTTCTACGCCTATGGCGATCTCGACATGCTGGAAGTCTACCGCATGGCGACGCGCATCCTGCATTTCGACCACCCGGTCGGCGATTGGCCCAAAGCTGTGGCGGCGACGCCGGCCGAGGTGATGCGGCTCGATGGCGCCGGCACGTTGGCCATCGGCGGCAGCGCCGATTTCATCGTCTTCAAGGGCCGCAGTTGGACCGAATTGCTGTCGCGGCCCGAATCGGATCGCATCGTGGTGCGCGACGGCAGGGCCATCGAACGCCAATTGCCCGACTATGCCGAACTCGACGAATTGATGGTGTGACGATGGATATTGGAGCGCTGAAGCGCGATCTCGACGGGATCAAGGTCGACGACCATCCGGCCATCGTCCAGCAGAAGAGCCGCGACTTCTATTGGTACAGCCCGGTGCTGAAGGCGCAGCTCGACCATGTCAAAGGCGATCTCATTGTCACGCCGAAAAACGAGGATGAGGTGATCCGCGTGCTTGCCGCGTGCCACAAGCACGGCGTTCCGGTGACGCCGCGCGGCAGCGGCACCGGCAATTACGGGCAGGCCATGCCGCTGTCGGGCGGCGTGGTCCTCAACCTCGCCGAGATGAACGAGGTCAAGACGATCGCGCCCGGACGTGTGGTGACCGGGCCGGGCGCGGTGCTGGCCGACGTCGACAAGGCGACGCGGGCGCATTCCGGTCAGGAACTGCGCATGTCGCCATCCACCTACAACACGGCCTCGATCGGCGGCTTCGTCGCCGGCGGCTCCGGCGGCGTCGGGTCGATCCGCTGGGGCGGATTGCGCGACCTCGGCAACGTCATCCGGCTCAGGACTGTGACCATGGAGGCCGAGCCGCGCGTCATGGACCTCACCGGCGAGGACGTGCTCAAGGTCATGCATGCCTACGGCACCAACGGTATCATCACCGAGGTCGAGATGCCGCTGACGGCCAGCTATGATTGGATCGACGTCATCGTCGGCTTCGACGATTTCATGGACGCTGCTCGCTTCGGCAACGACCTCGCCGTGCAGGACGGCATACTGGCTAAGCTGATCACGCCGATCGCAGCGCCTATTCCTTACGACTATTTCAAGCGGCACCAGAAGTTCTTCCGGCGCGAGCAGAGCATCGTGGTGTGCATGATCGCGCCGCATGCCATGGGCGCCTTCGAGGCCTTCGTCCACAGCAGTCGGGGCGAGATCGTCTTCCGGGCCGATCAGGAAGCCGATCTCAAAGGCCTGCCGCCGGCCTACGAACTGACATGGAACCATACGACGCTGCGCGCCATCAGGGTCGATCCGACGATCACCTATCTGCAGACGCGCTATCCGTCACCGGATCATCTTGCCCATGTCAGGGCGATGGTGGATCGGTTTGGCGATGAGGTGCCGGCCCATCTCGAATTCATCCGCTTCGACGGCGCGATCGGCGCCGCAGGCCTGCCGCTGGTGCGCTACACCACCGAAGAGCGGCTTAACGAGATCATCCGCATCCACGAGGATAATGGCTGCTGGATCTTCAACCCGCACCGCTACACGCTGGAAGAGGGCGGCATGAAGCAGACCGACGCGGTGCAGCTTGCCTTCAAGCGCGAGACCGATCCGCAAGGGCTGCTCAATCCCGGCAAGATGATCGCCTGGGAAAATCCTGACTACGACTATCGCTCCGGCCGGACGTTCCTGTTCAAGGGGCTGCAAAAGGCGGGGTGAGTCGATGACGAGCGTGCCTCGCGCTGACCTTCGGGATGTTGTCCAGTGAACGTCCTAGTCCTCTACGCTCATCCGGTGGAGACCAGCTTCAATGCCGGCCTGCACCGGACGATCGTCGAGCGGCTGAGCGCGGCGGGGCATGCAGTCGACGATTGCGATCTCTACGCCGAGGATTTCGATCCGCGCCTGACGCGCGCTGAGCGGCTCGGCTACCACGACCCGCGCGGGCCTGATGATGCGGTCGCCGGCTACGTGGAAAGGCTTCAGAGAGCCGAGGCGCTGGTGCTGTCGTTTCCGGTCTGGAACTACGGCTATCCGGCCATCCTGAAAGGCTTCTTCGATCGCGTCTTCCTGCCCGGCGTGTCGTTCAAGCTGGTCGACGGCAAGGTGCGGCCGACGCTGCACAACATCCGCAAGCTAGCTGCCATCACCACCTATGGTGGCAGCCGTTTTCGCGCCATGCTGATGGGCGATCCGCCGCGCAAGGTCGTGAAGCGCATGCTGCGGGCCACCATAAAGCCCGGCGCTCCCGTTTCCTATCTCGCGCATTATTCGATGAATCTCTCGACCGACGAGACGCGCAACGCCTTCATCGCGAAAGTCGCTGCGACAATGGACGGTTTCTGATGCGCGTGCTGGTGGTCTATTGCCATCCGGTGCCGGAAAGCTATTGCGCCGCGATCCGCGACGCGGCGATAGAGGTGCTGAAGGGGCGAGGCTGGGAGGTGCGGCTGCTCGACCTCTATGCCGAGAATTTCGATCCGGTGATGAGCTGCGAGGAACGGCGCTTCTACAACGACCGCGCGCCGGACGATCCGGCGCTCAAGCCGCATTTCGAACATCTGGAATGGGCGCAGGCGATCCTCTTCATCTACCCGACCTGGTGGTATGGGCTGCCGGCGATGCTGAAGGGCTGGTTCGACCGCGTGTGGGCGACCGACATCGCCTTCAAGCTGCCGGCCGGCAAGGGACGGATCACGTCGCTGATGAGGCACGTGACCAAGGTCGGCGTCATCACCACTTGCGGCGCCCCGACCTGGTGGAGCGTCATCGTCGGCCAGCCCGGCCGCAAGACCATCCTGCGCGGCATGCGGGCGCTGTGCGCCACGCGCTGCAAGACGTTCTTCCTGGCGCATTACATGATGGACTCGTCCACGCCGAAGAGCCGGGCTGCGTTCCTGGCGAAGGTCAGGGCGAGGCTGGGGAAGTTTTAGAAACAGCTTTCTTCGCCCCGTTTACGGGGAGAAGATGCCGGCAGGCAGATGAGGGGCAGCGCCAGCGTTTGCCTTAGTTTGAGACGTCGGCGCCGCCCCTCATCCGGCCCTTCGGGCCACCTTCTCCCCGTGAAACGGGGCGAAGGAAGAGGCACTACATCTTCACCCGTTCCGCCTTCGGATCGTACATCGGCTTCAGCGAGGCTTCCGCCGCAAAACGCTCGCCGGCGATCTCCACCTCGTAGGATGAAGCCAGCACATCCGCCTCGCTCTCGCCCTTGCAGGGCACATAGCCAAGGCCGATCGCGCCGCCGAGATGGTGGCCGTAATTGCCGGAGGTGACCGGACCGACGATCCTGCCGTCGCGCAGGATCGCCTCGTTGTGGAAGAGCAACGGCTCAGGGTCCTTCAGGCGGAACTGCACCAGGCGGCGGCTCAAGCCAGCTTCTTTTTTCCTCAGCACCGCGTCGCGGCCGATGAAGTCGGGCTTGGCCGTCTTCACCGCAAAGCCAAGGCCAGCCTCAAGCACATTGTCCTCGTCGGTGATGTCGTGGCCGAAATGACGGAAGGCCTTTTCGATGCGGCAGGAATCCAGTGTGTGCAAGCCACAGAGCTTCAATCCGACATCCGCGCCGGCTTCAGTGATCGCCTCGAAGACATGGGCGGCCTGCTCGGTCGAGACATAGAGTTCCCAGCCAAGCTCACCGACATAGGTGACGCGATGGGCGCGGGCGAGGCCCATGCCGATCTCGATCTCCTGGAAGGTACCGAACGGGTTGGCTTCGTTGGAGAAGTCGTTCGGGCTGACCTTCTGGATCAGTTTTCGCGAGTCCGGCCCCATCAGGCAGATGACGGCTTCAGCGGCGGTCACGTCGGTGATGACGACGAACTCGTCCGCAACATGCCGCCTGAGCCAGGCAAGGTCACGCTGCAAGGTGGCACCGGGCACGACGAGGAAATAGGCCGTCTCCGAAAGCCGCGTCACCGTTAGATCGCTCTCGATTCCGCCTTTTGCGTTGAGCATCTGCGTGTAGACGATCCTGCCCGGAGCGACGTCCATGTCGTTGGCGCAGAGCCTTTGCAGGAAGGCGCAGGCATCGCGGCCTTCGACGCGAATCTTGCCGAAGGAGGTCATGTCGAACAGCCCAACGCCGTTGCGCACGGCGAGATGTTCTTCGCGCTGGTTGTCGAACCAATTCTGCCGCTTCCAGGAATAGCGGTATTCGCACTCCTGGCCTTCGCGGGCAAACCAGTTGGCACGCTCCCAGCCGGCGACCTCGCCGAAGACTGCGCCTCGCGCCTTCAGGTGCTCGTGCAAGGGCGAGCGGCGCACGCCGCGCGAGGTCGCCATCTGGCGGTAAGGGAAATGGTCTGCATAGAGCAGGCCGAGCGTTTCGGAAACGCGCTCCTTCAGATAGCGGCGGTTCTTCTGGAAGGGTTGGGCACGGCGGATATCGACCTCCCAGAGGTCGAAGGGCGCCTCGCCGTCGTTGATCCACTGCGCCAGCGCCATGCCTGCGCCGCCGGAGGAGACGATGCCGATAGAATTGTAGCCGGTCGCCATCCAGTAGCCGGAAAGCTCCGGCGCCTCGCCGAGATAATAGCGGTCGTCCGGGGTAAAACTCTCGGGGCCGTTGAAGAAGGTGTGGATGCCGGCGGTGCCCAGCATCGGCATGCGGTTGACGCCCATTTCGAGGATCGGCTCGAAATGGTCCATGTCCTCGGGCAACTGGTCGAAGCAGAAATCCTCGCGAATACCGTCCATGCCCCAGGGTTTCGCAATGGGCTCGAAGGCGCCGAGCATCATCTTGCCGGCGTCCTCCTTGTAATAGGCGCATTCGTCCGGAACGCGCAGCACCGGCAAGCGGGAGAGGCCGGGGATCGGTTCGGTGACGAGATAGAAATGCTCGCAGGCATGCAGGGGGATGGTGACGCAGTTCTGCCGCCCAAGCTCGCGCGCCCACATGCCGGCGCAGTTGACGACGATATCGGTCTCGATCGTGCCCTGATCCTCGCCCTGCGCCCAGGAGACGCCGGAGACGCGGCCGTTCTTCGTGTCGACCTTGGTGACCTTGACGTTCTCGATGATTGTCGCACCACGCTGGCGCGCGCCCTTGGCCAGCGCCATGGCGATGTTGGCCGGGTCGCACTGGCCGTCGAGCGGCAGATGCACCGCGCCGACCACGTCGGATACATTGAGATGCGGGTACATGTCCTTGACTTCGCTCGGCGAAATCTCGCGCACGTCGACATCGAAGGCGCGGGCAAGCGAAGCCTGCCGATATATCTCGTGCTTGCGCTCCTCGGTCAGCGCGACGGTGATCGAGCCGACCTGGCGCATGCCGGTGCCGACATCGGTCTCGGCTTCTAGCTTGACGTAGAGGTCCGCGGAATATTTCGCCAGTCGCGTCATGTTTTGCGAGCCGCGCAACTGGCCGATCAGACCCGCCGCATGCCAGGTCGTGCCGCAGGTGAGTTGCTTGCGCTCGAGCAGCACGATGTCGGTCCAGCCGAGCTTGGCCAGGTGATAGGCGACCGAGCAGCCGGAGACGCCGCCACCGATGATCACCGCGCGGGCCTTGGTGGGAATGGCTTTGCTCATGCGGCCTCGCGGCGATAGTTCGAAGCGAAGCGGCGCACGCGAAGCGCTGCTTCCTTGAGGATGGGCTCGGGCTGGCAGAGGCTGATGCGGATGTGGCCGGCGGCGGCCTCGCCGAAGCTCGATCCGGGCATGACGCCGACCTTTTCCTTGTCGAGCAGCGCCCAGGCGAATTTCTCGTCGTCGGGTTCGACGGCGGAGATATCGAGCATGATGTACATGCCGCCCTCGGAGCCGCGCACCGTGACTTCGTTGGCGCCGCGTATGGCATCGAGGAAGACGGTGCGGCGGCCCGCGTAGCGTTCGGCGATGTCCTTCACGCCGTAGTGGTTCTCCAGGGCTTCGGCGCAGGCGATCGAGATGAAGGCGGGCAGGCCGTAGGTCGTCACCAGGTTGAGATCGGTCATCAGCGCGATCATCGCTTTCGGGCCGGTCAGCCAGCCCATGCGCCAGCCGGTCATGCCATGGCTCTTCGACATCGAATTGATGACCAGCGTGCGCTCGGCCATGCCGGACAGCGAGCGCGGCGAGATGTGCTCGCCGCCGCCGAGCGTCCAATAGACCTCGTCCGACAGCAGCCAGAGATCGCGCTCCTTGCAGATTTCGGCCAGTTGCTCGAGCCGTTCGCGCGAATAGACGGCGCCCGTCGGGTTGTTCGGCGTGTTGATCAGGATGGCGCGGGTATTGGGCTTGAGCGCGGCGCGGATCATGTCGGCGCGTGGTTGAAAACCGTCCTCGGCCGGCGTCTCGACCACGGTGAAGCTGGTGCCTGCGGCGCTGAAAGTGTTGGGGTAGGTGGCGTAATAGGGCGCGACGACGATGGCGTGATCGCCCGGATCGAGCACGCCTTGCACGGCGGCATAGAGCGCAGCCTGGCCGCCCGACGTGGCGATGACTTCGTCGAGTTCAGTCGGGACGCCGGTGCAGGCGGTCGCGGCGGCGGCCATTGCCTTGCGCAGGCGCGGCAGGCCGGGCAGCGGCGTATAGTGGTGGTTGCTGCCGCGTACCGCGTTGACGCAGGCTTCGATCGTTTGCGACGGCGTGTCGAAGTCGTGGTCGCCGACCGAGAGCACGATGATGTCCTCGCCAGCCTGCTTGCGCGTCCAGGCGGCGAAGTGAACTTCCCAGCCATCCTTGCCCGAAGGCACGATACCGGTAATGCGCTTTGACGGTTTTGGCATCAGAAGACTCCCGAAATCTGGTGGCCGGCCCGCGTGAGCTTATCGCGCAGGGCGGCGATATGGGCGGGGCCGACCTCGCAACAGCCGCCGACAATGCTGGCGCCGACATCGACCCAGCCGACGGCCTGGTCCGCATAGGCTTGCGGATCGAGATCATGGCGGGCGTGCAGCACATCCACCGTCCCGCCATGCTTCAATGCCTCCACCGAAGTGAAGCCATTGGCATAGGCACCCACTGGTCCGCCCAGGGCGACGAGTTCGGGCAAGGCGGCGGCAATGGCTTCGGGCCGGCAGCAGTTGAGTAGCCGAACCGCAACCGGCAGGTCGCCGAGGGCGTTAGCCGCGGCAGCAATGGTTTCGCCGCCGCGCAGGCGCGGCGTGCCATGATCGGCGAGCGTCCAGGATACCCATACGGGCTTGCCGCTTTCCGAAGCCGCGGTGACCGCCGCGCGCGCCTCCTCGGCGGAAGCCATTGTCTCGCACAGGAACAGATCGACGCCGTCGGCCTGCTCGGCGACGATGCGGCGATAGATATCGAGCGTGTCCTCGAAGGAGATGGTCAGCGCCGGCGCGTAGCTGCCGAATAGAGGCGACAGGCAACCGGCGATGGCAGCGTCGCCCGCCTCCTCGCGAGCCTGGCGCGCCAGTTCGATGCCGCGCTTCTGCAAGGGCTTGAACAGATCTTCCGCGCCCTCGCGCGCCAGGCGCTCCGGCGTTGCCGAATAGGTGTTGATGGTGATGACACGCGCGCCGGCACGGATGAATTCCGCATGCAGGTCGCGCACCAGTTCCGGCTCGTCGATCAGCACCCTGGCCGACCACAACGGCGTCGGCTCGGACCTGCTGCGACGGACCAGTTCCTGGCCCATGCCGCCGTCAGTGAGGATGACGGAGGTCATGCCCGCAACCTCTCATTCTTCGGATCCCATAGCGGCTCGTCGTTCTGAACGACGGCTTTGAAACGATCGCCAAAAATCTCGACTTCGACGGCGATGCCGGGTTCAGCGAGATCGGTGCGCAGCGTGCCGAGCGCGATCGACTTGCCGACGCGGTGGCCCCAGCCGCCCGACGTCGTCTCGCCGACGATCCTGCCGTCATGCCAGAGCGTCGACATGTAGGGCGCATCGCAATCACCGGGGTTCTCGATGACCAGCGTGACGAAGCGCTTCTTCACGCCCTGCTGCTTTTCGTTGAGCAAGGCCGCCTTGCCGCGGAAGTCGGGCTTGTCCCATTTGACGAAGCGCTCAAGGCCACCCTGCAGGATCGAATAATCGGTCGACAGGTCGCCCTTCCAGGTCCGGTAGCCTTTTTCGAGTCTGAGCGAATCCAGCGCATACATGCCGAAGGGCTTCAGGCCATGCTTCTGGCCCACGGCCCAGACAGCGTCGAAGACGGTCGCGGTGTCGGCGACCTTGGTGTGGATTTCCCAACCGAGCTCGCCGGCGAAGGAGACGCGCACCAGCTTTGCCCAGCGTCCGGCGATGCTGGTCTCCTGATGCGTCAGCCACGGCAGCGTCAGGTCGGCGTCGCAGACCTCGGCCAGGATCTTGCGCGAGTTCGGACCGGCGAGGATTTGCGTTGAGTATTCCTCCGTCCGATCGGCCAGCGTGAAAGCCGCGTCGGCAGGCATGCGCGACTTCAGCCATTCGAAATCGTGCCACTGCGCCACCGCCGCGGTGATCAGCGTCATCTGCCCCTCGCCATGGCGCACGACCGACATTTCGGTGACGATGCGGCCCTTGTCGTCGGCGAAATAGACGAGGCCGATGCGGCCGGGCTTGGGCACGAGGCCGGTGACCTGCTTTGCCAGCCATTCGGCTGCGCCCGGACCTTCGAGGTTGAAGCGCGAGAAGCCAGGCAGGTCGAGGATGCCGGCCGCGTCGCGCACGGCCAGGCATTCCTCGCGTACGCGCTGCTGCCACGGTCCGTCGCGGCGGAAGGTCAGCGTCGCTTGCTCGGACGTATCGTCGCCCGGCCTGGCATACCAGGTGGCGCGCTCCCAGCCATTATAGGCGTCGAACTGGCCGCCCAGCGCCTTGACGCGGTCATGCAGCGGCGAAAGCTTGCGATTGCGCCCCTCCGGCCAGGCATGACGCGGGAACTGGATGGCGTATTCGTTGCCGTAGATTTCCATGCCCTTGGCGACGCAATAGTCGGGTGCCGAGGCAAAAGACGTGAAGCGGCGCGGGTCGCAGGACCACATGTCCCATTCCGTCTGGCCCTCGGTGACCCATTCGGCCAGCACCTTGCCGGCCCCGCCACCCTGGGCGATGCCGAAGGTGAAGACGCAGGCCTCGAAGGCGTTCGGCACGCCGGGCATAGGCCCGATCAGCGGGTTGCCGTCCGGCGCGTAAGGGATCGGTCCGTTGATCACCTTGGACAGGCCGGCGGTGCCCAGGATCGGCACGCGGGCGACAGCGTCGGCGAGGTAGTGCTCAAGACGGTCGAGATCGTCGGGGAACAGCTGGAAGGAGAAATCCTCCGGCATTGGATCGTTGTGGGTCGCCCAATGCGCGCGGCAATTGCGCTCATAGGGGCCGAGATTCATGCCGCTCTTTTCCTGGCGCAGGTAGTAGGACGTGTCGACGTCGCGCAGCAGTGGCAGTTTGTGGCCCTGCTCCTTCGTCCAGGCGGCGAGCTCGGGGATTTCCTCGAACAGGATGTATTGATGGCTCATCACCATCATCGGCACGTCGCGGCCGAACATCTTGCCGACTTCGGCGGCGCGGTAGCCGGCCGCGTTGATGACGATCTCGCAGCGGATCTCGCCTTGCGGCGTCGTGACCACCCATTCGCCGTTCTCGCGGCGCACGCCGGTGACCGGGCAGAAGCGGATGATCCTGGCGCCCATGTCGCGCGCGCCCTTGGCCAGCGCCTGCGTCAACTGCGCCGGATCGATGTCACCGTCGCTCGGATCGTGAAGCGCGCCCTTCAGCTCATGCGTCTCGATGAAGGGATAGCGACGCTTGATCTCGTCGAGGCCGACGATGTCGATGTCCATACCCTGATAGCGGCCCATGCCCTTGGCGCGCTGGAATTCCTGCATGCGCTCCTTGGTGTGGGCAAGCCGGAGCGAGCCGGTGACATGGTAGTTCATCGGATAGTCGACGGCTTCCGCCAGGCCCCGGTAAAGCTCCGTCGAATAGCGCTGCATGTTCATCAGCGACCACGACGACGAGAAGGTCGGCACGTTGCCGGCGGCATGCCAGGTCGAGCCGGAGGTCAACTCGTTCTTTTCCAGAAGCACGCAGTCGGTCCAGCCTGCCTTGCAAAGATGGTAGAGCGAGGAGCAGCCGATGACACCACCTCCGATGATCACCACGCGCGCCGTGGTCGGCAAACCGGCCATGTTTTTCCTCCGAACTTCCAAAGCGCGTCAGGACGCGCCTTGATTCTTTGTTTCATGCATGCCGTCGTCCCAGAACCGCTGCGCACTTTTGGCGGCATGCATTGGCTCAATATACCGGCGGCGAAACCACCCAGATGACGACCGCCGGCTCGACGCCAGGATTGCGCCAGCGGAACGGCTTGCCCTCGAAGCGGAACGAGTCGCCTTCGCCGAGACGATGCCAGACGCCGCCGATCTCGATCTCGAAAGTGCCCGACGCGACATAGCCCGCTTCTTCCGTCGGACGGCGCGCCTCGGTTTTCAGTTCCGCGCCCGGCGCGAAGACCGAGCGCAGCATCTCGAAGCTACCGCCGAGATCGGGTGACAGAAGCTCTTCCACCAGACCGGATTCACTTGTGCCAAGCGAACGGCGGCTGCCGGCGCGCACGACCACGCCGCGTTCCTCTTCGACAGGCACATCATGGCTGAAGAACAGGCTGATCGGAACATCGAAGAGGCTGGCGAATGCCCTGAGGTCGCCGAGCGAGGGGATAGAAAGACCGCGCTCGACCTGGCTGACCCAACCGACCGAACGGCCCAACTTGAGCGCAATTTCAGCGAGCGTGAGGCCGCGCGCTTTGCGCAGCGCACGGATGTCGCCGGCCAGCAGCCGGTCGCCATTGTCCTGCTCCGATTTGGTCGCCGTCGGGGTCAAAGGGTCGCTCGTGAAAAAATCTGACTAAATTTCATGAGACGGTAAAATCATGAAAAAATCAAGAGGATTTTCATAGGCCACAAGATTTGCTTGCGCGTTTTCGGCCGTTGATGCAAAGGCTCGCGCACGAGCGGCGAGTGGGGCGCCCGGTCGGGGACCAGTTTAGCTTAGAGTCTGCGGATGGTCGTCAGGAAAACCGTGTGTGCGGTTTCCGGCCATGCGCAAAGGGACGGCCCATGCTTGAGAAGAACATCCGGATCGCATCGGAAGCGGCGATCGTCGACGATGCGATCACGTCGCGCCGGTCGGTGCGCGCCTTCCTGCCCGATATGGTCGACGACGATACAGTCCGCGCCATACTGGCGGTCGCCGCAAGGGCACCGTCCGGCACCAACATGCAGCCCTGGCGCGTCTATGTGACCAAGGGCGAGGTCAAGCAGCGCATCAGCGATGCCATCCTCAACTCGGGCATTCGCGCCGAAAAGGCCGAGTGGGACGAATACCGCTATTATCCCGACCAGTTCTTCGAACCTTACCTCACGCGCCGCCGCGCCAACGGCTTCGGTCTTTACGGCGTGCTGGGCATCGGCCGGCGCGAGGTCGACAAGATGCGGGCGCAGCACGACCGCAACTTCGTCTTCTTCGATGCGCCGGTCGGCATGATCTTCACGATCGACCGGAGGCTGAACCAGGGGTCGTGGATCGACTACGGCATGTTCCTGCAGAACATCATGGTGGCGGCGCGGGGCAGGGGGTTGCATACCTGTCCGCAAGCGGCGTTCGCACCCTATCACCGTCAGATCAGGCCGGTGCTCGATATTCCCGACGAGGAGATCGTCGTCTGCGGCATGGCGCTCGGCTACGAGGACACGTCGAAGCCCGAAAACGAATTCCGCACCGACCGCGCGCCGCTCGATGACTGGGTGACGTTCGCGGAATAGAACCGGCTTAGTGCGTTTCACCGTTTCACGGAAACGGCAAAACGCCCTATCTCTTTGTTTTTTACGCAATTCCGGACGGAACACCGCTCACACTTTTCCTGGAATTGCTCTAGTCGGTGCTCATATGGGCGCCGTGGCCGCTGACATGGGCGCCGTCCTGCGGCGTCAGCCTCAGATAGGCCGACAGCGCGCAAAGCGTGATCAGCCCTTCGATGACGAACAGGATGCGGTAGTCGTTGACGCTGGCCTTGCCGCCGCCGGCAAGCAGCGACAGCAGCGCGGCCGCGAGGCCGACGCTGATCGCCACCGCAAGCTGCCACAGGATGTAATAGAGCGCGCTGAAGCGCGCGAGCTGCTCGGGCGCGATGTCCGAATAGGAAAGATTGCCGGTCGAGGCCCACTGCACCGAGCGGAAGACACCGAAGGCGAAGATATAGGCCAGCACGATCCAGGCCGGCAGGCTTTCGTGCATCAGGCCAAAGCCCGCGACCAGCAAAGCGACGATCGGCGTGTTGGTGACCAGCACGCGCTTGAAGCCGAAGCGGTTCAGAAGCCGCGGCATGAAGAAGCGCATCGTCAACGACCCGATCGCGGCGACGAAGGTCAGCGAACCGGCCTGCACGGCGCTCATGCCGAAGCCGAGCTGGAACATCAGCGGCAGGAGGAAGACCACCGAGCTCAGGCCGATCGTGTCGAGGGCGCCGCCGGTGAGGAAGGAGATGCGGAAGGTCCGGATGCGCAGCAGGTTAAGGTCGAGCAGCGGGTTGCGCGCGCGCAGGCAGTAGAAGGCGGCAACCGCCAGGATGGCGATCGCCAGGCCAAGCTCGATGCCGATGAGGCCGCTCGCGGCGTCCCTGGCGGCAAGCGAGTCCATGCCGAAGACCAAGAGGCCCATGCCGCTGCCGACGAGCAGGAAGCCAGGGAAATCGAACGGCGTGCGCACCGGCTTGGTCATCGATGGAAACAGCGAGGCGGCAAGCAGCGCGGCCGTCAGCGCGATCGGGATGTTGATGTAGAAGATCCAGCGCCACGAGACATAGGTGGTCAGCGCGCCGCCCACCAGCGGTCCGACCAGCGGTCCGGATTGGCCGGCGAGCGAGATGTACATGTTGATCTTGAGCGTGCGGTCGCGCGGGAAGCTCGACAGGATGACGACCTGGCCGAGCGTGCCCATCAGCGCGCCGCCGCAACCTTGAAGGGCACGCGAGCCGACCAGCATCCAGATGTTTTCCGAAAGGCCGCACAATGCCGAGGCGCCGGCGAAGACGAGCAGAGCGAAGCAATAGACGTTGCGCAAGCCGAAGCGGTCGGCCAGCCAACCGCCGAGCGGCATGGTGATGATCAGGCTCGCGACATAAACGGTGATCAGCAGGCCAAGCTGGCTTGGCGGACGATCGAGGCTCTCGCCGATGCCGGGCAGCGCCGTGACCACGACGTTCTGGTCAAGACTGGTCATGAACACGCCGCAAGCCACGGTTGCCGGCAGCAGCATCGACGGGCCCTCCGCCGGAGCAAAGCGGGTCGTGGCCGTCGCCGAAGTCTCAACAGTCATGGAAGGGTATGGTCGAACTGGTTGCCTGAGCGGACGTTTGCCGGGCAAACGCCGATGATTCCTTATCTATCATCGCTGCTGGCTCACGGCTCAAGCAGCAGTTGCAGCCGTCCGTAGTGCCAGACGCCGGCGGGGCTATTGCACCTCGTAGCCGACTTCTTCGCTGGCGTGGCACAAAGCTTTCCAGAACGAGCGCGCGAAGGAGCGGAAGACGTAGATATCGAACTGGTCGGCGCCGCTGCGCTGGATCTGCGCGAAGATGTCGTGATGGTTGGTCGAGCGGCCGGCGCCGGGCGGGAAGGCCGGCAAGGCGAAGTCGATGGCGAAGAATTTCGCCATCACCCATTCGGCCTTCGGGCCGGCGATGCGGATCGCCGTGCGGCCATGCGAAAGGTCCGTCAGCGTGCCGATGGCCGGCGTGATGGCTCCGGCAAAGGCTTGAGCCAGCCCCTCGGCTTCGTCGACCACGGTGAATTTGCCCGGCGCGAAGCCGAAGGCGGCACGGGCACCGTTGCTCACACCACCGCCGGCGCCGTCGGGCAAGGCAAGACCGGTGACCTTGCGGATGGCGTCGATCAGCCGTTTCTCTTCACCCGGCCAGGCGGCAAGCTGCAGGATCGAACCCGGCCGCGTCTCGGACAGGATGACGTCGACGCCGTGCTCGAAATTGCCATGCGAGCCCGGATGATATTCGGGCTCGAGCGGCGATTGGCGTTCGGGCAATTGGTGCTCAGCCATGCATGCGGCTCCCGTCCGGATCGTAGAAATGGTTGGAGACGATCTCGATCGGCCCAAACCGGTTGCGCAGCGGATCCGAGACGAACGCGCGGGTCCCATGCCTTGCCTTGCCGTCCTTGACCAGCGCCAGAGCGATATATTTGCCGAGCGCCGGCGAATAGCAGCAGGCGGTGATGTGGCCGATCGAATCGTGCGGATTGGCCTCGTCCAGTTCCTCGACGATATGCGCGCCGCCATTGAACGGCCGGTTGTCGAGCGAGATGAGCCCGACCAGTTGCAGCCGGTCCGGTGAGATCAGGCCTTCCCGGTCCATCATGGCCGAGCCGATGAAGGGCTTCTTCTTCGACAGCATCCAGTCGAGATGGAGATCGCGCGCGGTGGTGCGGCCATCGATCTCGGCGCCGGTGACATGGCCCTTCTCGATGCGCATCGTGCCCAGGGCCTCGAGCCCATAGGTGACCAGGCCGAAAGGCTTGCCGGCCTCGATCAAGGCTTCCCAGACGCGGGTGCCGTAGCCGGCGCCGGAATAAACCTCGAAAGCCATCTCGCCGGAGAAGGACAGCCGGCAGATCATCACCGGGACGCCGGCGATCCGGCCATGGACAATGCCCATGAAGGGCAGGGTGGCGTTGTCGACGGCGGTGCCGGTGACGCAGGAAAAAAGGATTGCCCGCGCCTTCGGTCCGCCGATCGCCGCGCCCGCCCATTCGTCCGTCACGGAGGTTACCGTTACTTTCAGCTCAGGCCAGATGACGTCGAGGAAATATTCCAGATGCTGCATCACCTTGCCGGCATTGGCGGTGGTGGTGGTCATCAGGAAGTCCTGCTCGCCGAGCCGCCAGGTGGTGCCGTCGTCGAAGGCAAGCCCATCCTCGCGCAGCATCAGGCCGTAACGGGCCTTGCCGACGGCCAGAGTCGAAAACATGTTGGTGTAGACACGATCGAGGAACTCGGCCGCGTCGGGTCCTTGCACCGCGATCTTGCCCAGCGTCGAGACATCGACGATGCCGGCGCTTTCGCGTGTCGCTTTGGCTTCGCGGACATAGGCCTGCTCGACCGTCTCGCCGGCAAGGCCGTAGATCATCGGGCGGTACCAGAGGCCGGCCGAATACATGGTCGCGCCATTGGCGATGTGCCAATCATGCATCGGCGTCAGCCGTTCCGGCTTGAGATCGCCTAAGCGCTCGGCCGCCAGCGAGCCGATCGATACCGCCGTGTAAGGCGGGCGGAAACGTGTCGTGCCGACTTCGGGGATCGGCTTGCCGAGCGCCTCGGCCATGATCGCAAGGCCCGGCACGTTGGAGTTCTTGCCCTGGTCGGTCGCCATGCCGAGCGTGGTGTAGCGCTTCAGATGCTCGACCGAGACGAAGCCTTCGCGATGCGCCAGCCGCACGTCCTCGGCGGTCACATCGTGCTGGAAGTCGACAAAACTCTTGCCCTTGGCCTTGATCTCGAAGACCGGCGCCGGATCAGGATCGCCGGGAACGGACTCGACAACCGGCAGGGGCGCGGAGGATGCCGCTGCGCCGGCGGCTTGAAGGCCGGCCGCGCGGCCCTCGGCGATGGCTTCGGCGGTCGAAAAACTGCCGGTGAATGCGCCGGCGCCGATCCAGCGCTGCGTCGGCCGCGGCGGCAGGAAAGCCTGCCGGGCCGGGTCCCATTCAGCCCTCGCGCCGGCCTGGCTGGCGAGATGGATGGTCGGCGACCAGCCGCCCGACATAAGAAGGCTGTCGGCGTGGATGCTGCGATCGTCGCCGCTCAGCGCACCGTTCGCAGCGTCGAAGCGCTGCACCTTGAGACCGGTGAGCGCCCTGCCGCCCTCGGTCGCAACCACGGCATGGCCGGCAAGCAGCTCGGCTTCCGCTTCGCTCGCCAGCCTGCGCATCTCGTTCGAGACGTCGCCACGGACATCGACGATGGCAACGACCGCGGCGCCAGCCTTCTTCAAGGCGACGGCCGAGCGGTAAGCGCTATCGTTGTTGGTGAAGAGCGCGATGCGCTGGCCCGGCAGCACGCCATATTCGTTGGCGTAGCGCTCGGCCGCATGCGCCAGCATGACGCCGGGACGGTCGTTGCCGGGGAACACCAGCGGCCGCTCGAAGGAGCCGGTGGCGAGTACCACCGTTCCGGCGCGGATCGCCCAGTAGCGCTGGCGCGGTTCACCCTTGGCGGGCGTTTCCTTGTGGTCGGTCACCCGTTCCAGCGCGGCAAGCGTGTTGCCGTCGTAGTAGCCCCACACCGTCGTGCGCGGCAAAAGGCGGACATTGTCGTTGCCTTCGAGCTGGCCCACCGCGCGTTGAGCCCAGTCGGCGGCAGGCACGCCGTCGATGGTTTCGCCCGACCAGTTGGCGGAGCCGCCGAAGTGGGCTTCGAGATCGGCAAGGATCACGCGGCCACCCTGGTCGGCGGCGGCCTTTGCCGCCATCAGGCCGGCCGGACCGGAGCCGACGACCAGCACGTCGCAAAAAGCGTTCATGCGCTCATAGCGGGCCGGGTCGGGCGCGGTGCCCGCTTTGCCGAGACCGGCGGCGCGGCGGATGAAATGCTCGCAGAACATCCAGAAGCGCGTGCCCTTCAGCGGGCCGATCACCGGGCCCATGAAGGTCTTGTAGTAGAAGCCGGCCGACAGGACCTTGCCGCCGAGCTGGTTGAGGGCGCCGATATCCCAGGCGAGCGAGGGCGCGCGGTTCTGGCTGACGGCGACGAGCCCGTCATAGATCTCGACCATGGTGGCCGCGATGTTCGGTTCGCGCACTTCGCCGCGCAGCACCGTGACCAGCGCGTTCGGCTCCTCGACGCCGGCGGCGAGCAGGCCGCGCGGGCGGTGGTATTTGAAGGAGCGGCCGAACAGCGTCACGCCGTTGGCAAGCAGCGCCGAGGCCAGCGTGTCGCCGGCATGACCGGTGTAGGGCGCGCCGTCGAAGATGAAGCGGATGGTGCGCAGCCGGTCGATCCGGCCGCCGGTTTCGGTACGGCGAGGGCTCAAGACCGGCTCTCCGTCTTGTGTCCGCCGCGAGCGAAGGCGGTGCTCAGGACTTCATGCGTAAGCGTGTTGCGCACGACCCGCAGATGCGCGCGGCAACCGCCGGAATGCTGCCAGATCTCATTGTGGTCGCCGGCCGGGTTCAGCCGGTCGTAGACATAGGCGTTCCAGGCGTCGAGATTTTGCGAGGCCGGCTGCGGCCGCTCGCGGTTGCCGTCGCCCTGGTAGGTGAATTCGATGACGTCGCGCGGGCCGCAATAGGGACAGGTGATCAGCATTTTCAATCCAAACCCCTAATGCAATCTGGGCGTTGCGCCCTGGCCTTTGTCGTCGATGACGAGGCCACGGTAGAAACGGTCGAGCGTGAAGGGCGCGTTGAACTCGTGCGGCTCGTCCTTGGCAATGGTGTGCGCAAAGCACCAGCCCGAGGCGGGCGTCGCCTTGAAGCCGCCGTAACACCAGCCGCAATTGAGATACATTCCCGGCAGCGGCCCGGTGGTGATGATCGGCGAGCCGTCCATCGTCATGTCGCAAACCCCGCCCCAGGAGCGCAGCATGCGCACCCGTGCCAGGCCAGGGAACAGCGCGACCATCTCGCTCATCACCTCGTCGACGATGGGCAGGCTGCCGCGCTGGGCGTAGCTGTTGTAGCCGTCGAGGTCGCCGCCATAGACGAGGCCGCCCTTATCGGATTGGGAGATATAGAAATGGCCCATGCCGAAGGTCAGGATCGTGTCGATGATCGGCTTCAGCGATTCCGAGACGAAGGCCTGCAGCACGTGGCTTTCGATCGGCATATGCGAAATGCCGGCAAGCTGCATGACGCGACCGGTGCTGCCGGCAACCGCGAGCGCGACCTTCTTGGCGCGGATTTCGCCGCGTGTCGTCGATACCCCCGTGATGCGCCCGCCGTCGCGCAGGAAGCCGGTGACCTCGCAATTCTCGACGATGTCGACGCCGCGGCGGTCGGCGCCGCGTGCATAGCCCCAGGCGACGGCGTCGTGACGGGCGCTGCCGGCGCGCCGCTGCATCAGCCCGCCTAGAACCGGGAAGCGCGCCGATCCCGAGACGTCCAGCGCCGGCACAAGCCGCTTGATCTGGTCGACGCTCATCAGGTCAGCATCGACGCCGAGATGGCGCATGGCGTTGCCGCGCCGTGCGTAGTCGTCGAGTTGGGCGGGCGTATGCGCGAGGTTCAGGCAGCCGCGCTGCGAGAACATGACGTTGTAGTTGAGGTCGTGCGAAAGGTTCTCCCATAGCTTCATCGAATGTTCGTAGAAGCGGGTATTCTGCGGCAAGAGATAGTTGGAGCGCACCGCCGTGGTGTTGCGGCCGACATTGCCGGAGCCGAGCCAGCCTTTTTCCAGCACCGCGACATTGGTGATGCCGTGCTCCTTGGCAAGATAATAGGCGGTCGAAAGACCGTGGCCGCCGCCGCCGATGACGATCACGTCATAGGAAGCCTTGGGGTCCGGCTTGCGCCAGGCGGGCTTCCAATCCTTGTTGCCGGTCAGCGCGTTCTTGAGCAGCGAAAAGGCTGAATATTCCGCCATTCTTCCTGTCGTCCTTATGATGCGAGGCGGCAGACTATAGAGCAGGCTGGAGGCGCAAAGCCAAGATTGCGCCATCGCTTTTCGACAGGCCGACGCCGCGACACGACCGGGACGGCTTGCCGCCCGATAGGGCGGTCTTTATCAAGGGCGGGAATTTCGGGGATATTTCGACCGCGAGTCGCCAATAACGTCATGCTCCTTCGACTGCTACGCCTGGTTCTGGTCGTCATCGTCGCTGTCTTCGGGCAGCCTGCGCTCGACGCGTCGGCGCAGGCGATCGGCCATGGCTCGTCACAACTTATCGCCGACCAGACGCAGGTCATCCAGGACCTGACGGCCAGGACCGACGGCCTGGAGGAGAAACTGAACGACCCTGACCAGGACGATGCGGGGCTCGTCGACATCCGGCTGCAGCTCGAGGATATTTCGCGGGCGGCGCTGAACGGGGCGCTGGCATTCCGTTCACGCCTCAACGATATCAACAACCGCATCGAGGTGCTCGGCGCGCCACCGGCACAGGGGCAACCTTCAGAGCCGGTAATCGTCAGCAACGAGCGCAGCGCGCTCGCCTCCGAAAAGGCTGAGATCAACGCGGTCGTCGCCAGCGCGCAGAACCTGTCGATCCGCGTCAACGGACTGGTCGACGAGGTCGCCGTCAAGCGCAGCGAACTTTTCCGCAGCGTCATCACCAAACACTATGATCTGACCGACGCGCTGAGCCCGCAGGCCCTTTCCGACGCGCATGACCAGATCACCGGTCTCTACAAGGCGGTGTCGTCCTGGCTGAGCTTCGCCGTCAAGTTCAAGTTCCAGGCGATCCTTGCCGCGACGCTTATGGCGCTGGCGCTGGCGGCCGTGCTGTTGATCGGCGGCAGGCGCTTGTTCGGCCGCATATTCGAGGCCGATCCGACCGTAGAGGATCCATCCTATCTCAGCCGGCTGTCGGTGGCCTTCTGGTCGACGCTGCTGCCGACCCTGGCGCTCGGTGTCTTTTTTGCCTCGGCGGTGTTCTTCTTCAATTACTACAATGTGCTGCGCGGCGATATCGGCACGTTCCTCAACGCCTTGCTGACCGTGATCGCAATGGTGTTCTGCGTCAACCGGCTGACCAATGCAGCGCTCGAACCGCGCCTGCCCAACTGGCGCCTGATCCCGGTCGCAACCGGTCCGGCGCGCTGGCTCGTCGGGCTGACGACCGCCATGGCGATCGTGCTCGGCTTCAATTACTTCCTGTCGGTCGTCAACGAGAAGATGGGTTCGCCGCTTTCGCTGACGATCGCCAGGAGCTTTGTCGCCACCATTATCATCGGCGTCATCCTCATCCTGATGAGCTTGCTGCGGCCGTTCAGGGCCGCCGACGGCGCATGGCGTCCCTGGCCGGCCTGGCTTCGCTTCATTGCCATCGGGCTCGGCCTGTTCACCATCGCCGCGACACTGCTCGGCTATATCGGCCTGGCGCTTTTCGTCTCGTTCCAGGTGGTGGTGACCGGCACGGTCCTGGTGACCGCCTATATCGGCTTCCTGTCGGCACGCGCGATCGGGGAGGAGGGCGGCTTCGCCGATACGTCGGTAGGGCGGTGGCTTTCGGCGAATTCGAGCTACGAGGATACCGCCCTCGACCAGCTCGGCCTTGTGGTCAGCATCGCCATCAATGTGATGATCGTGCTGGTGTTCCTGCCGCTCATCCTCTTGATGTGGGGCTTCCAGCCCGGCGATATCGAGGCCTGGGCCTACAAGCTGGCGACCGGCGTCACGATCGGTTCGGTGACCATCTCTTTCCTCGGCATCCTCAGCGGCATCGTCGTCTTCGCCATCGGCTATTTCCTGACGCGCTGGTTCCAGGGTTGGCTGGACGGCTCGGTGATGGCGCGCGGCAAGGTCGATGCCGGCGTGCGCAACTCCATCCGCCTGGGCGTCGGCTATGCCGGCGTGGCGGTTGCGGGCCTTGTCGGCATCTCGGCGGCTGGCATCGATCTTTCCAACCTGGCGCTGGTCGCCGGCGCACTTTCACTGGGTATCGGCTTCGGCCTGCAGAACGTCGTGTCGAACTTCGTTTCGGGCCTCATCCTGCTTGCCGAGCGGCCGTTCAAGGTCGGCGACTGGATCGTCGCCGGCGACGTCAGCGGCACTGTGCGGAAGATCAGCGTGCGCGCCACCGAGATCGAGACCTTCCAGCGGCAGTCGGTGATCCTGCCCAACTCGAACCTCATCAACAATGCGGTGGGCAACTGGACACATCGCAACAAGCTCGGGCGCGTCGATATCAAGATCGGCGTCGCCTATGGCAGCGACGTCAAGCGCGTCCACGCCGTATTGACGGACATTGCGCGCGCCCACCCGATGGTGTTGAAGAATCCCGAGCCGTTCGTTCTCTTCGCCAATTTCGGGCCTGCTGCGCTCGAATTCGAAATCCGCGTGTTCGTGGCCGACATCATGAACGGCAGCGTCGTGCAGAACGATATCCGTTTCGCCATCTTCGATATCTTCGGAGAGGAGCACATCGAGATCCCATCGACGCCGCGCGCCGTGGTCGAGACCAAGAAGCACGACGCCTGGCCGATCGACGACGACAAGATCGAGGCCGAATTCGCCGAGCGCCAGAAGTTTGAGGCGGAAGCCGCTGCCGAGCGAGAGCGGCTGGCCAAGATGAAGCGCAAGGGCCGCAAGCCCGACCCGGGTTAGGTGCTGAACATTCGGGTGAGGCCGGTCTGCAAAAGCCGGTTTCCGACGCCAAACCGATTGTGGCATGAATGCGGCATTCAGTTGCGGTTCAGGTAACATCTCATATAAGCTTCGATGCAAAGGGCGAGAATGCCTTGCAAATTTGAACAGAGGCGGTGTTTGAAACACCGGAATTGCAATGTGGAAGTCTGTCGTTGCCGCCATCGCTTTGCTGGCCCTGGGCGGTTCGGCTTTCGCCGCCAGCGCGATCAACAGGGACGCTCAGACGCGGACCCTGGTCGTGACCGAAGGCGGCGCCAAGAGCGAGCTGACGCTTGCCGCCGGCGAGACGGTGGAATTCTGCTCGAACGGCTGCTTCGTCACTCTGCCCAACGGTGACCTCGAAGCCCTGACTGGTTCGGAAACGGTCGAGATTTCGGGCGGCGCGGCCCGAATCAAGTAACCGCTGCCACGGATTGGCACCGCAAGATTGGCAAAGGCCGGACCAATGTCCGGCCTTTTATCGTTTCCGGTAGCCGGCGCTTAACGATGACGCCGAAAAACCGGTATGACTACGCGTTGCAACCGGGCGTTTTAACGTTCGCTGCGTCATCCCCGGCTATATCCGACCCGAGGACGCCGGCACACGGCGTGGGTTGAATTACGCGCGGTCCTTTCCGAGATCGGAGTTTCGGGATCCTGCGCTCGATCGGGGCAGGACAATGGACGCGAGGTCGGACAGGAACGCAATTCCGCTTGCGGTCGATCTCGACGGCACGCTGATTGCAACGGACCTTCTGTGGGAAGGCCTGTTCATCCTGCTCAAGAAAAATCCGCTCTATCTCTTTCTCCTGCCGCTCTGGCTGACCGGCGGACCGGCCCGGCTGAAGCAGGAAATCGCCAGACGCACCGACATAGATCCGGCCTCGCTGCCCTACCGCCATGATTTGCTCGAGCGCTTGCGCACCGAGCACCGGGAGGGCCGCAAGATCGTGCTGGCGACGGGAACGCCGCGCAAATTCGCGGAAGCGATCGCGGCGTATCTCGGCATTTTCGATCACGTGCTGGCGACCGACGGCCCGCACAACATGACTTCGGGCAGGAAGCGCGCGGCGCTGGTCGCCGCCTATGGCGATGCAGGCTTCGACTATGCCGGCAACAGCCGCCACGACCTCAAGGTGTTCGACGCCGCACGCAACGCGCTCGTGGTGGCGCCCGATCGCAGCGCCCGGGACTGGCAGGCAGCGCACGGCGCCGAGGCCATGCCGGCGCCGAAGCCGACGCTGAGGACCTACGTCAAGATGCTGCGTATGCATCAATGGCTGAAGAACTCGTTGATCGCCATCCCGATGGTGCTGTCGCACGAATATTTCAACCCGAACATGATCTGGCAGTGCCTGCTGGCGTTCGTCTCCTTCAGCGCCGTGGCGTCCGCCATCTACATCCTCAACGATTTCTTCGATCTCGCGCTCGACCGCAAGCATCCGACAAAGCGCAACCGGCCTTTTGCCAGCGGCGCATTGTCCATTCCGTTCGGGCTCGGCGCGATTGTCGCGCTGCTCGCGATCGGCGTCGCCGCCGGCCTGTTCCTTCCGATCGAATTCCTTGGCGTGCTTGCCGGCTATTTGGTCGTCACCACCGCCTATTCGCTGTCTTTCAAGCGCATGCTGCTTGTCGATGTGCTGACGCTTGCGGGCCTCTACACGATCCGCGTGCTGGCGGGTGCAGCCGCCACCGGCGTCGACGTCTCCTTCTGGCTGCTCGCCTTCTCGATCTTCTTCTTCCTGTCGCTGGCGCTGGTGAAGCGCTTCGTAGAGTTGCGCACCACGGCCATTCCACCGGGCGAGCGCATCGCCGGACGCGGCTATCGCACCGAGGACCAGGAAATCGTCGCCCAGGCCGGCATGGCGTCGGCTTTCTCCTCGGCGCTGGTCCTGGCGCTCTATATGGACAGCCCCGCGGTGCGCGAGCTCTATCCGCATCCATGGCTGATATGGCCGCTGGCGCCGATCGTGCTCTACCTGACGATGCGCGTCTGGATCCTCGCCCGGCGCGACGAAATGCATGACGATCCGGTCGTCTTCATCATCCGCGACTGGCGAAGCCAGATCGTCGTCGCCATCGGCGCGGTCTTCCTGGTCGCCGGAGGCTGGTGATGGGTATCGAGCGCTTCGGCAGCTTCGGACTGGCGACGCCACCGGCGCGCAAGGCGATTCCGGCGGATGAGGCGATCGCGCTTTTGAAAAACGGCACGGCCGGGCCCGGATCGCTGCTCGGCTATGGCAATGGCCGCTCCTATGGCGACAGTTGCCAGAACGATGCCGGCATGGTGGTCGACATGCGGCCGCTCGACCGCATCCGTTCCTTCAACGTCGAGACCGGCGTGCTCGAAGCGGATGCCGGCACGCTGCTTTGCGACATCATCGCTTATGCCGCGCCCTACGGCTTCTTTCCGGCCGTCGTCCCAGGCACGCAGTTCGTGACGCTGGGCGGCGCGATCGCCAACGACGTCCATGGCAAGAACCATCATCGGCGCGGCACCTTCGGCTGCCATGTCGAGGCCTTGACCCTGCTCAGGTCCGACGGCCGGACCTATCGCTGTTCGCAGACCAACAATGTCCGGCTGTTCAGGGCAACGATCGGCGGCATGGGGCTGACAGGGCTGATCCTTTCGGCATCGATCAAGCTAATGCGCGTGCCGTCGCTCGACATCACCGAGAGGGCGACGCGGTTTCGCGACCTCGGTGAATTCTTCGATCTCGCCGAGGCCGCCGACCAGGCCAACGAATATGCCGTAGCCTGGATCGATCAGCTTGCCGGCGGCCACGGGCGCGGGCGTGGCCTTTTGTTCACCGGCAATCACGCCGAGCACGGCTCGCACGCCGCTGCCCGTGCCGGCAGCCGGCTTGCCGTGCCGGTGCAGCCGCCGTTTAACGTCCTCAACCGGTCTTTCCTCACTGTCTTCAACGCGGCCTACCGCTGGAAAAAGGGCAAGTCTCCGGCCGCGCGCCAGACGGGCTATCAGGGCTTCTTCTTTCCGCTCGACGGCGTCCGCGACTGGAACCGGCTCTACGGGCCGCGTGGACTTTTCCAGCACCAGAGCGTGGTGCCGGAGGCAAATGCGCGCCACGTCGTGCCGGTGCTGCTCGATACGGCGCGGCGGGCGGGGCAGGGATCGTTCCTGACGGTGCTCAAGCGCTTCGGCGATGTCCGCTCGCCGGCGCTGCTGTCGTTCCCGCGGCCGGGCTACACACTGACGCTGGATTTCCCCAACCAGGGCGAAAGGACGCTCAGGCTGCTCGCCGAGCTTGACCGCGTCACGGTCGAGGCGGGCGGGGCGGTGAACCCCTACAAGGACGCCCGGATGGGTTCCGAGATTTTCGCCGCGTCGTTCCCGCAATGGCAGCGGCTGGAGGCGCTTCGCGACCCGGCTTTCATGTCGAGCTTCTGGACGCGAACGGCCAAAAGACTGGATGCGGGAAGAGGAGTCGCGGAAGCCGCAGAATAGATAAGGTTTGAATAAATCATGGTAAATGAAGCGTTAAACCGTGATTTACTCAAAACACTCTTGTGACTTCACGAAATTTTTGCAGGTTTGTAATAGGACCGCTCAAGGGCGGGGTGGCAACAATGAAATACATAATCTTCATTCTCTTCACAGTCATGACCAATGCGGCAGCGCAACTGATGCTGAAGCAAGGCATGATGTCGATCGGGCCGATCTCCTTCGAAGGCGTCAATCCGCTCGTCAGGCTCTTGCAGATCGTGTTCAGTCCCTGGGTGTTCCTCGGCCTGTGCACCTTCGTCATCTCGATGGCGTCGCATCTTTATGTGCTGTCCAAGGTCGAGCTCAGCTTCGCCTATCCCTTCCTCAGCCTCGCCTATGTCGCCGTGGCGATCTTTGCCTATTTCGTCTTCCGCGAGGATCTCAACGGCTGGCGGATCGCCGGCATCGCCTGCATCTGCGTCGGCACGGTGCTGATCGCGCAAAGTGGGCGCGGGCACGAGGAGCAGACCGCATCCATCACTCCCGACAAGATCGGCACAAGCGAGATCGTTCGATGAGACATGTGATTTTTGGCGGCGACGGTTTCGTCGGCCGTCACCTTGCGCCCAAGCTCGTTGCGGACGGCGAGCAAGTCATCGTCGCCGACATCGTCAAGAGCGACCTGCCGCATTACCGGTCGGTGCGCTTCATCACATGCGACGTCACCGATCTGGCCTCGGTGGCTAAGGTTGGGCTGAAGGCCGACGACATGGTCTACAATCTGTCGGCGAAAATGCTGTCGCCGATCCAGGTGCGGGCCAAGCGGCACGATTTCTTCTTCCCGGTGAATTTCCACGGCACCAAGCACATCATCCAGGCGATGGAGAAGGCCGGTGCCTCGAAGCTCGTCCACTACACGACCGACATGATCTATGGCCACACGGTCACCCAGCCGATGACCGAAGAGCATCCGGTCGCGCCGCTCGGCGAATATGGCTGGTCGAAGCAAAAGACCGAGGAACTCGCAGCCGAATGGCGCAAGCGCGGCATGTCGATCTCGCTGTTCAGGCCGCGCCTGATCATCGGCCCCGGCCGCCTCGGCATCCTGGAAAAACTGTTCAAGCTGATCGACTGGAATTTTCCGGTGCCGATGATCGGCTCGGGCAGGAACCCCTACCAGTTCATCTCGGTGTTCGATTGCGCGGAAGCCGCCCGCGCGGCCTGGAAGGCCGGCGTGCCGAACGAGGCCTACAATCTCGGCTCGCTCAATCCGCCGCCGGTGCGCAGGTTGCTGGGCGACCTCATCCGCCATGCCGGCTCGAAGTCGATCCTGCTGCCGACGCCCGGCTGGGCGGTCAAGCGCACGCTCGACCTGCTCGACCTGATGAACATGCCGATCATGGATCCGGAACAGTACCTGATCGCCGACGAGGAATGCGTGCTCGACGTGTCCAAGGCCGAGCGCCAGCTCGGCTGGGTGCCGCAATATCGCGACGAAGACATGCTGATCGCCGCCTATAGCGAGTACCGCGCCAAGAAGGACGGCCACGCCGTCGCCACCGAACACGTGCCTGCCGAATAGGGCGGCGAAGGGGAGATTTTTCAGATGACCGTCATGGCCAAGCCTGAACACACGGGCACGCGCACGCTGGTCGACGCGCCGGCGCTTTCACCCACGGCAATAGCCAAGCCCGACCTGATCAGCGTCGAGCAGGCCAAGGCGATGGACGTCGCCCGCATCACCGACCTGTTCAAGGCGCATCTCAACCCTGGACAGCTGCATTTCATGAAGCTGCTCGGCTTCCACAAGGTCAAGATCGAGCGTGCCGAGGGCATGTTCTACATCGACCAGAACGGCCGCAAGATCCTCGACTTCTTCGGCGGTTTCGGCTCGCTGGCCTTCGGCCACAACCATCCGCGCATCCTTGAAGCTCGCCGCAAGTTCCAGGAGGAAAAGCGCCAAGAGATCGCCATCGCCTTCATGTCGCAATATGCGGCCGCACTTGCCCACAACATCGCCAAATGCTCGCCGGGCGAGCTCGACATGGTGTTCCTGGGCTCGTCCGGTTCGGAGGCCATGGAAGCGGCGGTGAAGCTTGCCGAGCGCGCCGCCGGCCCGAAGCGGCCGAAAATCGTCTATGCCGAGAATTCCTTCCACGGCAAAACCAAGGGCGTGCTGGCGATCACCGACGGCCAGCTCTACCGCGCCGAGTTCAAGGTGGCCGACAATGTCGTGCGCGTGCCGTTCGCCGACATCGACGCCATCGAGCGGTTGTTCCGCAACGACCCCGAGATCGGCGTCATCGTGCTCGAAACCATCCAGGGCGGCGGCGGCATCATCCAGGCACCGGCGGAATATTGGCAGAAGCTGCGTGCGCTTTGCGACCGGCATGGCGTGCTATGGGTGGCCGACGAGGTGCAGTGCGGCTATGGCCGCTCCGGCCGCTTCTATGCCTTCGAGCATTACGGCGTGGTGCCGGATGTGACGGCGCTGGCAAAGTCGCTGGGCGCCGGCAAGGCGGCGGTCGGCGCCATGATTGCCAAGCGCGATGTCTATATGAAAGCCTATGGCACGCCGAAGACGGCGATGATCCACGCCATGGCGACCTTCGGCGGCATGGGCGAGGCCTGCGTCACCGCGATCGAGGGCATCAACGTGCTCTATGACGAAGGGCTGATCGACAACGCCGCCTCGACCGGCGAGTACCTGCTGCAGCGGCTGCGGGCGCTCAAGGAAAAATATCCGAAGATCATCAAGGACGTGCGCGGCAAGGGTTTTATGATCGGGCTCGAATTCCACGATTTCTCGCAGACCTTGCCGATGGTGTTGCGGCCCATCGTCAGCGTGCTCGACGACAAGCTGAAGGGCTCGCTGTCGGGCTTCGTCGGCTCGCTGCTGCTGCGCGACTACGACGTGCTCGTCGCCTTCACCGAATACAACCGCAACGTCATCCGGCTCGAGCCGCCGCTGATCTGCCAGCCCGAGCATGTCGACCGCTTCGTCGATGCCTTCGACAGCCTGCTGTCGCGCGGCATCGTGGCGATCGTGAAGGATTTCGTGAAAAGCCAGGTCGGCAAATAGAGGCCGCTGAGCATGCTGACCAGGCCGTCCGCTCCGACCAATCCGCTGGAATGGCTAACCGGCGCCGGCCTGGCGTGGGGCGAGGGGGCTTACGCGAAATGGGCCGTACTGATCGGGGCGATTGCCTTCTCGCTCTATATCCTGCTCACCGCGGCGACCGCCTGGTTCATGCCGGACGCCAACTGGGACATGCTGCCGTATCTGGCGATCGCCGAGGAAGGCGCCTATCCGAACCCCGAGGCGTTGCATGACTATGCCTACAGCACGGTCAAGGCTGGCGTCTCGGCGGGCGATTACAAGGTGCTGACCGACGACGGCGGCGGCTTCCGCAGCCACATGGCGGACAATGCCGCCGACTTCCATTCGCTGCTCGGCATGTACCGGATCAAGTTCCTCTATGCCGAGATCCTGTCCGGCCTCAGCCATGTCGTCTCGCCGGTCGAGGCGATGCGGCTGGTGCAGGTCTTGTCCGTGCTTCTGCTCGGCGCCGTCACGCTCGCCTGGCTGCGCGCGGAAGGCGCACTGGCGCTGGCGCCGGTCGTCGGCGCGATCCTGATCATGGCCGATTTCGGTGATGCGGCCCGTGCTTCGACACCCGATCTCTTGTGTTCGGCGTTGTTCATGGGTGGATTGTTCGCCTATATGCGCAAGCGCGAGGCAACGACGGCAATCCTGCTTTTCCTCGCCTTCATGGCGCGGCCCGACAACATCGTCTTCCTCGCCATTTTCGCGGTGCTGCTTGTCGCCTTCCGCGAGAAGGCATGGGGCGCGCTGGCCGGCTTTGCGGCGTCTTTCATCGCCTATTTCGCCATTTCGCACTGGGCGCAGCATCCCGGTTGGTGGCCGCATCTGTGGTTTTCCAGCATCGGGCAGCACTACAACATGGACGGGTTCGAACCGCCGTTTTCGATGGCGGCTTATCTGAAGGCCTTCGCGGCATCGGTGGTACGCGCTGTCACAGTCAACAGCTGGGTTGGCGTCTCGGTGTTGGCGCTGGCCGGCTGGTACGGGCTCGAGCGCGCCGGTTTCCGGCTCGACCGCCGCGCCGGCATCCTGCTTGCGGCGCTCGTGCTTGGCGTGCTGGCAAAGTTTACGGTCTTCCCGATCCACGATACCCGCATCTATTTCCCCAACCTTCTACCGCCCTTCCTGTTGCTCGTCGCGCCGCTGATGGCGTTGTGGGCAGCGGCGAGCCATGGCGGCCGCCGCGCCGCGCCGCAGGTCATTTCCGGAGACAAGTCATGAGTTCCGTTTCCGGCCTCGCGCGCGTGCTTTTGTCGCTCGGCTTGCCTGTCGGTCTGCTCGATCGCGGGCCGGCGCTGCATGGCACGAAGTTCCTCGCCAAGGCGGCGCTGAAGGCGCGCTTCGGCAACAGCCGGCCGTTCCAGATGGTCAATGTCGGCGCCTGCGACGGCGCGCTGTTCGACGACGTGACGCCCTGGCTGCATCGCATCCCGGGAGCAAAGGCAATGCTGGTCGAGCCGATCCCTTATAATCAAAAGCGACTGCGAGCTAATTATCCGGATGCCGAGCGCTTCGTCATCGAGCCGGTGGCGGTGACCAGGACCAAAGGAACCATCACCGTCCATACCTTCGACGCCGCAGCACTCGAGGCGGGCACGCTGCCGATCGAGTTCATCGGCTGCTCGTCGGTCACCGACACCAATCTGATGTCGGGCAAGAACGCCTGGGGCGAGGCGGACGCCAACTTCAACAAGTTCGCGCCGCATCTGAAGGACATCGAGGTGCCCTCGGAAACCCTTCAGACGCTGCTCGACCGCAACGGCATCACCCATATCGACGCCTTCCTGGTCGACTGCGAAGGCGCCGACTGGATGGTCTTCGAGCAACTTGATCTCCAGCGCTACCGCCCGGGCATGATCAAGGTAGAGGTCGGCGCGCTGCTGGCTGCCGAGATCGGCCAGGTTGTGGTCAAGTTGAAGACCGCCGGCTACCAGGTCGGCTTCCAGGCAGAGGACATCTGGGCCTTCGCCTGACCGATATGATCTCCGATGCACGGTCGGCGCGCGGGGTCGCGACGCATCTGCGGCGTGTCGCAAACAGGCGGTAGCTCTATCCGTGTCCTCTGCATATTGTGCGCCATTCGAACGGGCGCCAGTAAGCCCGCTTTACTACTTTGGAGTCGCGGGCCATGGCAGAGTTTCCGAAAAAGGCGAAGGTAGTCATCGTCGGCCTGGGCGGTATCGTCGGCGCATCGGTCGCCCACCACCTGATCGAGCGCGGCTGGGACGACATTGTCGGCATCGACAAGTCGGGCATTCCGACCGATATCGGCTCGACGGCTCACGCTTCGGACTTCTGCTACACGACCAGCCACGATTTTCTGTCCTGCTGGACGACGCTCTACTCGATCGATTTCTATGAGAAGATGGGCCACTACGCGCGCGTCGGCGGCATCGAGGTCGCCCGTGTCGGCGACGATGCCCGCATGGAAGAGATCAAGCGCAAGATCGCCTCGGCCAAGTCTTTCGGCACCCGCGCGCGCCTGATCGAGCCGGCCGAGATCAAGGAAAAATTCCCGCTGATCGAGGAGCATTTGGTGCAGGGCGGCCTGTGGGATCCCGACGCCGGCCTCGTCATTCCGCGCTCGCAGACGGTCGCCGGCAAGCTGGTCGACCAGGGAGTCGCCGCCGGCAAGCTCCAGGCTTTTGCCAACACCTCGGCCAAAGAGCTGGTCGTCGAGAACGGCCGCATCAAGGGCGTGGTGACGGAGCGCGGCACGATCGAGGCCGACTATGTGGTCGTCTGCACCGGCATCTGGGGCCGGCTCACCGCGGCGCTGGTCGGCGAAGACCTGCCGGTCATGCCGATCGATCACCCGCTCACCTTCTTCGGCCCCTACAACGAGTTCGCCGGCACCGGCAAGGAGATTGGCTGGCCGCTGCTGCGCGACCAGGGCAACTCGGCCTATATGCGCGACACCGGCGACCCGAAGACCGCCGAAGGCGGGCAGATCGAATGGGGCTATTACGAAGAGAACAATCCGCGTCTCTGCCACCCGCGCGACCTACTTGAGAAGGACCAGGCGCGGCTGTCGCCGTCGCAGCGCGATCTCGACATGGAGCAGATCATGGCGCCGCTGGAGCGTGCCATGGAACTGACGCCGATCCTCGGCGAGCTCGGCTACAATGAGGGCCATTCCTTCAACGGCCTGCTGCAGGTGACCGCCGATGGCGGCCCTTCGATGGGCGAGAGCCAGAAGGTGAGGGGCCTGTGGTACGCCGTCGCCATCTGGGTCAAGGACGGCCCCGGCATGGGCAAGCTCATCGCCGACTGGATGACCGACGGCCGTACCTCGATCGACCATCACGCCATCGACTATTCGCGCTTCTATCCGCACCAGACGCAGGAACAGTTCATCTGGGATCGCTGCACCGAGACGGCGATGAAGGTCTACAATCCAGCGGTCCATCCGCGCGAGCCCTTCTCCAAGGGCCGCAACATCCGCCGCTCGCCGTTCTGGGAACGCGAGAAGGAGCTCGGCGGCTATTTCATGGAACTGGGCGGATGGGAGCGCGCCCATGGCTACGCCGCCAACGAGCATCTCTTAGAAAAATACAGCAACCGCGTGCCGGTGCGCGAGAACGAATGGGACAACCGCCATTTCTGGCGCGTCTCCAATGCCGAGCACCTGGCGATGAGCGAGGATTGCGGCATCGTCAACCTGTCGCATTTCTCGATGTATGACGTCGAGGGTCCCGACCATGTCGCGCTGCTGGAATGGCTGTGCGCGGCCAAGATCGGCGGCGACAACAACATCGGCAAGGGCATCTACACCCACTTCCTCGACGAGGAAGGCATGGTGCGCGCCGACTTCACCGTCATCCGCATGGCCGATCGCTGCCGCGTGATCGACGGCGCCGATGCCGGTCCGCGCGACTTCCGTTACATGCAGCGCACCGCGCAGGACAAGGGTTTCGACGCGACCATCACCGACGTGACCGAGAAATACGTCACCATCGGCATCTGGGGTCCGAATGCGCGCACGACCCTGCAGAAGGTGGTCGAGAATCCGGATGGCCTTTCGATCGAGAATTTCCCGTTCGCGGCGATCAAGCCGGTCAAGATCGGCGGCAAGGACGTCACCGCCTTCCGCATCTCCTATGTCGGCGAGCAGGGCTGGGAACTGCATATGCGCTACGAGGACGGTCTCGCCGTCTGGGACGCGCTGCGTTCGACCGGCGTCATGCCCTTCGGCGTCGAGACCTATGCCAACACGCGCCGCATGGAAAAGAGCCTGCGGCTGCAGAACGCCGATCTCTTGACCGAGTATAATCTGCTGGAGGCCGACCTTGCTCGCCCGAAGGTCAAGGAGAACGACTTCTGCGGCAAGGCCAAGCATCTGGAGTACCGCGCCCGCGAGCACCAGCCGGCAATGCTGTGCACGCTGGTCATGACCGACAACAAGGACCCCAAGGGCGTCGCGCGCTATCCGGTCGGCATCATGCCAGTGATGGATCCAGCCACCGGCGAGACGCTGGTCGACGAACTCGGCCGCCGTTCCTTCACCACCTCGGTCGCCTATGGCCCGACGATCGGCAAGAACATCGCGCTTGCCTATCTGCCATGGGCCTATGCCCAGGAGGGCCGCAAGCTCAACGTGGAGTATTTCGGCGAGACCTATCCGGTCGAGGTCGCCGGCGTCGGCTACAAGCCGCTCTACGACCCGGAGAACCTCAAGCCGAGGAGCTGAGGATCGCGGGACGCAGAAAGATGCAAGGCCCGGCTTAGGTCGGGCTTTTGCTTTTGTGCGGGCCGAGATTCTCGCGTAGCGTTGCGACAGGCGGAGTGGGTAGCTTGCAACGGTTCGGCTGGGACAGGAAGAACGACGCGTTCGTCTTCAGAATGAAGGGGGACATCCCCGTTCATGTCAGCTGGACTTTTGCCATTCCCGCGATCCTGCCGTTCGTGCATGAATGGTCGCGGCACCCCAGGAACGCCCTGACTCATACCGTCATATTTGGGGTGCTCTTGTTCCTGTCGGTGTTTCTGCATGAACTTGCCCATGTGTGGGCGGCGCGCCGGCAAGGCATCGGTACTGAAAGGATAGACCTCTACCTCTTCGGTGGAATTGCCTGGTTCAAGCGCGGCGCGGCCTCGCCTTATGGCTGGGCATGGATCGCCTTCGCCGGACCTTTGGTAAACATCATGCTGGCGGCGGGCTTTGCCGCTTCCTATTACCTTTTGGCCCGGCGCTTGTTGGCTGTTGGGCCGGATAGTCTTTTCAATTCGCCGCCGCCGAGGCCGGACGCATTTCTAGAGTGGACGCTTTGGCTCGGCGCGTTGGTGAATGCGGTTTTGGCCATTCTCAACCTCCTTCCGGCCTATCCGCTCGATGGCGGAGCGATCGCCAGGCATCTGCTTGCGCCGCGCTTCGGCGCGGACACTGCAGCACGAATAGTCGGCATCTGCGGCGTCGTGCTTTCGATCTTGCGCTTCGCGGTCATTGTGCCTGCCGCCATGGCCGGAATTCTGTTGTGGATCCCGCCGTCCTTCAAACCGAACTGGCGGGCGTTTCGCGCTACCGGCAGTAAGGAGCCTGTTCCGCAGCATCCGGCTTGATGTGCAGGGGGCCAGCGGCTTATGTGGCCCCATCAGAAGCCCCGCGAGAGCAAATACGCCTTATGCGCATCCTGTCCGACGCCTTCATTCCCGAACTTCCCAATCGCTACAATGGCAAGGTGCGCGAAAATTACGACCTGCCGGACGGGCGGCGTATCATCATCGCCACCGATCGCCTAAGCGCGTTCGACACCATCCTGGCCTCGATACCTTTCAAGGGGCAGGTCCTCACCCAGACTGCTCGTTACTGGTTCGAGGAGACCGCCGACATCTGTCCCAACCATGTGCTGGAATATCCCGACCCCAATGTTGTCGTGGGCACGCGGCTCGACATGTTGCCGGTCGAGATCGTGGTGCGCGGCTATCTGGCAGGGACCACCAGCACCTCGATCCTGACCAAGTACAGGAAAGGCGAACGGAGCTTTTACGGGCATAGTTTCCCGGATGGATTGCGCGACAATGAAAAGCTGCCCTCGGCGATCATCACCCCGACCAGCAAGGCCGCCAGCGGCGGCCACGATGAGCCGCTGTCGGAAGCCGAGATCATCGAACAGCGGCTGCTTACGCAGGCGCAGTGGGACACCGTATCGCGCTATGCGCTGCAACTGTTCGCCCGCGGCCAGCAGCGCGCAGCCGAGCTCGGCCTGATCCTTGCCGACACCAAATATGAATTCGGCACCTCGGCGGACGGCGCCATCGTGCTGGCGGATGAAATCCACACACCCGACAGCAGCCGCTACTGGATCGCGCAGAGCTACGACGAGGCGTTCCAAAGCGGCGGGCGGCCGCAGAGCTTCGACAAGGATTTTGTCCGCTCGTGGGTGTCGGCGCGGTGCGATCCCTACAGGGATCCGATCCCAAAGATACCCGACGAGATCGTCAATCAGGCCTCGGCGGTCTATATCCAGGCCTATGAAGCGATCACGGGCACGAAATTCATGCCTGATCTCTCCGGAGAGACCGTGCTGGAACGCATCCGTTCGAATCTGGCGCGATATTTTTAAGAAGGTCCCGCGCCGGCGGAAATCCGACGCTCAGGAAATTCCCGGCTTTTGCACGTGGCGATTTTCGCTTAACCTTCCTCCATGTCCGCTTATGCCCGCGCAAGGCATATCGTCTCAGCCGGTGCCACCCTGGCGCTGGCGCTTTGGCTGACGCCGGCAGCGTCTCCCGCCGAACCGGTCGATGTCGAGTTGGTGCTGGCGGTCGATGTCTCGCTCTCCATGTCGCCGGCCGAACTGGAGATCCAGCGTCATGGCTATGCGGCGGCGCTCACGCACGACAATGTGCTGAAGGCCATCGCCGACGGCGCCTATGGCAAGATCGCCGTCACCTATGTGGAATGGGCCGGCACGACCTGGCAGCGGGTCATCGTGCCGTGGACGGTGATCGCCAACCGCGCCGATGCCGAGAAGGTGGTGGCGCAGCTCAACGCACGCCCGCCGGACAGCGCCCGGCGGACCTCGATCTCCGGCGCGCTGAGCTTCGGCAGCGATCTCTTCGCCGAGAGCGGTTTTCAGGGCACGAAGCGCGTCATCGACGTTTCGGGCGACGGGCCCAACAACCAGGGCGCGCCGGTCAATCTCACCCGCGACGAGGTGGTCAAGCAAGGCATCACCATCAACGGGTTGCCATTGATGACGCGCGGCGGTTTCAGCAGCGCCTTCGATGTCGCCAATCTCGACCGCTATTACAGCGACTGCGTCATAGGCGGACCGGGCGCCTTCATGATCCCGGTCAATGACTGGACGCAGTTTCCGGAAGCGATCCGTCGCAAGCTGGTGCTCGAGCTTGCCGGTCCCGCTTCGCCGCAATGGGCGGCGCAAGAGGCCGCGCATCCGCCGGTCGTACTCGCCGACGACAAGCAGGCCACCGACTGCCTGGCCGGCGATAAGATGTGGCGCAGCCGCGGCTGGGGTCTGGACAGCCGCTGAAACGCCAAGCCGGCTTGGACCATCGTCCAGTGCGGCTTCTGCTTCATTGACAAGCCTTTTGGCGTCTGTGAGACAATTTGCGCTCACCACATAAAAAAGGGGAACTACAATGAACAGGACCACCATTTTCGCGGCGGCGCTGGCGGCGGCCGCCGTGCTCGGCGCGCCGGCGATGGCCGCCACGTCGCTGACCATCGGCATCAGCGGCTGGACCGGTTTTGCGCCGCTGACTTTAGCCAAGCAGGCCGGGCTCTTCGAAAAGCACGGGCTCGAGGTCACACTGAAGAAGGTGCCGCAGGCGAGCCGCCCGCTGGCCATCGCCAGCGGCGACCTGCAATGCGCGGCGACCACGGTCGAGACGTGGATGGTGTGGAACGCCAGCGGCGTCACCACCAAGCAGATTTTCCAGCTCGACAAGTCCTATGGCGCCGACGGCATCGTCGTGCGCAACGACATCAAGACCGTCGCCGACCTCAAGGGCAAGACTGTCGCCTCGTCCGCGCCCGGAACGTCGCCCTATTTCCTGCTCGCCTGGGTGCTCAACAAGAACGGTATGTCGACCAAGGACGTCACCGTCGTCAATCTGGAGCCGGATGCAGCGGCGCAAGCCTTTCTGGCCGGCCAGAACGATGCCGCCGTCACCTACGAACCCTTTATTTCTGCCGTCCGCGACAAGTCCGACCAGGGCCATATCCTGGCCACCACGCTCGATTATCCGATGGTGCTGGATACCGTCGGCTGCACGCCGGACTTCCTCAAGGCCAATCCCGATGCCGCCAAGGCGCTCGCCGACAGCTATTTCGACGCGCTGGACATGATCAAGAAGGACCCGCAGAAATCCTATGAGATCATGGGCGCCGACGTGAAGCAGTCGGCCAAGGAGTTCGAGGACTCGGCCAAATACCTGAAATGGGCCGACAAGGCGGAGAACCAGCAGTTCTTCACCAAAGACTTCCAGGATTTTTCCAAGACCGCGGCCGAGTTGCTGCTGCAGATGGGGCTGATCAAGGAAGTGCCGGATGTGACGACGCTTGCCGACACCAGCGCGGTCGCCAACTGATCGCCTCACCCGATCGGCGGCGTCAGGCCGCCGATTCTTTCTCCTTAAAGCGCGTGGCGATCTTTCAGATAGCTCCCTGCGCTTTAGGTTTTCTCGATTTCACGCATGTCTCCCGAGACCGGTTCCCACTTTCGGGAGACATGCTTTAAGGACAGGGCCTTATGCTGCGTCCCTTGTATCCCGTTCGCCCGGGTACGCGAACCGTGCTCGGTATCGCCTTCTTCGTGTTGTTCGTGGCGTTCTGGGCGTGGATCACGCTCGGCGGCCATGTGAACCGGATCTTTCTCGCCGATCCGCTATCGATGCTCAAGGATGGCTGGCGGCTACTGGTCGAAGATCGTTTCTGGCTCGATATCCTGATTACGATCTGGCGCGTCTTCGGCGGCTTCATGCTGGCTTCGGTCGTCGCGGTGCCGATCGGCATCGCCATGGGCGCCTGGAAGCCGGTCGAAGCCTTCCTCGAGCCGTTCGTGTCCTTCGCGCGCTACTTGCCGGCGTCCGCCTTCATCCCGCTGCTCATCCTGTGGGCCGGCATCGGCGAACTTGAAAAGCTCCTGGTGATCTTCGTCGGCTCCGTGTTCCAGATCATCTTGATCATCGCGGTCAAGGTCGGCAGCACGCGGCGGGACCTGGTCGAGGCCGCCTACACGCTGGGCGCCACCGACAACGGCATCGTCAAGCGCGTCATCATGCCGGCCAACGCGCCGGAAATAGCAGAAACGCTGCGGCTGGTGCTGGGCTGGGCGTGGACCTATGTGATCGTCGCCGAGCTGATCGGCTCGTCGTCCGGCATCGGCTACATGATCATCAACAGCCAGTCGCGGCTGGCGACCGGGCAGATCATCTTCGGCATCATCGTCATCGGGCTGATCGGGCTTTTGTCCGATTTCGCCTTCAAGGCGCTCAACCGCTGGCTCTATCCATGGAGCCTGGCATGAGCAAGCTTCTGATCGATGGCGTTTCGCGGACCTTTGCCGGGGTCGGCGGCGGACAGCCGGTGCAGGCGCTGCAGCCGGTTGACCTCGCCGTCGCGGCGAATGACTTCATCACCATCCTGGGACCATCCGGCTGCGGCAAGTCGACATTGCTGAGAATCGTCGCCGGACTGGAGGCGCCGAGCACCGGCCGTGTGCTGCTCGACGGCAAGGCGGTTGCCCGGCCGGGACCGGACCGCGGCATGGTGTTTCAGTCCTACACGCTGTTTCCCTGGCTGACGGTCGCTCAAAACATCGGCTTCGGCCTGCGTGAACGCGGCATGCCGGAGCGCGAGCGCAGCGACATCGTCGCTTCCTACGTCGATCTGGTCGGGCTCAAAGGGTTCGAGAACCATTGGCCCAAGCAACTGTCGGGCGGCATGCAGCAGCGCACGGCGATCGCCCGGGCGCTTGCCAACGATCCCGAAATCCTGCTGCTCGACGAGCCGTTCGGGGCGCTGGACAACCAGACGCGCGGGCTGATGCAGGAATTGCTGCTCGGCATCTGGGAGCGGCGCAAGAAGACCGTGTTGTTCGTCACCCACGACATCGAGGAAGCGATCTTCATGGCTTCGCGGGTGATCGTGATGAGCGCGCGGCCTGGCCGCATCAAGTCGGACGTGCCGGTCGACCTGCCGCATCCGCGCCACTATACGTTGAAGACCAGCCCGGAATTTTCGGTGCTCAAGGCGCAGCTCACCGAGGACATCCGTATCGAGGCGATGCGGACGGCGCAGACGCAGTCTGCTTAGAACGCTCAGGCCGCCAGCAACTGCTTGCGATCGACCCGTTCCTGCTGCGGCGAGCGGGCATAAAGCTCGCGGTAGCATTTGGAGAAATGCGAGGCGGAGACGAAGCCGCAGGCGACGGCCACTTCGACCACCGGCATCGACGACTGGATCAGCAGATGCCTGGCGCGGTCGAGCCGGATCTCCAGATAGTAGCGGGCAGGGGAGCGGCCCATCTCGGTGCGGAAGAGACGCTCGATCTGCCGCCGGGAAAGATCGACATGGTCGGCGATCTCGATCAGCGACAGCGGTTCGGAAAGGTTTGCTTCCATCAGCTCGATGATGGTGAGCACCTTGGAGTTCTGCACGCCGAGGCGGGCGCGCAGTGGCAGGCGCTGGCGATCGGTCGGGCTGCGCACGCGGTCGGTCAGCACCTGCTCGCAGACACGGTTGACGAGGCTCTCGTCGAAATCGTCGCCGATCAGCTTCAGCATCATGTCGAGCGCGGCGGTGCCGCCGGCGCAGGTGTAGACGTTCTGATCGATCTCGAAGAGATCGGCAAAGACGTTGGCTTTCGGGAAGGCCTCGGAGAAGCCCGGCAGGTTCTCCCAATGGATGGCGCAGCGCTTGTTGGACAACAGACCGGCTGCGGCCAGGACATGCGCGCCGGTGCAAAGGCCGCCCACCGCGACGCCGCGATTATACTCCTCGCGCAGCCAGGCGAAGGCCGATTTGTTGTGATAGCGCTCGACATTGATGCCGCTGCAGACGATCGCCATGTTCGGCCTGTCTGGCCCGGCCATCTTCTTGCGCTCTTCCTCGAGCGAGGTGTTGACGGCGCATTCGACGCCGTTCGAGGCGCGCACAGGCTTGCCGTCGATGCTGGCCAGACGCCAGCGATAAGCCTCGTAGCCGAGCATCCGGTTCGCGGAGCGCAGCGGATCGAGCGCCGTCGCAAAGGCGATCATGGTGAAATCGGGAATGAGGAAGAATACAAACGATCTCTTGATCGGATGCTTTACGGCATTCACGGGGAAACCTCACGCAGCCATGACGCGAACAGGATGTCGCGAACAGCATAGCGACATCAGGAAAAACCATTCCTGTCAATCGGGTAGGCGGCTAAGTGAAGATTAAATTTGCGACATGGGTCGCAAATGGGCAATCGGCGCGAGCTCAAGGCGTCGCCCGGCTGGCCGATGAAGGCCGGCGCAAACGAAAACGCCGCCTCGGTGAAACCGGGCGGCGTTGAATTCAGCTTTGGATAACGATTGTCTCAGGCGACGAAGCCGAGGCGGGCGGCGTTCATGGCGCCGGTCTGGCCGGGCATGGTGTTGGCGAGGCGCTGACGCTCCAGAGCGGTCGTCAGGTTCATTTCGCGGCGGGCGAACAGGCGGGCAAAAAGCTTCATGATCATCTCCAATCGGTTGCTCAGACGGGTCGCCTTCGCTTGATGGAGTGGGGCAGCTCGTTTGCTGGCGTCGATATAGGCTCACTTCAGCAAAAACTAAATCGCAAATACGAAGCGCTTGATATGAAAAGCGACATAATTTGCGACATCGTTGGGCGGGGTGCCCAAAATTTCCTCTTATTTACAATGCTTTGATTTGAAAATTAACCCGCTATGCGAGTGCTTCATATGCGTCATGCAAAAGCCGCATGGCTGGAAAAGTCGTTTGAGTGCAAACAAAAGGCTCTAGACAGACAAAAAGGCCTGCCGAGCTGACGCGGCAGGCCTTCAGAACTCCATACACACGTGATTACTTTGCTCCGGCCCAGCTTCCGACACCGAGGCGAGACCCCGACTTGGCATCGGCGGCTTCCGGCCAGCCGATATCCTTCTGCAGTTCGATCGGCAGCGAATGGATGGCGCGTTCGGTCTGGTAGCGGGCGCGGGCCGCGCTGAATTCGGTCGCAAGCCGACCGATGGACGACAGGATAGACATTTCTTTCTCCTCTATGCGGGCAGGGAGGCGCCCGTCACTGCGTTAAACCAGGTCTGTTTCAGCTTCATTTCATGTCGATTGCAGGACTGTGTCGCGGTCGTTTGATGGCTGCTTTTGGCAGCATCCTGCATCGATCACGTTGACTATGCGCCTGGAGTGATGTTCAATCAAACGAAATGGAATGATCGATTGCATCAGAAAAATTGAAGGTTCGCTCCCATGAACGCCCCGCTCAATCATCCTTTGCCGCTGCTTGATCTCGATGTGCTGCGCACCTTCGTGGCGATTGCCGAGACCGGCAGCTTCACCACCGCCGCCAATGCGGTGTTCCGCACGCCGTCGGCCGTCTCCATGCAGATCAAGAAGCTGGAGGACATCCTCGGCCGTTCCGTCTTCGCGCGCGACGCGCGTTCGGTGACGCTGACCACGGACGGCGAGATGCTGCTCGGCTATGCCCGTCGGCTTTTGTCGATCAATCGCGAGGTGGTGTCGAAGTTCATCATCCCCGACATCGTCGGCGTGGTGCGCCTGGGTTCCCCTGACGACTATGGCGAGCGCGTGCTGCCGCATGTGCTGAAGCGTTTCGCGCAGTCGCATCCTTCGATCGCCGTCGACGTCACCATCGACCAGAGCATCAATCTGCGCCGCCGCATGGACGACCGCGCGCTCGACATCACGCTGCTCACCAATTCCTACAAGACCAGCGCGATCGGCGCCGAGGTGCTTTTGACCGAACCGATCGTGTGGGCCGGGGCCAAGGGCGGCTGCGCCCATCTGCGCGAGCCGCTGCCGGTGTCGCTGTGGGAGGAAGGCTGCGCCTGGCGGGCAGGGGCGCTGGAAGCGCTTGGCCGCGAGGGCCGCAACTACCGTATCGCCTATATGAGCGCCCACACGGCCGGCCAGCGCGCTGCGATCATGGCCGACCTTGCGGTGGCGCCGCTGCCGAAGTCGTTCCTCGGCGACGAAATGGTCTCGTTGGGCGCCAAGGACGGCATGCCCGACATCGGCACCTACAATCTCGCCATGGTGGTGGCGCCCGACGCCAGCGCGCCGGTGAAGGCCGTCGCCGACCATATCCGGGCGACATTCGAGCTGTTCCGCGAAACCGGCAAGTTCTGAGCTATTCGGCCGCAGGTGCGGAGCGGGCTGCAAAAGCTGCTTTTGTCCTGGGTCGGGCGCGAGCTAGGGCTGGCACCGGAACGCTAAGGAAATCGACGATAGAGTCGCGGGCGCGACGCGCTTCCGGCATCTCGATCAGCGGCCAGGCGTGGAACATGCCTTCCTCGTAGACTACCTCCACCTCGACGCCGGCGACGCGCGCTTTTTCAGCGAAGATGAGATTATCCGGCGTCAGCATATCGCGCGAACCGGTCAGCAGCAGCGTCTTAGGCAGCACCGAGAGGTCGCCATAAAGCGGGCTGATGTGCCAGTCGTTGCGGTCGAAGCCGGCGCTATAGAGCCGCACCGCTTCCAGCCCACCCGGGATACCCAGCCACGGATCCTGCCGCTCTGCCTCGAAGACTTCGGGATTGGCAAGCGAAACGTCGAGGCCGGGCGAGATCAGCACATGGCGTGATGGCAAGGGCAGGCCCTCCTCGGCCGCCATCATGGTCAGCACGACGGCCATGTTGCCGCCGGCGGAATCGCCCATGAAGACGATGTCCTCGGCGTCGGTCTCTTCGAGCATGCGCCGGTAGAGGTTGCCAACCATGCCGAACATGTCATGGAAATCGTGCTCCGGCGCGATGGGGTAGATCGGCACGGTGACGCCGAAGCCGAGACGCTCGGCCATCTCGGCGATCAGTCCCCAATGGTAGGACGTGATCTGAAAGACATAGGCGCCGCCATGCATGTAAAGGATGCGCCGGCGTTCGCCCGCTTTCGGGGCTACCTCGTAGACCGGAAAGCCGTCGATTTCGGTCTCGGTGATGTCCAGCCGTGCCTTGAGCAAGGCCGGCGGACGATAGTCCTCGGTCTTGCGGGCGTAGGCAATCCATCGCTGCAGGTTCTCGGGACTGGAAAACGCCTTCTTGCGGCTGTGCCTGAGAACGAACGAAACGAGATGGCTTTTCAAACTGGGCATGCGGGTACACGGATTTCGGCAGAGCCGACTAAGAGAATTCCCCCTCGCTCTGAAAATTGTACCTCAGTTAAAAATGTCAAGGATTCACGCTGGCACATCGGCGTGATCGGATGGTGCCAGTGTCAACGCCGCTTCGGTAGCAGGGCTACGCGCAATTTGTTGTCGGCCGTCGCCGAGGCCGTGTTCCGGCCCCGGCGCTTGCCGAGCAGTTTGCATTTGTCGGCGAAGGTCATCAGCGCGGCGTGCCAAGGAGCAGCTTATGAAGGGCTCCCTGCGGATCGCTCGGCGGCGAAGCCGGCCAGCCGATATCCTTCTGGACATGCGCCGGCAGGTTGTTCAACTCGCGGATCGCCTTGTTGCGCGAACGGGCCTGCCTGATAGTGACACCGAAGCGACCGAGATTTCCGAACATCGACATTTTTCATCTCCCTTGAAGAGCGGCGGCGGCCTATTGCGTGCATGTCGTTCTCCCAAAACCGCGAAGCAGTTTGGGCGACATGCATCGTTCTTCGGCCGCCACTGCGACGTCCGTTAAATGCGCCACGTATGTATCGGATCGATTTCACGAAAACAGCGTTTCGGTTTCCGGATCGCACCAATTACGAAACATTTGCATACAAACGAATTGAGCAGACCGGCGTGCTGGCTTTTATCCGGAGAGCTGTCATCAGCGGTTGACAGCGGTGGCCGGCTGCATTGTTATTGTGCAATGCGATGACAAATGTGTGCGCCGCAGCATGGCGCGATCTGGACTGGAGCATCGTGACGAGCATCCACAGCATCCAATACCTGCGGGGCCTCGCCGCGTGCGCGGTGGTTTGCTTTCACGTCAGCGAGCAGTTCGGTGGCCCGTTCGACGTCGGAGCAGCCGGCGTAGACGTCTTTTTTGTCATCAGCGGCTTCATCATGTGGGTGACGACGGCCGGCAGGCCGGCCGATCCCTGGCGTTTCATGGGGCGCCGCATCACCCGCATCGTGCCTCTGTACTGGATCGTCACGCTGCTGACCGCGGCGGGCATCCTGATCAAGCCGCAGTTCTTCTACGGCCATTTCTTCAGTGTCCCGAATTTCGTGGGTTCACTGTTCTTCCTGCCGGTCCTGCAGGAGAACGCGCTGCATCCCATCGTCATACAGGGTTGGACGCTTTGCTATGAAATGATGTTCTATCTGGTTTTCACCCTGGTCCTGTTCCTCGGTGAGCGCTGGCGGTTCGGCGTTCTCACCGGCGCCCTCGTGGCCATCGTCGCGCTGCATTTCGTCTTCCCCGCAGGATACGCACGTGCCTTCACGGATCCTGTCGTGCTCGAATTCGCTGCTGGCGTCGTTGTGGCGCGCTTGTGGCTCCAAGGCGCCAGGCTTCCGCTCGGACCGGCTCTGGCGATAGTTGGCGCCGGATTTCTTCTCCTTGCGGCCAGCCCGCTGTTCGATGCCGACCTGCCTCGCGCCTTGCGCTGGGGGCTTCCGGCCACACTGATCGTGGCGGGCGCGGTTTTTGCCGAGCGGGCGCGGCCGTTCAAGCCGGCTGCCTTGCCCAGCTTTCTCGGCGATGCGTCCTATTCGATCTATCTATGGCATGTCGTGGCCGGCGTCCTGACGACCGGTGTCGTCTTGCGGATCGGAATTCCGGCGGCATTGCAGCCGGCAACGATCCTTGTCGCCACGCTTGCGTTCTCGGCGATGCTCTATCTGGCCGTCGAGAAACCGTTGATCGGGCTGCTGCATCCGCGACGTGTCAAAGGCGTCGTGAAGGCACCCGGCGCCGCGACCGCAGGGGCCGCGGAGTGAGGCAGAACAACCTGGAATTGCTCTAGTCGCGGCCGCGCCGCGCCGCGCGCTCCTCGCGCGAGCGCCGGCGCGGGGTGGCATCGCCGGCGATGCCGTCCGCGCTCACCGTCTTGCGCGGCGGCAGCTTTACCGCGGCTGCGAGCTTCGGGAAGGGGTCGACCTTGTTCGGCAGCGCCATAGCGTAGACGAAGTGCTCCTGGAACTTCGGCTCGAGCGCGGTCTCGATCTTCTCGATCCTGCTCACCGTCTCCTCGATCTCGCGACGATAGCCGCGATTGAGCAGCGCCATGCGCGCGCCGGCGCCGGCGGCATTGCCGACGGCCGAGACCTTGTCGAGGTCGCAGTCGGGGATCAGGCCCAGCACCATGGCGTATTTCGGATCGATGAAAGAGCCGAAAGCGCCGGCGAAATGGATGCGATCGACATGCTCGGTGTGCTGCTTTTCCATCAGCAGCTTGGTGCCGGCATAAAGCGCCGCCTTGGCAAGCTGGATGGCGCGCACGTCGGTCTGGGTTATGGTGATCTTCGGCTCGCCTTCCTTCAGCACATAGGAGAAGGTGCGGCCATTGGCGACGACGCGCGGCGAGCGCGCAGCAAGTGAACCGTCGACGACGCCATCCTCTGAAATGATGCCGGCGAGATACATCTCGGCCACGATCTCGATGATGCCGGAACCGCAGATGCCGGTGACGCCGGTCGCCTGCACGCTGTCGAGGAAACCCGGGTCGTCGGACCATAGTTCCGAGCCGATGACGCGGTATTTCGGCTCCAGCGTGTCGGGGTCGATGCGCACGCGCTCGATGGCGCCGGGCGCCGCACGCTGGCCGCCGGAGATTTCGGCGCCCTCGAAGGCCGGGCCGGTGGGCGAGGAAGCCGCGACCACTCGCGTCGAGTTGCCGAGAACGATCTCGGCATTGGTGCCGACATCGACGATCAGCATCATCTCGTCCTGGCGATGCGGGCCTTCCGACAAGGTGACGGCGGCGGCATCGGCGCCGACATGGCCTGCGATGCAAGGCAGCATGTAAAGCCGCGCGCCCTGGTTGAGCTTCAGCCCGATATCGGAGGCCTTGATGCGCACGGCGCCGGAGACGGCAAGCGCAAACGGCGCGCCGCCGAGCTCGGTCGGATCGATGCCGAGGAAGAGGTGATGCATGATCGGATTGCCGACGAAGACGGAATCCAGGATGTCGTTGCGCTGGACGTTGCCTTCCGCGCAGACCTTGTCGACGAGGCCGGATATGGCCTCGCGCACGGCAACCGTCATGCCTTCGCGGCCGTCCGGGTTCATCATCACGTAGGAGACGCGGCTCATCAGATCCTCGCCGAAGCGGATCTGCGGGTTGGAGGTACCTGAGGAGGCAGCGACGCGACCGGAGAGCAGCGAGACGAGATGCATGGCAATCGTGGTCGAGCCGATGTCGCAGGCCAGACCGTAGGCTTCGTTCTTCAGGCCAGGCCATAGCGCGATGACGCGCGCGATGTCGCTGTCGGCATCCTTGTGGATGGCGGCGGTGGCGGTCCAGTTGCCCTTGCGCAGGATGCCCTGCACCTGCGGCATAAGGTAGAAGTCGAATTCGAGGTTCTTGAAGCCCCAGTCCTTCATCAGGGCGATCTTGAGCCGGTCGAGATCGCCGAGCGGCTTGTGCATGTCGGGCTCTTCGATCTCGACATAGCACATGCGGATCGCCGTATCGCGAGCGATGACCCTGGTGTCGGCATCCTTGCGGATGGTCTGGGCATTGATCACCGTATCCTGCGGCACGTCGACGACGAGGTCGCCGAGGATCTGCGCCGAGCAGGACAGGCGGCGGCGCTCGGGCAGGCCGCGCACGCGCTCGTAGCGCTCTTCCTTGGCGCCCTTCTGCGAAATGTGGTCGTTGGACGAGATGATCTTGTGCTTGGCGAAATTGCCTTCCTGCACTTCGATCTGGCAGCGCCCGCACGTGGCGCGGCCGCCGCACACGCTTTCGACATAGACGCCAAGCTGGCGCGCCGCGTCGAGCACCGGCGTTCCAACGGGAAACCGGCCGCGCTTGCCTGACGGCATGAACAGGACGAGCGGATCGGTGATGTTGGGGGGAGGATTCATGCTGGCACGCGTCTCGATGGCAATTGCCGATGCCGTTTAACGGATCGTTTTACTATTGGGCGGAGTGTCCGTTGGTCCAGGGACCAAACATGTCGGATCTGCTGCTCTCCGCAGTCTTCACTGCTTTCACGATGGTGCGCGTGATCAAGGGCTCGTGGCTGCGCAATCCGCAATACCTGGCCACCGGGATTCTCGGCGCGATCGTCGGTGCGCTGCTGCTCCACGCGTTCTGGCCCGCCTATGACGGTGATTTCATCGTAGGCGGCGTCACCGGCATCTTCGGATCGTGGGCGGGAATGGCGTTGTTCGACGCCATATTGGGCATGGCCTGACCGCAAAGCAGACCCGTCCGGCCGCATCCACGATGCGATCGGACCAGCGCTGTTTGCGGTGCGGCTCACGATTGCACGCTTATCCCCTGGCCATGCGGGCTTCACGGCCGCCGCGACGACGGCCACCATTGCCGTTGCCTTCGCCTGGAGCATTGACCGCCGTCGGAGCCGCGACCGCTTGACCGCCTTCGGCCGGCTTATAGTCCTTGTAGGTGCGGATCCAGTTGGTGCAGTTCTCGTCGGTGCCGTTGAGCACATTGGCGCCGCGCACGGCTTCCATTTCCTGCGGGCGCACCGGGTTCATGATGGCGCTGGTCATGCCGGCGCCGATCACCATCGGGATGAAGGCGGCGTTGATGCCGTGGCGGTGCGGCAGGCCGAAGGAGATGTTGGAGAGGCCGCAAGTGGTGTTGACCTTGAGCTCCTCACGCAGCCGGCGCAGCAGCGCGAACACCTGGCGGCCGGCATCGCCCAGCGCGCCGATCGGCATGACCAGCGGGTCGACGACGACGTCATGGGCGGGAATGCCGAAATCGGCGCAGCGCTGCACGATCTTCTTGGCGACGGCGAAACGGACATCCGGGTCCATCGAAATGCCGGTCTCGTCGTTGGAGATGGCGACGACCGGGACGTTGTATTTCTTGACCAGCGGCAGGATGGCCTCGAGCTTTTCCTCCTCGCCGGTCACGGAGTTGACGAGCGGCCGGCCCTTGGCGACTTTTAGCGCCGCCTCGATCGCGGCGGTGACGGAGCTGTCGATCGACAGCGGCAGGTCGACCAGGCCCTGCACGATCTCCAGCGTCTGGACCAGCAGGCCAGGCTCCGTCTCATTCGGGTTGACCGAGGTGACGCCGGCATTGACGTCGAGCATGGTGGCGCCGCAAGCCGCCTGTTCCAGCGCGTCCTTGATGACGGTCTCGAAATTGCCGGCAATCATCTCGGCGGCGAGCTTCTTGCGGCCGGTCGGGTTGATGCGTTCGCCGATCACGCAGAAGGGCTGATCGAAGCCGATGACAATTTCTCGGGTCGCCGAGGCGACGATGGTGCGGGTCATGAAATCTCTCCGTCGGGATATAAAGAGTTCTTTATATCGTTATCTGATTTCGATCAAGCGAATGGTGTTCCTCCGCGGGTCAATGCGCGGTCTTCACCATGTCCACCTGCGTTTCGGTAATCTCGTCATGCAATATGCGGTCGAGCCGGTCGGCGACCATCTGGTCGTCGTGACGGATTTCGCGCTTCCACGGCTGGCGGCCCTTCAGCACGCCCGATTCATCGACGATCTCAGCGACATATTCCTCCTGGCGATAGGCCATCACATGGACACCGGAGACGCCCGGGATTTCCTTCACCTCGTTGATGATGTCGATGCAGAGCTGCTTGCCTTCCTTCTTCTGGTCCTGCGCCCCTTCCAGCCGCTTGACCACCGCATCGGGGATGTGGACGCCCGGCACGTTGGAGCGGATCCATTTCGCCGTCTTGGCGGAAGCGAGCGGTCCGACGCCGCAGAGCACGAAGACCTTTTCGGTATGGCCGAGGTCGCGGGCCTTCTGCATGAAGGTTTTGAACATCGGCACGTCGAAGCAGTACTGCGTCTGCACGAATTGCGCACCGGCGGCGATCTTCTTGCCGAGATGGATTGGGCGGAAGTCGTAGGGCGGCGCAAAAGGATTGACGGCAGCACCCAGGAAAACCTGCGGCGGCGTCGTCAGCTTGCGGCCGGACAGGAACTTGCCGTTGTCGCGCATGATGCGGATGGTTTCGAGCAGCGACATGGAATCGAGGTCGAACACCGGCTTGGCGCCCGGCTGGTCGCCGGCCTGCACGCCGTCGCCGGTAAGGCACAGCATATTGGCGACACCCATCGCGGCACCGCCCAGAACATCGCCCTGGATAGCGATGCGGTTCTTGTCGCGGCAGGCGATCTGCATGATCGGCGCATAGCCCATACGGGTGAGCAGCGCGCAGATGCCGACCGACGACATGTGGCAGTTGGCGCCTGAGGCATCGACCGCGTTGATGGCGTCGACCCAGCCATCGAAGATCCTGGCGCGGTTGTAGACATCTTCCGGATCGGCGCTGTCGGGCGGGTTGAGCTCGGTCGTCACCGCGAACTCGCCGCGACGCAGCACGCGCTCCAGCCGGCCACGCGACGTGTGGCCGGGCAGGGGATCGAGCGGCAGGTGGATGCCGGCCGGGTTCTCGTCGCGCTGGCGGCCGGTCATGCCGAAGCTCCGGGGGTCTTCGTCGTCTCACGCGTGGCGGCGGCCTGCGCGGTCACCCGGAGCCAGGCCGAGGTCTCGCGCAGCGACTGATCGACCGGCTTCTGCACGGTGAGGATCTTGTCGCCATGCACCATGTTGCGCGAGCCTTCCCAGGCCTTGACCCAGACGCAAGGCATGTCCGGCTCGACCTCGCAATTGCCGTTGGCGCGCACGCCGCCGCAGGGGCCGTTGCGCAACTGCTTGGGGCAATTCATCGGGCACGACATGCCGGTGGAGGAGAGCACGCACTGGCCGCACATGCGGCAGTCGAACATGAAGCCCTTGACGCGCTTTTCGACGAACTTCACCGGGGCTTCGACGCGGCCGTAGCCGATGCCCTTCCACAGAGGATGCAGGAGCAGGAAAACATCGGCGAACCTGCTGTAGAACCATTCGAGCAGCCGCGAATGGCGGACGGACCACAGTCTCACGGCGAAAGTGCGTTGCACGCGCCGCTGCGGCGACACATCGGCAGGCTTGTAGTCGGATTTCGGCGCCGCCTTCTTGACCAAAGTGGCCTGGGTAACCGCCGGCCCGTTTTTGGCAGGAGTCGTTTCAGACATTTTCTTTCCCACCTGCCTTGACGAGGGCGACCAGCCGCTCGCGGTCATATCTCGCGTCGAGTTCCTGGTAGGCCTTTTCGACTTCCGCCTCGAGATCGTCGCTGACCGGAACCGGGTCGGCCTTGCGCCACTCGGCCAGATAGTCGTCGGTGCCGCCGGCGCCCGTGCGCATGGCGCACATGTCGATCGCCTCGGTGAAGCGCAGCGGCAATTCGCGCTTGGCGTTCTGCCGGCCCTTCCTGACGATGACCTGGGCTGGAATGTCGCGCCAGTAGACGACGATCAGATCGGCCATGAATTCTCACTCCTCGAAGTCATGGAGCATTGCCGCAAGCGCTGTTGGGCTGCTTGTTATGGGACGACGCGCGCGCCTTCAAAAGCGACGCTGTCGATGACGCAAAGCGAATGCTGGAATCCGCCGCCGCCTGATTACCAGACGCGGTTGGTCAAGCCGGTCCAGAGATAGAACCAGATCGTCGGGTGATACCACTGTCTCGACGGCAGACGCGGATCGATCGTTTCCAGCTTGCCGGCCAGCGCATCTTTCACCGCCTCGACGCAGATATCGCGCGAAAACGCGGCCTGGCGCAGCGCATAGCTGGCGATGGTGTCGCCCGTCTTCGGTTTGCCGCGCGCCTGCTTCAGCACGCCGCCGGTGTCGACACCGGTATCGACCAGATGCACGGTCGTGCCGAAGTTCTGCGCGTCGCCGGAAGCAAGCGCCCAGTAACCGCCGTTCATACCGCGATATTTTGGCGCGATGCCTGCGTGATAGTTGAGCACCGGGCAGGGCATCTTCGCCAGTGTGTCCTTCGACAGTAGCCGGCAACCGGCAAGCAGCACGACGCCTGGATTGATCTTCGCGACGGCCTCGAGACATTCCGGCCCGTTGGCGGAAGGCACATGAATGATCGTCTGACCTTGCCGCGGCTCGGTGTCGAGCTTCTCCTCGGCGATCAGTCGCTCGGTATGACCAGCCAGGAACCGCTTGCCCAACCTGGTCAGCACCATGGTGCCGAGCTGGCCAATGGCCGAGACCCAGCCCTGGCGACGCGCGCGGCCGAGAAGCAAACGTTTTTTGGATTCAGGGGTTTCGAGGACGACGCTGACGGGACCGACACGGTCGACGATCGCGTTGACGATAGCCCAGATATGCGGGCCACCTTCGGTGACGACCACGATCGGTGGCATATTCGATTCCGACGCTGCCATGGCAAGCACCCGCTCTGTAGACCGGGGCGCATGCTATGCGGGGCGGGTTAATCCTTGGTGTGCCGGAGGCCTTTCAGCGACGCGTCAAAGGCTTCAAATCAAAGAGACAGAGCATGATGTCGTCCGAAAACCGCTGCACACTTTTCGGCATCATGTTCTAGGCTCAACGCTTGAATTCCATGATGTCGAGCTTCGATTCATAATAGGGCGCGGGGAATTCGATCCGCCATTCGACGGCACTGTTGCGGAAGGCGTAGCCGACCTGGTCGCTTTCGCGGCCGCTGCCATAGGGCTTGGCCTTGTCGTCGTTGACCGTGAACGAGCCGAGATAGATGGCGCGTTTCTCGCCGTCGTCGAAGAAGCGGCCGGCGGTTCGCTGCGAGCCGCTGATCTTCGCAAGCCTCCAGCCGGAGCCGTCGTCGGTGACCTTGCACTTGAACCAGCCATAGACGACGAGCGGGCCTGAGCCGCCCGCCTTGATGGTGCGGCACTTCCAGTTGCCGGTCAGGTCCTTGTCGGAGAAGGCGACGAGAGGTTTGGCGAGCAGTTCGTCCAGTTGCCTGACCTCGGAGGGATCGCCGGCCTTGGCCTCGTCGAGGGCTGCTTTGCGCGTTTCGCCATACTTATCCAGTCGCGCCTTGTCGGCGACCGTGATCAGCTTCTGTACTTCGCCGTCGGCTCGGACCGGCAAGGTGAGGGCGACAAGGCCGAGGGCGGCAAGGAGCAGGCGAGGGATCATGAAATGTGTTTCCTCAAATCAGCGGCTGGAACAGTTTCTTTCTATCGCTGGCGCACAACTTACCGGTTCGCGATCGTCTGTCATCTGTGCTTGACAGCGGCGGCTCGGAAAAAAGGTGGTTGGGTCTATGCGGATCTTGCTCACAGGATCGTCCGGTTGGCTGGGCAGCGCGCTTGCGCCAAGGCTCGAAGCGCTTGGCCATGAGGTCATCGGCCTTGATCCGGTTGCTTCGGCGCGCACGCAAATCGTCGGCTCGATCGCGGATCGCGATCTTGTCCTGAAGACCGTTCGCGAGAATCGCGTCGATGCCATCATTCACAGCGGCGCATTGCACAAGCCGAACATCGAACAATATGAGAACACGGCCTTCGTCACGACAAATGTGCAAGGGACGCTCAACCTGCTCGATGCGGCCGTGGCCTGCGGCGTCCAGCGCTTCGTCTTCACCTCGACGACGTCGCTGATGATCTCGCAGGCGATCCGCGCCGGCTTCCAGGGCGGCGCGCGCAAGGCGGCCTGGCTGACGGAAGAGATGTCGCCGGAGCCCCGCAACATCTATGGTGTGACGAAGCTTTCAGGCGAGCATCTGTGCCGCCTCTATCATATCGAGCATGGGCTGCCGGTGGTGGTGCTGCGCACGGCGCGCTTCTTTCCCGAAGCCGACGACATGGCGCATGCGATCGAGCAGTCCGATGCCAACACCAAGGCGAACGAGTTGCTGTTCCGGCGGCTGACGGTGGAGGATGCGGCCGAGGCCCATGTCACGGCCCTGGAGAAAGCCCCGCAGCTCGGTTTTGACACCTTTATCATTTCGGCGCCGACGCCATTCCGGCCGCAGGATTGCGCTGAATTGATCGCTGACGCGCCGGCAGTCGTCGCGCGCTATTTCCCGGATTATCCGAGGCTGTATGCCACGAAGGGCTGGACGATGTTCTCCTCGATCGACCGCGTCTACGATCCGTCGCTGGCGAGGCAGAAGCTGGGCTTCGTCTGCAGGACGAGCTTTGCCGACGTGCTTGCTGCGCTCGATAGGGAAACCTGAGCGCGACTGGTTTCAGGTCGTATTTGCAGCCACCCGAGTCAGTTCGCCGGTCAGATCGCCATAGCCGGTCGCGCGGCGCTCATAGACGAGCCCGAGCATTTTCGCGGCTTTCTCGGCGACCTTGTCGAGCTCGGGATCGTCGGTCTGGGCGAGATAGATCAGCTTCTCGTAGTTCCCAAAATAATCCTTGATCAGCTCGGGATGCCTGTCGAGGCCAAGCGGCTTGATGAAGAAAGACTCGAACTGGCGGCAAAGGAAGTCGGTCATGTAGAACGACATCATGTCGTCATCGGCGACCTTCGCGTAGGCGTCCATGCCCTGGTAGAAGGCAAAGCAATGCGGCCCGGCCATGCGCTCGACGCCATGCTTCTCGATGACGCGGTCGAGCAGACCGCCGGTACCGCAATCGGCGTAGCCGACGAAGATGTGCCGGTAGCCTTCGGCCTTGGCCTTCTCGATCGCCTTGTCCATCGCCGGGGCGATACGGTCCGGATAGAAATGGAACTCGGCCGGCAGGCAGGTCAGCTCGAGATGGTCTAGCTTTAGCTGTTGCTTGACGGCCAAAACTTCGCGCGCAATCATCCCGCAGGCGATGACGAGCAGCCTGTCTGTTTGATTCGGTTCCGTTTTTTGCGTTTTGACCAAGTCGGGCCGGCTTTCGCTACGGGGCTTAATATCTGTCGAGGGAGACACCGTCCATGAAACTGCTACGCATCGCGCCGATGGCGATCCTTGCCTGCGCGCTTGCACTCACGGCCTGCGCCAATACCATTCGAGGCGTCGGCAAAGACGTCAAATCGACGGCAAGGGCGGTCAAAGACACTGTCAACTGATCGGCAGCCTCATCTACCATCTGGGAACAAAAAAGCCGCGCTGCAAGGCGCGGCTTTTCTTATCGATCCATCCTGATGCCCTGGGTCAGGCGGAAGCGCGAACGTTGTGCTTGCGCTTCATGTAGTCCTTGGCGGTCTCGACCGCCACCGCCGCATCGCGGCAATAGGCGTCGGCGCCGACGGCCTTGCCGAATTCCTCGTTGAGCGGTGCGCCGCCGACCAGCACGACATAATCGTCGCGGATGCCCTTTTCCTTCATCGTGTCGATGACGACCTTCATATAGGGCATGGTGGTGGTGAGCAGCGCCGACATGCCGATGATGTCGGGCTGGTGCTGCTCGATCGCATCGAGATATTTCTCGACCGCATTGTTGATGCCGAGGTCGATGACATCGAAGCCGGCGCCTTCCATCATCATGCCGACGAGGTTCTTGCCGATGTCGTGAATGTCGCCCTTGACGGTGCCGATCACCATCTTGCCCTGCTTCGGCGCGCCGGTGGCGGCAAGCAGCGGACGCAGGATGAACATGCCGGCCTTCATGGCGTTGGCGGACAGCAGCACTTCCGGCACGAACAGGATACCGTCGCGGAAATCCTCGCCGACGATGCGCATGCCTTCGACCAGCGCCTCGGTCAGCACCTTGTAGGGAGCCCAGTTGCGCTCCAGCAGGATTCGAGTGCCTTCCTCGATCTCTTCCTTCAGACCGTCATAGAGGTCGTCATGCATCTGCTGCACGAGTTCGTCGTCTGAAAGCTCGGAAAGGATGATCTCGTCGTCGGACATTTTCTCGGGCTCCTTGCTGCTCGGAATGACTACGGCAGCCTAAAAAACGATGCGCCAATACCTAACCCGCGAGGGCAACGTAGCCATAGCTGATTTGCGACTTCCCGCAAAAGGAAAGCGACTGAAAATCTATTGGTTTTCTTGTCGATTTTGCGACAGGCGTTGGCGCTGGCTGGCCGTTTCGAATAGGGTGCATGGCTACGATCCGGCGAGAAACCGCAGTGTGCGGCCGCAACCCATTCAGGCCAGAACAAAATTCAGGGAAGAACGATCATGAGCGAGAACGCGCCAGTCGACCAGGAAGCGTCAAACGCAAGGCGCGGACGCGGCGCCAGCGGCGGCGCGGCTGCGCGCCGGGCGGCGCGTTCGGGCGGCGGTCCGGGCACGCAGCTCACCTACATCAAGCGCAAGATCAACGTCTACGAGGTCCTCAACGAGGAAGGCCTGGCGCTGATCGAGAAGAACACCGACACGGTGCTCGAGGAAATCGGCATCATTTTCCGCGACGACGCCGAGGCGCTGGCGCTTTGGAAAGAGGCGGGTGCCGACGTCAAGGGCGAGCGCGTGCACTTCCCCAAGGGCCTCTGCCGCTCGCTGCTGAAGACCGCGCCCTCGATCTACACCCAGCACGCACGCAATCCGGAGCGCTCGGTGCAGATCGGCGGCAACGCGACCGTGTTCGCGCCGGTCTACGGCCCGCCCTTCGTGCGCGACCTCGACGGCAACCGCCGCTACGCGACGATCGAGGATTTTCAGAATTTCGTGAAACTCGCCTATATGGCGCCGTCGATCCATCATTCGGGCGGCACGGTGTGCGAGCCGGTCGACGTGCCGGTCAACAAGCGCCATCTCGACATGATCTACAGCCACATCAAGTATTCCGATAAACCGTTCATGGGTTCGGTCACGGCGCCGGAGCGGGCCGAGGACACGGTGGCGATGGCCAAGCTCGTTTTCGGCGACGACTTCGTCGAGAACAACACGGTGTTGACCAGCCTGATCAACGCCAACTCGCCGATGGTGTTCGACGAGACCATGCTCGGCGCGCTGAAGGTCTATTCGCGCCACAACCAGGCCTGCATCGTCACGCCGTTCATCCTGGCCGGCGCGATGAGCCCGGTGACCGTCGCCGGCACGCTGACGCAGGTGCTCGCCGAGGTGCTCGCCGGCGCCTCGTTCACGCAGCTGATCAAGCCCGGCGCGCCGGTGCTGTTCGGCACCTTCGCGTCGTCGATCTCGATGCAGTCGGGCGCGCCGACCTTCGGCACGCCGGAGCCGTCGCTGGTCTCCTATGGCGCCGCCCAGCTCGCGCGCCGGCTCGGCCTGCCGTTCCGCACCGGCGGCTCGCTCTGCGCCTCGAAGGTTCCGGACGCGCAGGCGGCCTATGAGAGCGCCAACACGCTGAACTCGACGATCCTTGCCGGCACCAACTTTGTCCTCCACTCGGCCGGCTGGCTCGAGGGCGGGCTGGCCTCCTGCTATGAAAAATTCATGATGGACATCGACCAGCTCGGCATGACGCAGAAGTTTGCCGAGGGCGTCGACCTGTCGGAAAACGGTCAAGCGATGGACGCCATCCGCCAAGTCGGCCCCGGCAGCCACTATCTCGGCTGCGACCACACGCAGGCAAATTTCCAGACCGCCTTCTACCGCTCCAGTATCGCCGACAACAATTCCTACGAGCAGTGGCTGGCCGAAGGCCAAAAGACCGCGCCGCAACGCGCCAACGAGCTCGCCCGCCGCTGGCTGGAGACTTACGAGGCGCCGGCTCTCGACCAGGGTATCGACGAAGCGTTGAAGGAATTTATCGCCAAGAAGAAGGGGTCGATGGCCGACGCCTTCACGTGAAAGGAGCCCGAGTCAGGCGGGGCTAAAGTCGCCAACATCATCCACAAGGAAGTCTGGCGGAGCGCGTTCTCCGACCCGGACCGGAAGGAATGACTTTTTCCCGCGACCGGGTCGAGGAGATTGCGGCCGCTCTCGCTGCCAACGGCCTGATCCTTCGCGGCGGTTTCAGCTTCGGCGCCGATGAGACGACGCCAGCGGCAGGCTCAGGCGCTCCCGCCAAATCGGCGCTGCTAGTCGGACAGGCCGGCGCGGCGCCTTGGCCGTATTTCCAGCGCTGGCTTGGGCAACAGGCGGGGCCGATCGCCAATCCGCTCGATACATGGTCGCGCCAGGTGATCGGCGCTGTTGCCCAGGAATTCGGCGCGCGCGCCGTGTCGCCGTCCGACCGGCCCTATCTGCCATTCCAGCAATGGGCGATACGGGCCGAGAGGCTGAAACCGTCGCCGCTTGGCATCCTCATGCATCCCACATATGGGCTCTGGCATGCCTATCGCGGCGCATTGGTGTTCGAGGACGAGATTTCTCTCCCCGAAGTTCATGAGGCGATTCATCTTTGCGACATATGTGTCGAAAAACCCTGCCTGAAATCCTGTCCGGTCGACGCCTATTCAGGGCAGGGCTTTGCCCATGAGGCCTGTCTCGGCCATGTCCGCGGCCCTCGCGGCGAGCCTTGCCGCAGCGGTGGCTGCCTCGACCGCAACGCTTGTCCCTTTGGCACCGACTATCGCTACCCGCCGGAGGTGCAGGCCTTTCATATGGCGGCGTTCGCCAAGCTGTGACGAGAGCGGCTGCCGTTCGCACGAAATCTTGAACATCAGGCTCCGGGAATGGCTTGCCGGAACGGCGCGTGCCGATATCTAACGCGCGACAGGCAACGGAGCGCATCATGACCGGAAAGCAGATCGAGATCGCAACCAGTGACGGCAAGGCAAGGGCGGGACTTTTCCGACCGTCCACCTTGGCCAAGGCCGGCGTGATCCTCTACATGGACGCCTTCGGGCCACGCCCGGTGCTGGACGAGATGGCCGAGCGGCTCGCCGGGCACGGCTATGCCGTGTTGGTGCCGGATCTCTTTTACCGCAACGCCCCCTACGGACCTTTCGACGCCAAGACCGCCTTCACAGTGGAGGAAACCAAAACCAAACTGATGGCGCTGATCACCGGCACGACGCAGGAGATGAGTATTCGCGACAGTGAAGCCTTTCTCGATGCGCTTACAGCCGAAGGCATTGACGGACCGATCGGCGTCGTCGGCTATTGCATGGGCGGGGCGCGGGCGCTCAATGCAGCCGCGACCTATCCCGACCGCATCGCTGCCGCGGCGAGCTTCCATGGCGGCAATCTCGCCAGCGATGCCGCCGACAGTCCGCTTCGCAAGGCTGCCTCGATCAAGGCGCGCGTCTATGTCGGCGTTGCCGGCGTCGACCGCAGTTTCCCGCCGGAACAGTCGGCGCGGCTGGCGGAGGCCCTGCGCGTTGCCGAGGTCGACCACACGATCGAGAACTATGTCGGCGTCGGCCATGGCTGGTGCATCAAGGACCACAGCGTCTATGACGAAGGCGGCGCCGAGCGCCACTGGAAGCGGCTGACGACGTTTTTCGGCGAAACACTCGGATAGGTTTTCGCTCCCCGATTGCGGGGTTAGCGCGGGCTTTCAAATGTCCGCGCTGCCCCTCATCCGCCCTTCGGGCACCTTCTCCCCGTGAACGGGGAGAAGGAAATGTTTGTAAAAAAATCTTTGCATCGCCCCAAGGATTGGCCATTAGCCTTCGTCCAACAGGCAAATGATGGCGATGATGCTGGACGACAGCGAAGCTTCCGATGCCGAATTGATCGGGCGGGCGAGGGGCGGAGACAGGGGGGCTTTCGGCACATTGCTCGAAAGGCACTATGGCTTCGTCTATCGCGCCGCCTATCGCTGGTGCGGCCGTAAGGCCGATGCCGAGGACATCGCCCAGGACGTCTGCGTGCGGCTTGGCGGCGCGATCCGCGACTATCAGGGCAACGGCGCGTTCACGACATGGCTCTACGCCATGACGCTGAACGCGGCGCGCGACATGATGCGCAAGCGCGCCCGCGACACCGCCAAGACCGATGCCTACGGCGCCTATGCGTCGATCGGGGGCGAGGCGCCGCTGGAGGCCGACGATCCGGCCGAGGCGATGTGGGTGGCGGTGCGGATGCTGCCCGACAAGCAGCGCGACGCGGTGCTGCTCGTCTATGGCGAAGGTCTCAACCACGCGGCTGCGGCGGAGGTAATGGCGATCTCGGAAACGACGGTTTCCTGGCACATCCATGAAGCGAAGAAACGGCTGAAGCTGCTTATGCGTTCAGCCGGGGAAGTGTGACCATGGTCGACGACAACGAACTCGAAAGGCTGCGCGACATCGCGGTACCGGCACCGGACGGCGAGGCGAAGGCGCGCGCGTTCGCCGCGGCAATGCAGGCCTTCGACCTCGATGAAAATATTTCGGCTGTCCCCCAAGGAACGTCTGCAGGCCTTCGTCTCACGGAGCGAGCAAGAAAGCTCTGGAGAGAAATCATGCAACGGAAACTCATTGCCACGCCGGCCATCACCGCGCTGGTTGCGCTGCCTATCGCCGGCTACGCCGCCTTTGAGATGTTGAAGGAGCCGCCGCCCGTTATTGGTGCCAACGGCAAGATCACCCAAACCGTCGCCGACAAACCGGCGGCGCAAAAGCCTGCGCCGGAACAACCGGCGATCAACGAGCCGCTGGCGCCGGCGCCAGCCAAGGAGAAGAAGACCGACGCAGACGGCGAGAGGCGGGTCGAAGACGAAGCGCAGGTTGCGCCGGCATCGCCTCCGAGTTCTGAATCGAGCTCCTCCGACGGCCAGTTGAAAGACTACGCCAAGCAGGAGACGGCGCCCGAAGCGTTGTCGGCGCCGCCACCGGCACCCGCCGAGGTCGGCCAACTCGCTGCCGGCGGACGCGCGAACGCCCAGGCGCCGGCGAACACCATGCAGTCTGCCCAGGTGCCGGCTGGCGCCGTCGCCGATTCCAAGCTGATGGCTTCGCCCATGCCGGCCGACCAGTTGCAGCCGCAGGAGGAGAACCACGACCGCATCGAGACCTTCAAGACCAATCCGGTGCATGAGACCGCCCAGGATCCTGTCTCGACCTTCTCGATCGATGTCGACACGGCCTCCTATTCCTTCGTGCGCCGCTCGCTGAAGGGAGGCACTCTGCCTGAGGCCGACACGGTCCGCGTCGAGGAGATGATCAATTACTTCCCCTATGACTGGAAGGGACCGGACTCGGCCTCCACGCCGTTCAACTCGACCGTCACCGTCATGCCGACGCCTTGGAACGAGCACACCAAGCTGATGCATGTCGCGATCAAGGGTTTCGATGTGAAGCCGGCCGAGCAGCCCAGGGCCAACCTGGTCTTCCTGATCGACGTCTCGGGCTCGATGGACGAGCCGGACAAGCTGCCGCTGCTGAAATCCGCCTTCCGGCTGCTGGTCAGCAAGCTGAAGGCCGACGACACTGTCTCGATCGTCACCTACGCAGGCAATGCCGGCACGGTGCTGATGCCGACCAAGGCGGTGGAAAAGCAGAAGATCCTCGCCGCCATCGACAATTTGTCGCCGGGCGGCTCGACGGCAGGCGAGGAAGGTATCCGCGAAGCCTACAAGCTTGCGCAGCAATCCTTCGTCAAGGACGGCGTCAACCGGGTGATGCTCGCCACCGACGGCGACTTCAACGTCGGCCAGACCGATGACGACGACCTCAAGCGGCTGATCGAAAGCGAGCGCAAGACCGGCGTCTTCCTGTCGGTGTTCGGCTTCGGCCGCGGCAACCTGAACGACCAGATGATGCAGACCATCGCCCAGAACGGCAATGGCACGGCGGCCTATATCGACACGCTTGCCGAAGCCGAGAAGGTTCTGATCGAGGATGCCTCCTCGACGCTGTTCACCATTGCCAAGGACGTCAAGATCCAGGTCGAGTTCAATCCGGCCAAGGTCTCGGAATACCGGCTTGTCGGCTACGAGACGCGCGCCTTGAAGCGCGAGGATTTCAACAACGACCGCGTCGATGCCGGCGATATCGGTTCGGGCCATTCGGTGACGGCGGTCTATGAGATCACGCCGAAAGGCAGCGGCGGTGAGCAGGTCGATCCGCTGCGCTACGGCCAGGCCAAGGTCGACAATGGCGGCGTTGCGAATGCCGACGAATATGCCTTCGTCAAGATCCGCTACAAGCTGCCGAACGAGAATGTCTCGAAGCTGATCACAACGCCGGTGACGGTCGCCAACGAGGTGTCGTCCTTCGACGCGGCCGGCGCCGACCAGCGTTTCTCGGTCGCCGTCGCTGCGTTCGGGCAGAAGCTGCGCGATGAGGATCAGACGGCGAATTTCGGCTACGACCGGATCGCCGAAATCGCCAACGCCGCGCGCGGCGCCGATCCGTTCGGCTACAGGGCGGAGTTCGTGTCGCTGGTGCGACTGGCCTCATCGCTGGACGGCGACAAGTAGACGTTGTGAATTGAACGAAGGGCCGGTGGGATAAATCCCGCCGGCCTTTTTGCGATCGTTAAATTGCGTGGCTTTTCCGGAACCCCATCGCAATGACCCCCTGTTAGTCAATGCTGATAGAGGGGTTGAGGGAATAGCAGTGCATATCACGACGACCGGGAACGCCCATTCGACGGCGACGAGCGCGCCGCTCCAGCGAGAGGCCGCTCCGTCGGCTGAATCCACACGCATCAGAAATAATGTCGACGCGGCCCGCAACACGGCGCTTTCGGCACTCAACAACGACCGCTTCCGTTCGATGCTGGAGCAGATCAGCGATCCGCGTTCCTCGGGCACTTTGATGACGATGAGCGCCGAGGGCGGCGCCGGCACCGATCTCAACACCGCGCTTTCGAGCTACGCCGAAAACAGCAAATAAGCGGGCCTGTCTGGAAAACCTAACTGGTCAGGCGCGGCTGCGCCTGCGTTCGCGGCGGCCTTCGCTGGTTTCGGCAGTGTTTGCCGTCGCCACCTTGTTGCGCATCGGTCCGATACGCTCGACGATCGTCCCGATGGTCGGCCGCTCCGCCTTGGTGTGCGCGTCGAGCGCCTTGCGCATGGCGGCTAGGTGGGCGAACGAGGTGCCGCAGCAGCCGCCGACGATCTTTGCGCCGCCGTCGACAGCCAGCCGGACGTAGTCGGCCATCAGCTCCGGTGTGCCGGAATAGTGAATCTCGGCGCCGCGGAATTCCGGAATGCCGCAATTGCCCTTGACGATCACGGTCGCCTCCGGCTTCGCCTCGGTCATGTCGAGGAGCGAGGCGAGGATATCGGAAGCGCCGACGCCGCAATTGGCGCCGACACCGAGCGGCGCCTGCGACAGCCCGTCGGCGACGGCGTGGATGTCCTTCGGCAGCAGACCCATCATGGTGCGGCCGGCCGTGTCGAAGGAACCCGTGTAGGTGTAGGGCAGGCCGACGCGGATAGCGGCTTGCGCCGCGGCGCGGATCTCGTCGGGCGCCGACATGGTTTCGATCCAGGCGACTTCGGCGCCGCCGGCCTTCAGGCCCTCGATCTGCTCGGCGAAGGCATCGACCGCGTCGTCATAGGTCATGGCGCCGAGCGGCACCAGCAGCTCGCCGGTCGGACCGACCGAGCCGGCGACGATTACCTTGCGGCCGGCCTTGTCGGCGACGGAACGGGCAATCTCGGCGGCGCGCTTGTTAAGCGCGTGGACGCGATCCTGCGCGTGATGCAGCTTGAGCCGGTGGCGAGTGCCGCCGAAGGAATTGGTGAGGATGATATCGGCGCCGGCGTCGACGAAATTTTGATGCAGGCTGACAATGGTCTCGGGCGAAGTCTCATTAAGCAGTTCGGGGGCTTCGCCGGCCTCGAGACCCATCGCGAACAGATTGGTGCCGGTGGCGCCGTCGGCCAGAAGCACGCCCTTTTCGGCCAGCAGTGCGTCGATGGGATTGGTCACGGTCATAGCCTGAATTTCCTGCCTCGAATGGCTTTCGTGTTCCGAATTCAAATAACGATATAAAGAAGTCTTTATGTCTAGTCAATGAATTTGCCGCCTCAAATAACGGTCTCTCGCCTCTATGGTCCGGGAGTGATCTCGACCTCGATCTCGGTGCAAACGTCACCATTGGTCGGATGGTGATCGACCGAGCAGGCGGTGACGACAAGCAAAAGGTCCTGTTCGGCGCGCAACGTCACGGAGCCGCCCGGTGGATTGACCGAGGCCTCGACGACCAAAGTTCCGTCGGGCTGCGGCAAGGAGTTCTGGAACAGGTCGACCGGATCGGGCGCGAAGGGGAGTTCGATGCCTTCGGAGCCGAGCGACTTCATCAGATTGTCGCGGCAGTTCGGGTGGTTCGGCAGGCCGGCCCGCTCGTAGAGCGCGCTGTCGCAGGCCGGGTAGAGCATGTCGTGCGGCCCGGGCGAAGCGTCCTCGACCAGCGTCAGCATGATCTTGCCGGCGGCGCTGTAGAAATGGTCGCCAGGTTTCGGAAACAGCCGCTCGGTAATGTCGCGGGTCTGCGACGTGCTCAGCCAGTCGAGCCTGCCCTCGGTCGAGAAGGCCCAGAGGTCGGAGACCTGCTGGCCCCTGGGATCGATGATGCGGATCAGATCGCCGCGCTTGACGCGCACGGCACGGCCTGACTGGGGAGGAACAACGACGTGACGCGGTTCTTGCATGGGTTTCCCTGAAACGATGAGCGGCGGCCAGGACTGTCGCCGACCGTCAAGATGATATCGATGCGTGCGATCAGACAGAGCCTGACGGGAAGGACATTGCGGCCAGTTTCTGCGCGAAACTCGCCGCTTCGTGCGCGTTGATGTCGGCGGCCCGGATCAGATTGTCGAAATGGCTGGTCAGGGTGCGGATCGGCTGGGTCGCGTTCAACACGAGATACATGTCTCCGACATAGATCGCTGCCCGGTAGGGGCCGAAGATCGTGTATGGGATCGAATAGCGCATGCGTCCATCATAGAGAAACAGGCGGAAGGTCGGGTAAAGGTCGTCGAGGAGCGCTGCCATGTGCAGCAGTTGCTCACGGCGGTCGGCTTCGGGGAAACGATCCCAGACGCCGAGACCGCGCGCAAAGATCTCCAGGGTGTGGCGCGGCATGCAGACCTCCATGTCGGTCTCCGGCCGGCGGTTGTAATCGATACGGTACTGCGTTTCGCCGGCCTGCGCCTCGCGGCTCTTGTTGGTGATGCCGGCCTCGTATTCGACCAGCGCCTTGGTGCGCAAAAGGTCGGGAATACCGGCCGGCACATAGCGGATCTTCGTGCCCGCCGCCTCCGCATGCCATTTGGCGAGCAGCGTGCGGTCAAAACCGTCGGGCGCTTCCTCGATCTCCAGGCTCTCTCTTATTTCGCCGGTGACGCCCTCGTCCTGGGACAGGCCGAGCAGCCAGTCGAGCGACACCTTGAACTCGGCCGCGATGTTGAGAAGCGTCTCGGCACGGGGCAGGCGGGTCGAGGCGCCCGACAGCAGCTGCGACAGCGCCGAACGGTCGATGCCGACGGCCGTTGAGAAGGCGGACTGGTTCAAGTCGGACCGTGTCAAGAGCAATTTCAGCCGCTCCCGGAAAAGGGTCGACAGATCGCGCTTATCCATGACGCTGCTCCTGCTTTGGAGAGGAAAAATTTGCGCCGGAGCTGGCCTGAACGTGGCTCAAGCGGAAATGAATCCCCATGTTTGTTTACAATGTATAACATATGCGGCGATAAATGCGCATTCGCAACAGTTTGTGCGCTTTGTCGCGTTGCGACAACGCCAGGCTCCTGACACAATGTTGTCAGGAATCAAAGTGGTTCCGGCGACTGGAAGGCAGTGGTCGATAGCATGACGAGCATGAACAAGAGACGTAGCAGCGCACCGTCGGTCGAATGGCCGACAGTCTTCCTCACCCTCTTCTGCTACGCTGCCTGGCTCGCCACCGGCCTCCTGCTCTGGCCATCCTATCCGCTTCTCGCCCTCATCCTTCTGGCCTTGATCGCGGCACTGCAATCCTCGTTGATGCACGAGGTGCTGCATGGTCATCCGACCCGCAACGCCAGGGTCAATGAAGCCTTCGTCTTCCTGCCGATCGGCATGGTCTGGCCGTTCCGTCGCTTCAAGACGATCCATCTTCGCCATCATGCCGACGAGCGGCTGACCGACCCGCTCGACGATCCGGAAAGCTATTACCAGGCGCTCTGGATGCATGAGGAACTGCCGCCGGCGATGAAGTTCCTGCTCAAAGTCAACAATACCATGATCGGCCGCCTCATTCTCGGCCCGTGGCTGTCCTCGATCGGCTTCTTCATCGACGATGCCAAGCAGATCGCCGCCGGCGACAAGGCGATCCGCAAGGCGTGGCTGCTGCACGCCATCGGCCTTGCCGTGGTGGTGCCGGTCGTGACCTTCGGCTTCGGCATTCCGCTCTGGCTCTATATCCTGGTGCCGGTATGGCTCGGCCAGTCGCTGATCTCGATCCGCACCTATGCCGAGCATCAGTGGTCGGAACACCCGGAAGGGCGCACGGTGATCGTCGAGCGCTCGCCGCTCTCCTTCCTGTTCCTCAACAACAACCTGCATTTCGTCCATCACAAGAGCCCGACGATTGCCTGGTACAGATTGCCGAAGCTGTTTCGCGAGCGTCGCGAGGAATGGCTGCGCATGAACAACGGCTATGCCTATCCGAACTATTTTGCGATGCTGAAAGCCCACGCCTTCAAGGCCAAGGAGCCGATCGTCCATCCGGTGCTGCGACGCGCGCCGGAACCTGGCCGCGCCTTCAAGCCGCGTGTCCGCGCGCGCAATGTCAGTGGGTTGGGAACCGCTCCGGTGCCGGCTGAGCCGCCGAAGGAGTAAGTTCGACTTTCCGCGACTGCTTTTTCGCCGCGGGACGCGGGCGCCGATGGCCGCCTGTTTTGAAAGCTATTCGTCATGAGCAAGTTCGTTGCGGCGTTGCCGATGTATGACTGGCCCGAGATGCGCGGCGAGGTCGACGCGCAATGGGCGCGGCTCCGCGACGCCTTCCGGCAGAGAGGCGTTGACGCGCCGGAAGCGATGGCGCGCAGCAATCGCGACTTGCCGCCGGTGCCTGGCGGCATCCGCGACGGCGCCGGCGAGGTTATCGCGCCCGATCCGGCAACGTTGCCCCCGGACGAACTCGACTTTCACGAGCTTTGGCTGAGCCCGGCGCTGCTCTTCGGGCAGACCTGCTGGGGACCGATGGAGGTCTGGCTGTCCAGGCATGTTCAGGTGATTGGCCAGCCGAGCTATGACGCGTTCGAAGGCGGGCGGGGCGAACGCTATTCCAGCGCGATCGTCATGCGGGCGGATGGCGGGCCGCATGTCGCATCGCCGGAAGACGGCAGCCCCTCGATCCCGCTCGATCTGATCCGCGGCAAGCGCTTCGCCTTCAACAATCCGGATTCCATGTCAGGCTTGCTCGGGCTGAAACACGATCTGGAAGCAATGGGCAAAAGCCTCGATACCTTCGCGGCGCACTTCGAAACCGGCGGGCATCGCGCCTCGATCGTCGCGATTGCCGAGGGCAGGGCCGATGTAGCGGCGATCGATTGCGAAAGCTGGGCGTTGGCGCAGCGTTTCGAGCCGGCGTCGAAAGGCGTGAAGGTGGTCGGCTGGACGGCACGGCGCAAGGGCTTGCCCTATATCACCGCCAGGACGACGCCGGGAAAAATCATTGCCGCGATGCGCGAGGCCGTCGCGTCGGTCGAAGGCGGCGCATCAGAGCAGCCGCCGCCCGTCCAGCGGGTAGGTTGAGAGCTTCTCGTTGCCGGTCTCGGTTATCAGGATCTGCTCCTCGATCTTGACGCCTTCGTGCCCGCCAAGCCGGCCGATATAGCTTTCGACGCAAAGCACCATGCCGGGTTCGAGAACGCCGTCGGGTGTGTCGGCGGTCCAGTCGCTGGCATGCGGCAGCGTCGGATATTCGTCCGCCAGGCCGACGCCGTGATAGAGCACGCCGTAGCGCGCCGGATAGCAGTCGCCCGGCGGCACCGCCGAGCGATCGACGAGGTCGCGGAAGGAGACACCCGGCCGCATCAGACCCGTGTTGTGGGCGATCTGGTCGGCGGCGATGCGGAACAGGTCGCGCTGCTCGTTCGACGGCTTTCTGTCGCCGCAAAGCCAGGTCCGCGACAGGTCGGCGCAGAAGCCGTACGGGCCGATGAGATCGGTGTCGAAGGCGACGAGATCGCCATTCTCGACAACGCGCGACGAGCATTCCTGGAACCAGGGATTGGTGCGTGGTCCCGAGGACAAAAGACGCGTCTCGATCCACTCGCCGCCGCGCGCGATGTTGCCGCGATGCAGTTCGGCCCACAATTCGTTCTCGGAAATGCCAGGCTTCAGCGCCGCTTCCATCTCGCCCATCGCCGCCTCGCAGGCGACGATCGAACGGCGCATGGCGAGGATCTCGTGCGGCGATTTGATGAGGCGCGCATTTTCCATCACCGTCTCGCCATTGCCGACGGAAATGCCGCGGCGGGCGAGATCCTCGACGCCCTCCGGATTGATGTGGTCGACAGCGATGCGGCGGTTGCCGCCGCCATGTTCGGCCAAGAGCTCGGCGATGCCGGTTCCCCAGCGGCGGACCCTCTCATCGGTCAGCTCGCCGCTGTAGAGGTACATCCATGACACCGCCGGCCGCACCTCGTCGACGATGCCCGAATGGTCGGACAGATGCTCGCAGGAAAAATAGTCGAACAGCACCACCGGCCCCTCGGTGGCGACGAAACAGTGGCGCGTCGGGTTGTGTGCGACCCAGAGCTGCATGTTGGTCGAGTCCGTCGCGTAGCGGATGTTGACCGGGTCGTAGAGCAGGGCGCCGGCATAGTCGCGGCGCTTCAGTTCGGCGCGAATGCGGTCCAGCCGGTATCTGCGCATGGCGGGCAGATCGGGCGCTGCGACGCCCGCCGCTGCCCATTCCGCTTCGGCTACCGCGCCATAGCCCAGCACATGCTGGTTGAGCGAGGCTGCCTTCTCGCGGGAGGCCCCGCGCAGCGCTTCGACCGAGCCCGGTTCGAAGGGCATGATCTTGCGGTGACGGCCGAAACGTTGCGTATCCATTCGTCCCCCTTGAAGCTTATTGCGCGGTCGTCTTGTGCAGCCTGGTGACCGTGACGTGGCGCGGCGGGAGGCCAAGTGCCTGCGGCACTTCGATAGTGCGGTGGACGGTGTCCATCACGTAGCCGGCCTTGGCTATTTCCAGGAAAACGTCCGAAGAGGATTCCCTGTCGTCGGTCAGGACTAGCACAGCCGGCTCGCGGATCGATTGGGCGAAGTCGGGTATTTCATCGTCGAGCACGATGAGGTCGGCATCGACCAGGCGCAGATTGCCGATCCAGAACCAGCTCGAGACCACCGTGCCGACCGGTCCGTCGGCGGTGATCTGGTCGTAGAGCGACCGGTAGTCCATGCGCACGATGCTGCCGCGGCTGTCGCCGCCCTTCAAGTGCATGTACCAGCTTAGCGGCAGCACCATTATGGCAAGCACGGCACCGACGAAGACAATGGTAGCTTGTGTTTTTCGGCCCCTCTGGCCCATGGCGTCGAAGCGCATCGCGAGGGCCGCGGGCAGAAGGATAAACACGGGAAGCATCCAGCGGTCGCGAAACTGCGTGATGCCGGCTGCCAGCACGACTGTCACCATAACCAAAAGTCCGAAGACAATCGCTCGCCACAACAGCTTTTCCGGCCACCGTACCGGCTGAGGCGGTTGCGTGCGCTTTCCTGCGAGGAAATACGCGATGGCAAGTATCGCGACCGGCAGTCCGGCGAAGTTGCCGATCGCGTTGGCCAATTTCCGGATGCCGAGGAATGCCGTGCTCACAACGCTCCCGCCTTCGGCGACGCCAAGGCCGCCCTGGTGCGCGAGCAGATCGTCCAGGTGCGTGAAACTCCAATAAAGCGTCGGCAGGCAGGCAAGGATCGCTACGGCCACGCTGATGAGGAAGCGGCGGTCGAAGATCGCCTCGCGCGTTTCGCGGACCGAAAGGGCCGCCAGGAACAAGGCGGCAAGGAAGATGACGATGTTGTATTTCGACAGCATCGCGGCCGCGGTCGCCAGGCCGAATAGCGCATAGGCGATGGCAGATCGCCGTTTCTCAACCTCGACCAGCGCCAAAAGCAGCACCGAGGTGAAACAAAATACGGCGACCGAGTGGGTGAGCGCGTGCTGCATTTCCCAGAAGATCTGGGGAAACAGGAGCAGCCCGAACATGCCGGCGGCAGCGGCGCGGTTCGAATAGCCGAGGCGCCGTATGGCGGTGAAATACGCGGCCAGCCCCGCCGCCAGCAGGCCGTATTTGACGATCTTGAGGGCAAGGACGCTGGTTCCGACCAGCGAGGCCGCAAGCATGGCGAGCCATGTGTATAAAGGTGGCTGCGAACTGCCGTAGCCGGCGGCCAGGAAACGCATTTCCATCAGCTGCTCGGAATCGTCGACGCCGACGCCGGTGCCGGCGACGTGGGACAGCAGCGCCATGATCACGATCTGAGCCAGACAATAGAGGAGGACACACGCGACCGCTGCGCTGAATGGACCGACCCGTTCACCGCAGAGCCAATCAGTCCATTTCTCTAGTTGCCGCAAGGGGATCGTCTTCTCATGCTGATGCGCCGGTGGCGGGCTCGACCATGCCATAGCGATCGGCGCAATCCAATGATTCGCCAGAGCGGTTCACCGTTTCGTAGAAACGGCAAACCGCTCTGTCTGTCTGTTTTACGCAATTCCGGGCGGAAAACCGTGTCACACTTTTCCTGGAATTGCTCTCGCGTCAGGTCCGCATCTTCTCGCCGCTCGGATCGAAGGGCGGCTCGACATTGATGCGGGCCGGGCGGCGATGGCCGAGGATCTCGATCTCGAACAGGCCGGCGCTTTCGTCCTCGGCAAGGGCGGCAGGGACATAGCCCTGCGCCATCGACTTTTGCACATAATGCGCGTAGCCGCCCGACGTCACCCAGCCGACGACGCGCCATTCGCCATCGACGATGCCGCGCACGGCGGAGGCGCCTTCTGCGGCCTTGGAGCCACGCACTTCCTTGCCCGCCGTGTCGAAGCGAGGCGCGCCGTAACCGTGCGGCTTCTCAACCGTGCCGTAGTCCTTGCCGACCTTGGCCCAGATCGGCTCATCGCCCATCACGTCGGCATCGGCGGCGTCGACGATGAAGGAGACTCGGCGCAGCTTCGGTCCTTCCGCCTGTTCCTTGGCCGCAGCTTCGCGGCCGATAAAATCGTTCTTCTCGAGCTTGATGAACCGGTCCATCGAGCCTTCGAACGGCCCATAGATCGGGCGCAATTCGCGGAACCAGGTCGGGAAGTTCTTCTCCAGGCGCATCGACAAGAGCGCGCGCATGCCGAAATCGACAATGCCGAATTCCGCGCCGGCTTCCTTGATCGCTTTATAAACCAGGCGTTCATAGGCCGGCGCCATCCAGATTTCGTAGCCGAGGTCGCCGGTATAGGTGATCCGGTTGACCATGCAGGGCGCGCCGCCGACCGCCATCTCGCGGAAATCCATAAAGCGGAAGGCCTTGGTCGAGACGTCGACATCGACGAGCTTCTGTAGCAGGTCGCGCGACTTGGGTCCGGCGATCGACAAGCCCACCAGCGTTTGGTCGAAGCGATGGATGCGCACCTCTGACGCCCTTGGGCCATCCTTCGGCAAATGCTTCTCGAACCAGCGCATATGGTATTTCTGCGCCGCTGAAGAGCCCCAGATCATGAAGCGATCTTCGCCCGACTTGGCGATGGTGAAGTCGCCGATCAGCTTGCCGAACTCGTTGACCATGGGGGTCAGCACGATGCGGCCGACCTTCGGCATGCGGTTGGTCATCAGGCGGTTGAGGAAATCCTCGGCGCCCGGACCGGAAACCTCGTATTTGGCGAAGTTGGCGATCTCGGTGACGCCGACCTTCTCGCGCGTGGCGCGCACTTCCTCGCCGATCGGGCCGAAGTCGTTGGAGCGGTGGAAGGAGACAATGTCCTTCGGCTCGCTGCCCTTCGGCGCGAACCAGAGCGGCGTCTCCAGACCCCACGAGTCGCCCATGACGGCGTTGTTGGCGAGCATGGTGTCGTAGAGCGGTGTCGTCTGCGCCGGACGGGCCGCCGGCAATTCCTCGTTGGGGAAGCGGATCGAGAAGCGGCGCGAATAGTTCTCGCGCACCTTGGCGTTGGTGTAGCGCAGGCTGGCCCATTCGCCGAAGCGGGCGACATCCATGCCCCAGACGTCGAAGCCCGGATCGCCATGCACCATCCAGTTGGAGAGCGCGAGTCCGACGCCGCCGCCCTGGCTGAAGCCGGCCATGACGGCGCAGGCGCACCAGAAATTGGTCAGGCCCTGCACCGGGCCGACCAGCGGGTTGCCGTCGAGCGCGAAGGTGAAGGGGCCGTTGATGATCTGCTTGATGCCGGCCTTCTCGATGCCCGGGAAATGCTTGAAGCCGATCTCCAGCGACGGCGCGATGCGGTCGATGTCGGGCTGCAGCAATTCATGGCCGAAATCCCAGGGCGTGTTGACCGGCGACCACGGCTTGCAAGCCTTTTCGTAAGTGCCGAGCAGGATGCCGTTGCGCTCCTGGCGGGTGTAGATCTCGCCCTTGAAGTCGAGCACGCCGATCATCTCGCGGCCGGTCGACTTGTTGAATTCCTCGACCTCGGGCATCGGCTCGGTGAGCAGGTACATGTGCTCCATGGCCAGCACCGGCAGCTCGACGCCGACCATGCGGCCGATCTCGCGCGCCCACAGGCCGCCGCAGTTGACGACATGCTCGGCGTGGACCGTGCCCTGTTCGGTGACGACGTTCCAGGTGCCGTCCGGCTGCTGCGTCAGGTCGACGACGCGGTTGCGCAGCACGATCTCGGCGCCGAGTTTCTTGGCCGCCTTGGAATAGGCAATGGTCGTGCCCGAAGGGTCGAGATGGCCCTCGACCGGATCCCACATGGCGCCGACGAAATTCTTCTCGTCCATCAGCGGGAACATCGCCTTGGCTTCCGAAGGCGTGATCAACTCGGTGTCCATGCCGAGATAGCGGCCCTTGGCGTGGGCCAGCCGCAGGAAGTCCATGCGCTCGGGCGTATCGGCCATCATCACGCCGCCGGTCAGGTGCAGCGAGCAGGACTGGCCGGAAATCTCCTCGATCTCCTTGTAGAGCTGCACCGTATAGGCCTGCAGCTTGGCGACGTTCGGGTCGCCGTTCAGCGTGTGGAAGCCGCCCGCCGCATGCCAGGACGAACCGGAGGTCAGCTCCGAGCGCTCGATCAGCATGATGTCGGTCCAGCCGGCCTTGGCGAGGTGATAAAGCACCGAGCAGCCGACAACGCCGCCGCCGATGACAACCGCTGTTACGTGAGATTTCATACAGATAGGTCCGTTTTTATAGAGGCTGATTTTAAGAGGCTGAATGGAGTGGACGAGGCGTGAAAACAAAGCGTAGGTCGGACACGGCGATGTTTTCGGCCAGCTTGCCATCAAGCGCGGCAAGGATGGTTTCACAGACGGAGGTGCAGTGTTTCAGGACGTCATGGTTCCAGAAACGCAGGATCGAATAGCCTTGCATGCGCATGAAATCGTCACGGCGGCGGTCGTAGGAGCTGTCGGCGTGTTGTGAGCCGTCAATCTCGACGACCAGCCTTTTTTCGCGGCAGGCGAAGTCTGCAAAAAACGGGCCGATGGAGAATTGGCGCGTAAAGCGATAGCCGCCAAGCTTGCGCGCCTTCAGTTCGAGCCAGAGCGATGCTTCTGCCTGATTGCCGCCTTGCCTGAGTTTTCGGGCCCGCTGGGTCGTACCTGTTTTGCGGCGACTCCGCGTTTCGCGGAGGGCTTCCCCCACTCCGTCGCCGCTTCGCGGCGCCACCTCTCCCCCCTCCGGAGGGAGAGGAAGGGAGCTAGGCGGCATAAGCTCGCGCCTTTCCTCTCCCCCGTCGATCGGGGGAGAGGTGGGGGGGGCGGGGCGGGGGGGGGGGGGGGGGGGGGGGGGGAATTTGGGGGGGGTTGTGGGGGGATTCCTCACACGCAAAAACAACAGGAAAACAAGAGAGCCGCG
>NZ_JBVVQH010000004.1:29893-133448 GCF_055811115.1 Mesorhizobium sp. WSM4832 | reverse complement strand
CCCGCTGGTGGTGTTGTTTTGTGTTGTTTGGGGTAAATCCGCCCGCGCTCTGCATCCCCTGTGGTTGGGGGGTTGTGGTGTTTTGTTACGGCTGGTGGTTGTGGGGGTCGACCGTTCATCAATTCCATACGAATGATCAGCTCATCCAGCCCAACAAAAACGATCAGAAATCCGTCGGCGCGCCGCCTTCGGCGCGGCGCTTCTCGACGAAGTCGTTGAGCTCCTCGCGGATCGCCGGATCCATATAAGGCTCGTCGTAGGAGGCAAGACGTTCCTTCCAGACCTTGTTGGTGCGCTCCATCGCCGTCGGCGAGCCCGCCTCGGCCCAGGTCTCGAAGTTGCGCCAGTCGGAGACGATCGGCGAGTAGAAGGCGGTCTTGTAGCGCTCCTGCGTGTGCTGGGTGCCGAAGAAATGGCCGCCCGGACCGACCGACTGGATGGCGTCGAAGCCGAGCGCGTCCTCGGAGAGATCGAGCGGGGTGAGGAATTCGGCCACCATCTGCAGCAGATCAATGTCGAGGATGGTCTTTTCGTAGGAGCAGCGCAGGCCGCCTTCCAGCCAGCCGGCGCCGTGCATCATCAGATTGCCGCCGCCCTGGATGGCGCCCCACAGCGAAAAGACGCTTTCATAGGCCGCCTGCGCGTCGACCGTGTTGGCGGCGCAGGTGTTCGACGTGCGATAAGGGATGTTGTAGCGGCGGGCGAGCTGGCCGCCAACGAGCTGCGCCTTCATGTATTCGGGCGTGCCGAAGGCCGGCGCACCCGACTTCATGTCGACATTGGAGGTGAAGCCGCCATAGCCGACCGGCGCGCCCTTCCTCACCATCTGCGCGAAGGCGATGCCGGAGAGCGCCTCGGCGTTCTGCTGCACCAGCGCGCCGGCGACGGTGACGGGCGCCATGGCGCCCGAGAGCGTGAACGGCGTGACGATGACGACCTGACCCTTGCTCGACATCTGGATGATGCCTTCCATCATCGGCACGTCGAGCTTGAGCGGCGAATTGGTGTTGATGATGGTGAAGACCGACGGTTGCTCGAGCAACTGCTCGTGGCTGATGCCGCGCGCGATGCGGGCGATCTCGATGCCGTCGACGTTGCGCTCCTTGCCGAGCGAGTAGATGTGGAAGACCTTGTCGGTCAGCATGGCGAGGTCGCGGATGCATTCGAGGTGCCGGACCGAGGGATGGATGTCGATCGGCTCCACCGGATAGCCGCCGGTGCAATGCAGGATGTTGTGCATCTGCGCCAGGCGCAGGAAGTTGCGGTAGTCGGCCTGGTTGCCGGGCCGGCGACCACGGTCGAGGTCCGAGCAGTTGGGCGCCGAGGCCATCATCGACAGGATGACGTTGTTGCCGCCGAAACGCAGATTGTGCGCCGGGTTGCGGGCATGCATCGTGAATTCCGACGGGCAATGTGAGACGAGCTCGAGGATCATGTCGCTGTCGAAGCGCACGCGCTCGCTGCCTTCGCGCACATCGGCGCCATGTGCTTTCATGATGCGGCGGGCTTCATCATGCAGGACGTCGACGCCGATTTCCTTGAGCACGCGCAGCGAGGCGAGGTGGATCGATTCCAATTCGTCGTCGGAGACCAGCCTGGTCGGCGTCAGCGGGTTCTTCAGCTGCCGGAAGGCGGGCTGCTCGAAGGCAGCCGAGCCGCCGGCGCGCTTGCCGGCGCGGCCGCCACGGCGGGCGCGATCGGTAGCCACTGTCGGTTCGGCTGGATGGAGGGCGGCAGTCATGGGAAGCCTCGTGAGGATGCGAATTGGCGGCATAATGGACTGGCGGCCAGGTTGCCGGTGAGGAGGCGGCGACCACTAGGGCGAGGGAAGCGACATGCCGGAAGGGCAGGCGGTTGGCTCGCCAAGTTGCCGCTCCTACCCGGGGCAATTGCTGGACTGCACGCGCTGCTGGTGGCCGTTCTTCGCAGCGCAGATGCTCCTGACAGCAAGTGGCTGGAATATGCGCTTTCGCCGCCGGTTGGCTCTTACGGCTGTCATTGGTAGCGGCTAAGCCTCCAGGCGAATGGAGCAGGAATGATGGCTCTGGCGAAATCACAGACCGGCGAGACGGTGCAGTGGGCCGCGATCACCGGCGTGATCGCGACCGTGTCAGTGTTCGCCATCGCGCAAGGACTTTCCTATCCGCTGCTCAGCTTCATCCTGCAGCGGCAAGGCGTTTCGCCTGCGGTGATCGGGCTGTCGGCGGCGATGACGCCGGTTGGGTTCATCCTCTCTTCACCGCTGATCCCGGGATTGGCGCACCGGTTCGGGGCAGGGCGGACCGCGCTCATTTGCGCCGCGCTCTCGGCGCTGGTGCTGGCGCTGATCGGCTGGATGCAGGATGTCTATCTGTGGTTCCCGCTGCGCTTCCTGATCGGCGTGGTGACCAACCCGCTTTATGTCTTGAGCGAAATCTGGGTGATCGCGCTGGCGCCCCCGGCGCGGCGCGGGCGCGTCATGGGCGTCTATTCCACCATCATCTCGGCCGGCTTCGCGGCCGGGCCGCTCTGCCTGCTCGCCGTCGGCACCGAAGGCTGGCCGCCTTTCCTGGTCGGCATCTTCGCCTTCCTGTTCTGTGGCGCCTGCCTCGCGGTCGTGGTGCGGCGATTGCCGAAGGTCGAAGAGGCCGAAAACAAGGTTTCGGTGCTGGGCTTCATACCGCTGGCCTGGCTGCTTCTGTCGGCGGTTGTCGTCGCGGCCGGTTTCGAACAGGCGATACTGGCGCTGCTGCCGGTCTATGGCACGCATCACGGCATTGCCGAAGCACGCATGTCGGCGCTGCTTTCGGTGATGATCGCGGGCAACATCGCCATGCAGGTGCCGCTCGGCCTGCTTGCCGAAAAGCTGACGGCGCGCCTGGTGCGCTTTGGCTGCGTGGCTGTGACCGTCCTTGGATGCGTGCTGTTGCCGGCGCTGATCGATACGCCGCTGATCTGGGCCTGCGTCTTCATCTGGGGCGCCGTTTCCTACGGCATCTACACGATGTCGATCATCGAGCTCGGCGAGCGTTTTACGGGTTCGGCGCTTGTCGCGGGCAACGCCGCCTTCTCGCTGATGTGGGGCCTCGGCGGCATCATCGTGCCGCCGCTCACCGGCGGCGTGATGGATGTGATCGGCGCCGCGGGGTTGCCGGTCACGCTGGGTGCGATCTGCGCGGCGCTGGCGGCGACGACGGTCGTACGCAGGCGGGTTTTATAGTCAGTCCCGCCGCGGCTCTTGAATATCAACGCAGCGAACGCGATGTAGGCGGGGCCGCGAGATGGAGACCCGCATGACCAGCACGATGACCAAAACACAGACCGAATCGGCGGCGGACGATCCCTTTCTCTGGCTGGAAGACCGCAACAGCAAACAATCTCTCGATTGGGTCCATCGCCAGAATGCGCAGACTGTCGCCGAACTGCAGGGCGATCCTTCCTATCAGCCGGCATTCGAGACTGCGCTCGACTTGATGACCGCCGAGGACAATATGCCGGTTGGGGCGGCGCTGGCCGGTTACGTCTATAATTTCTGGCAGGACAAGACCAATGCGCTTGGCCTGTGGCGCCGCACGCCCGTCGCTTCCTACAAGACCGCCAAGCCGGACTGGGAGACGATCATCGATTTCGATCAGCTTTCGGCGAAGGAAGGCGTCAAATGGGTGTTCGGTGGAGCGAGCCGGCTCTATCCCGATTTCAATCGATGCCTGCTCTACATGTCGCCGGACGGCGGCGACGCCAGCGAGATGCGCGAATTCGACATCGACACGAAATCCTTCGTCGATGACGGTTTTCGCGCACCGGCCTCCAAGTCGGGCTTTTCCTGGCTGGACCGGGACACGGTGATCGTCTCGGCGGCTTTCGAGGAGGAAGACAAGACCCAGTCAGGCTATCCACGCGTGATCAAACTCTGGCGGCGCGGCACCAAGCTCGAGGAAGCGCCCCCGATTTTCGAAGGCGAGAAGCACGACCTCGCGGTCGGCGGCGGCGTCGAATATGACGGCGACAAGCGGCATGTGCTGCTCGGCAAGACCATCGACTTCTTCGCCTCGCATAGTTTTCTGCGGCTGGCTTCGGGCGAGAACCGGTGCATTCCGCTGCCCGACGACGCCACCGATACGGCGATCTTCAAGGGCCAGTTGATCTTCGGCGTGCGCAGCCCGTGGACGGCGCCCGACGGCACGCGCTGCCTGCCCGACGGACTCTATTCGGTCGATTTCGACCGTTGGATCGACACCGGTGCGTTCGGTCCGTTCCAAACCGTGCTCGAACCGGCGCGTCGTGTTTCGATCGCCGGGCTTGCAAGGACGCAGGAGCGGCTGTTCATCAACCTGATGGACAATGTGCGCGGCAAGGTCATCGCCTGCGACCGCACCGCCGATGGCTGGTCGCTAAAGCCGGTGGCGCTGCCCGACAACGGCAATGTCGGCATCAGCCATGTCGAGCGTGTCGGTTCGAGCGTGTCTTTCTCCTTCACCGACTTCCTGACGCCGAGCTCGATCATCTGGTCGGACGACGATGGCGAGACGCTGCAAACGGTGAAATCGCAGCCGGCCCGCTTCGATGCCTCGCCTTATGTTTCGGAGCAGTTCGAGGCGCGCTCGAAGGACGGCACGATGATCCCGTATTTCGTGGTGCGGCGCCGCGACCAGAAAGGGCCGGTACCGGCGCTGCTCTATGGCTATGGCGGCTTCGAAGTGCCGCTGCTGCCCGGCTATGCCGGCATTCGCGGCAAGCTCTGGCTGGACAAGGGCAACGCCTATGTCCAGGCCAACATCCGCGGCGGCGGCGAGTTCGGCCCGGCCTGGCACCAGGCGGCGCTCAAGGGCAAGCGCCAGAACGCCTTCGACGATTTCGCGGCGGTGGCGCAGGATGTGGTCCGGCGCGGCATCACCACGGCGGCTCAGCTCGGCATCCAGGGCGGCTCGAATGGCGGCCTGCTCACCGGCGCGTCGCTGACACAGCGGCCGGAACTGTTCGGCGCCGTCATCATCGACGTGCCGCTACTCGACATGCTGCGCTACACGGAATTGCCGCCCGGCGCCTCATGGATGGCGGAATATGGCGACCCGTCGAAGCCGGAGGATGCGGCCTGGCTTGGCGCTTATTCGCCCTATCAGCACGTCGCGGCGAATGTTGCCTATCCGCCGGTGCTTCTGATGACGTCCACTGCCGACGACCGCGTCCATCCGGGACATGCGCGCAAGATGGCGGCGCGTCTGCAGGAGGCAGGTCACGGCAGGACGCTGTTCTTCGAGGAGACCGAAGGCGGCCATGGCGGGCGCGGCGATCGCCGGCCGCAGGCGGCACAGACGGCGATGCGCTACATGTTCCTGCAGCGGGCGCTGACCGGAACGGCTTGAATTCCAGGCCCGAGGCGGCATAAGCTGCCGTCATGGTCTATATCAGCACATCGGGCGCCTTCGGGGTTGCGGTGACGCCGTCACCGCGGACCCTTCGCGCCGAGCTGTTGCGGCTATGCGCCCGCATCGGTTATTCGCCGCCCGCCTTCCTCTGACGAATCCGCCCCGGCCGTTGCCGGATTGATTCAAGAGGAAAGATCAAATCCATGACTTATCAGAACTATTCGCTGAAGCAGCTTCAGCAGATCGATGCCGCGCATCACCTTCATCCCTTCACCGACCACAAGGAACTGCGTGAAACGGGCTCGCGCATCATCACCCATGCCAACGGCCCGTTCATCTACGATGCCGACGGCACGGAAATCCTCGACGGCATGGCGGGCCTTTGGTGCGTCAATGTCGGCTATGGCCGCGACGAATTGGCCGAGGCCGCTTACGCGCAGATGAAGGAGCTGCCTTACTACAACTCCTTCTTCAAGTGCTCGACGCCGACGCCGGTGCTGTTGTCGAAGAAGTTGGCGGAGCTGGCGCCCCGGCATGTCAGCCAGGTTTTTTACGGCTCGTCCGGCTCGGAGGCCAACGACACCGCGCTCAGACTCGTCCGCCACTACTGGGCGCTCGAAGGCAAGCCCGAGAAGAATCGCGTCATCTCGCGGAAGTCGGCCTATCACGGCTCGACGATTGCCGGCACGTCGCTGGGCGGCATGGAGCCGATGCACAAGCAGCTCGGCGGCGCCGTGCCCAACATCGTCCATGTGATGATGCCCTATGCCTATGAGCTCGCGCTGCCCGGCGAAAGCGACCATGATTTCGGCATCCGCGCGGCAAAGGCGGTCGAGGACGCGATCCTCGAAGCCGGCGCCGACAAGGTCGCCGCCTTCATCGGCGAGCCGGTGATGGGCGCCGGCGGGGTCAAGATCCCGCCGATGAGCTACTGGCCGGAAGTCGAGCGCATCTGCCGCAAATACGATGTGCTTTTGATGCTGGACGAGGTCATCACCGGCTATGGCCGCACCGGCGAGTGGTTCGCGGCACAGACTTTCGGCATCGAGCCCGACACCATCACCACCGCCAAGGCGCTGACCTCCGGCTACCAGCCGCTGTCGGCGCTGCTGGTCGGCGACCGCGTGGCCAAGACGCTGGTCGACAAGGGCGGTGAGTTCTATCACGGCTACACCTATTCCGGTCATCCGGTAGCCTGCGCGGTGGCGCTCAAGAACCTCGAGATCATCGAGCGCGAAGGATTGGTCGAGCGCGTCAAGAACGACACCGGCCCATATTTCGCGCAAGCACTGCAGGAGCATCTTGCCGGCCACAGGCTAGTTGGCGAGGTGCGCTCGATCGGCCTGATGGGCGCGATCGAGATCGTCAAGGACAAGGCGACCAAGGAACGCTATTTGCCGTCGGGAAGTGCTGCGGTCATCGTGCGCGACCATGCGGTCGCGCAGGGCATGATGCTGCGGGCCACGGGCGACACGATGATCTTGTCGCCGCCGCTGATCTGGACGCGCGACACGATCGACATGGCCTGCGAGCGCATCGCCAAGGCGCTCGACCTCGCGGATGCCGATTTGCAAAAGCGGTAATTGGACTTCGGGCGCTCTTCGAACAGGGGCGCCCGCTCGATCTTCGATGTCCCAGAAACGCAAAAACCGCGTCCCGACGGGAACGCGGCTTTGCCAGATACACATGGCATTTCGCTACAAGAATACTTGCGAAACTTACGGGCTCCGGTACGCGAGACCTGATCCGGAGCGCCGGGCGGACGCGATGTCCGCCTCGCAATCCGTTTTAAAGGCACATCGTTACCGGTGAGTTAGCGAGACCTTAAGCAAATCTAAATTTGCCGGCTTCGTACCGGCAAATTCTGAAAATAACCTTTGAAAAGCAGTGGCTTACGCCAGGTTACCGCGCAGGAAATTAATAATACCGGAAAAATCGGCGCCGGCGTGCCCTTGCGCGTTGAACAAGCCATAAAGCTGTGTGGCTTCGGCGCCGAGCGGGGTCACGGCGCCGGCGCCAAGTGCTGCTTCCTGCGATAATTTCAGGTCTTTCAGCATGAGCGCCGCGGCAAAGCCAGGCTTGTAGTCGCGGTTGGCCGGCGAGGACGGAACGGGGCCGGGCACCGGGCAGTAAGTGGTGAGCGACCAGCACTGGCCCGACGACGTCGAGGCGACGTCGAACAGCGCCTGGTGCGACAGGCCGAGCTTTTCGGCCAGAACGAAGGCTTCGGCGACGCCGATCATCGAGATGCCGAGGATCATGTTGTTGCAGATCTTGGCGGCCTGTCCGGCACCGTCGCCGCCGCAATGGACGACGCGCCCGGCCATCGGCTTCAGGACCGGCTCGGCGGCCGCGAAAGCATCATCGGAGCCGCCGGCCATGAAGGTCAGTGTGCCGGCCGTGGCGCCACCGGTGCCGCCGGAAACCGGGGCGTCAATCGATGGCAGGTTGTGTTTGGCGGCAATGGCATGGGCCTTGCGCGCAGAGTCTACATCGATGGTCGATGAATCGATGAACAACGCGCCTTTCTTCGCCTTGGGCGCGATATCCTCGTAGACCGACAACACATGCTTGCCGGCCGGTAGCATGGTGATGACCACATCTGCGCCTTTAACCGCCGCAACGGCGTTAGCCATGACAGTTACGCCATGCTCCCTGGCGACCGTGAGATTCTCAGGCACGAGATCGAACCCCTGCACGGTGTGCCCCGCCTTGACCAGATTGGCGGCCATCGGATTGCCCATGTTGCCAAGGCCGATAAAGGCAATCGTTGCCATTGTTTTCTCCTGAATTAAGCCGTCAGCGCCCGATCAGCGCCCGCGCGATGATGACTCGCATGATCTCGTTGGTGCCTTCGAGGATCTGGTGGACACGCAGGTCGCGCACCAGCTTCTCGACGCCGTAGTCGTGCAGGTAGCCATAGCCGCCATGCAGTTGCAGCGCCTCGTTGGCGATGTCGAAGCCGATATCGGTGACGAAGCGCTTGGCCATTGCCGACCATTTGCCGGCGTCCGGCGCCTTGCGGTCGAGCTTCGAGGCCGCGGCGTAGAGGAAGATGCGGGCCGCCTGCAGCTCCGTCTCCATGTCGGCCAGCCTGAACTGCAGCGCCTGAAACTGGTTGATCTTGGACCCAAAGGCCTTGCGCTCGGCCGTATAGGCAAGGGCCTTGTCGAGCGCCGACTGCGCGCCGCCCAGCGAGCAGGCGGCGATGTTGAGCCGGCCGCCATCGAGCCCGGCCATGGCGATGCCGAAGCCGGCGCCTTCCGCTGCAAGCAGGTTCTCGGCAGGGATCTTGCAGTCCTCGAAGATGACCTGCCGGGTCGACTGCATGTGCCAGCCCATCTTGTGTTCGTTGGCGCCGAAGGAGAGCCCGGGGGCATCCTTGGGCACGACGAACGTGGAGATTCCCTTCGGACCGTCGGCCCCGGTACGCGCCATCACCACGTAGAGGTCGCTGTCGCCGGCACCGGAGATGAACTGCTTGGCGCCGTTGAGCACATAGTCGCCGCCGCTTTTCGTCGCCCGCGTCTTCAGCGCGGCGGCATCTGAACCCGAGCCGGGCTCGGTCAGGCAATAGCTCGCCAGCCATTCCATCGAGGTCAATTTCGGCAGGAGGCGCTGGCGCTGCTCATCTGAGCCGAAGCGGTCGATCATCGAGGCCGCCATGTTGTGGATGGAAATGAAGGAAGAGAAGGCCGGATCGGCGTGGGCCAGCGCCTCGAAGATCAGCACCGCGTCCAGCCGGCCGAGCGCCGAGCCGCCGACATCGTCGCGGACATAGATGCCGCCAAGGCCGAGCGGTCCTGTCTCCCGGATCACATCGGCGGGGAAGTGCTTTGCGCGGTCCCAGTCGAGCGCATTGGGCGCGACGCGGTCCGCCGCGAAGGCTTGGGCCATCTCCTGGATCGCGCGCTGTTCCTCGTTGAGTTCGAATTGGCCAGCGCCCGCATCGACTGTCGCGTCCATGGCGTGCTCCCTGTCGTTTCAGGCCTTCTGGCCTGTCGTTTTTGGCTTTGCGCGCCGTTCAATCTAGACCAATGATGCCGCCGCGCAACCCGGCTTGCTGCGGACCGGCTGTGCGTGAAATGACGAACGGAGCTCTTGGGTGTCGACAATTTTCGATGAGTTGCTGGACCGGTTTCGCGATTGTCTCGCCGGTATCGACAGCGCGATGGTCGCGGGCGAAGCCGCGCGCATTGGCTGGGATATGCCTGCCCGTTCCCTCGAACCGCGCTCGCTTGGCTGCCTTGGCCATCTCGACCGCATCGCCGGGCTTGCATCGGCGGACACCAAGCCGCTCACCCGGTTCGTTGCCGACCATCGCAATGAGCTACGCTGGGGGCAAACCTATACCGCCGCCGATTTCGGGCAGGGCTTCATCGACAATTACGGCTGGCTAGAGGTGTTCGGCACGCGCGGGCATTTCGTCAATGACGAGGTCGCGGCCGGCCTGTTGGTCCTCGGGCCGGACATCGTCTATCCCGACCACCATCACATCGCCGAGGAAATCTACATCCCGCTGACCGGCGGCACGCAATGGCGGATGGGCGAGGGCGATTTCCACATTCGCGAGGCCGGAGAGGTCATTCGCCACGCCTCCAACGTCAATCATGCCATGCGCACGGGCAAGGAACCGCTGATGGCGCTCTATATCTGGCGCGGTGGGCCGCTGGCGCAAAAGTCGACTATTGGCTCAGGAGGCCGAGGCTGATGGCCAGGGCGATCATGCTGCAAGGCACTGGCTCGGATGTCGGCAAGACCGTGCTGGTGGCGGGGCTTTGCCGCGCGGCGCGGAATCGTGGGCTGAAGGTCAGGCCGTTCAAGCCGCAGAACATGTCGAACAATGCCGCCGTCGCCGACATTCCCGGCGACGACAAGGCCGCCGCCGGTGAAATCGGCCGCGGGCAATGGCTGCAGGCGCTGGCCTGTGGGGTTCGTCCGACGGTGCATATGAACCCTGTGCTGCTCAAGCCACAGAGCGACATCGGCTCGCAAGTGGTGGTGCAGGGCAAGGTGTATGGCGAGGCGCGGGCGCGCGACTACCAGGCGATGAAGGCCGGGCTGATGGACGCTGTTCTCGATTCCTGGGCCAAGGTGGGCGAGGGCGCCGACCTGGTCATCGTCGAGGGCGCCGGCTCGCCAGCCGAGATCAACCTCAGGAGCCGCGACATCGCCAATATGGGTTTTGCGACGCGCGCCAATGTGCCGGTGATCCTGGTCGGCGATATCGATCGCGGCGGTGTCATTGCCTCTGTCGCCGGCACACATCTCATCCTGCCCGAGGAAGACCGGCGCATGATCGCCGGCTATCTGATCAACAAGTTTCGCGGCGACGTTTCGTTGTTTGACGACGGGATAGACGCGATCGGGAAATTCACCGGCTGGCGCTGCTTCGGCGTCGTGCCGTGGCTGAAGGCCGCCGGCCGGCTGCCTTCCGAGGATTCCGTCGTGCTCGAACGTCTCGCTTCCGGCGAGAAACGAGCGCTGAAGGTGGCGGTGCCGATGCTGGCGCGCATCGCCAATTTTGACGATCTCGATCCGCTCAAGGCCGAACCACAGGTCGAGGTGGTGTTCGTGCCGCCGGGCAAGAAATTGCCGGAAGATGCTGGGCTGGTGGTCATTCCCGGCTCGAAATCGACCATCGGCGACCTCCTCAAATTCCGCGAGAACGGCTGGGATCGCGATCTTGCCGCCCATCGCAAGCGCGGCGGTCATGTCGTCGGCATCTGCGGCGGTTACCAGATGCTCGGCCGCGCGGTGCGCGATCCAGACGGCATCGAAGGCAGCGTGACCGAAGCCGAGGGCCTCGGCCTGCTCGACATCGAAACGGTGATGGAGCCTGAAAAGACAGTGCGCAATTCAAGCGCGCATTCGGTACAGTTCGGCCTGCCGCTCGAGGGCTACGAAATCCATCTCGGCCGCACCACCGGCCCGGACACGGCGCGGCCGTCGGCGATCCTCAACGGCGTCGAGGACGGTGCGATTTCCGCCGATGGCAAGGTGATCGGCACCTATCTGCACGGGCTGTTTTCCGCCGACGCTTTTCGCGCCGCGTATCTGGAGAGCCTTGGTGTCGGGGGAGGCGGCATCGACTACCGCGCCGAGGTCGAGAAGGCGCTGGACGAGGTCGCGGCGGAGTTGGAGAGGCATCTCGACCGCGACGCGATTTTTGCGCTGGCTCGCTGATTGCTCGATTCAGAGGCTTTGACGAGTCGACTTCGATGCATTGATGGAGTCGCTGCCTTGGCGATTGGCTGCAACGCCCGTCCCGTGGATGACGAAGTTGGGTCGCTTTCGCCAACCTTGAGCGTTGGCGGAGGACTCAACCGTTCTCCCCGGCCTTCGGCCAATATGTGCCGAACGACCAGACATTGCCTTCCGGATCGAGGCAGATGAACTCGCGGCTGCCATAGTCGCGGTCGATCAGTTCCTGGATGATCTTGGCGCCCGCCTTCTTCGCCTTGGCATAGGCGGCATCGGCGTCATCGACGGCGATATAGATCGACTTGCCTCCACCACCGCCGGGCTCGCCGACCATCTTGCCGTAATCGTCGTCGCGCGCGGTGCCCAGCATGATCATCGAGGAACCGAAGGTCAGCTCGGCGTGGTAGATGATGTCGCCCTCGCCATAGCGGGCGCGGACCTCGAAGCCGAAGGCCTCGCAGAGCCAGTCGATCATTGTCGAGGCGTTCCTGTAGCGAAGGGCCGGATAGAGGCGGGGTGCTTCGTTTGCTGCGGACATGACAATCTCCCTGTGTCGGTTGATGAATGCCAGTCTGCGCGAAGGCGGATTCCGCGTCTTGAAGAAATGTTACCTGCCTACATCAACGCGGTGAGCGCGGTCGGCGTTTCGCCGGCAAGCTGGCGGAATTCGCGAACCAGATGCGCCTGGTCGGCATAGCCGCAATCGGCGGCGATGCCGACCCAGCCATCTTCTTTCTGTTTGGATAGCGAGAGCGCGCGGTTGAAGCGCACGATGCGCGACAATGTCTTCGGGCCTATGCCGATCGCGTCGGTGAATTTTGCCGCCAGATGCTTGCGGCTCCAGCCGATCTCGCCCGCGATCGCCGTAATGCGCGTGCGGCCGCCCGACGCGATGACCGTCTTGTAGGCCCAGGCGATTTCCGGCGAAAGCGCATTCGCCTCCACAAGGCGGCCAGCGATGAAGCCCTCGGCTATGTCGAAGCGCGTGTCCCAATCCGACGCCTCGCCAAGCCGCTCGCGCAGCGCGATGCCGTCAAAGCCCAGCGCATCGTCCAATCCGATCATGCGATCCCGCAACTCGCTCATCGGCAGGCCGAAGAATTGCCTGGCGCCAAGCGGCGTGAAATTGACCTGGACACAGCAGGAGCCGCCGAAGGATTCGATCATCACCGGACCGGCATAGAGGCCAGCGGCGAAGCTGGCGTAGCGGTCGTTGTCGCCCGGGGGGTGGCCGAGCCCGATCGCGAAGGCGTCGGCAAAACTGATCACCAGCGGCACGGTGAGCGAGGCATATTCGACGATGCGGAAATGGCCGGGACATATCTCGCGATAGCCGCAGATATCCGTGACGATGCCGTTGAGCGACACAGGAGCAGCGCGCCGGACCATCTCAAAGTGAAGAGCTGGGGACCGATTGTCTTGCCGATGGCGCTCTGTCTCGTCGGACATGGCGCCAGCCTATCAGACTACGTTCTCAAAAATCAAAAGCGCCCCGCAAGGCCGGGCGCTCCGAGTTGCCTGAGATTGCCTAAAGTGATTCACGCAATTCCGGACGGAAAACCGCTGCACACTTTTCCTGGAATTGCTTTCAAGCGCCGCGCATCAGGCAGCCGGCGGCGAGCACGATATAGGCGATGAGCATGATCCACACCGCCGCGAGAGGAATGAATGCAAGAACACCAACAGCGGCGAGAAGGCCGATGATGGCAATGACCAACGAAATAATGAACACGAGCTGGGTGGGTGCACTGAGATTCATGTCTATCCCTCCAACATGATTCGCAACGCACGAACTGTACCAGCAGGAGCCTCACACACCAATGAGCTGTCGCAATGGATTGGCCGGGTCGGCCAGCAGCTTGATCGCCAGCGCCACGCACACGATCACCAGCAACGGTTTGATCAGCTTCGCGCCGATCCGGATGGCCAGGCTTGCGCCGACACGGGCGCCGATGAATTGCGCCACGCCCATCATCAGGCCGATCTTCCAGTCGATGACGCCGACGGCGGCGAAGATAATGAAGCCGCCGATGTTGGAGGCGAAGTTGAGCAGCTTGGTGTGCGCCGTCGCCTTGAGCACGCCATAGCCGGCGAGCGTGACGAACGCGAGCATGTAGAAGGAGCCGGCGCCGGGACCGAAGACGCCGTCATAGAAGCCGACCAGCGGCGGGATGATCAGCCCAAACAGGAAGGGCGACAGCCGCTCGGCGCGGTCGACGTCGTCCATGTTCGGCTTCAGGGCGAAGTAGAGCGCGATGGCAATCAGAAGCAGCGGCAGCAGGGCGCGCAGGAAATCGCCGGGCACGACCGTCGCCAACAGGGCGCCGACCGCGCCGCCGACAAGCGCCAGCAGCGCCGACGGCAGCTGGCGGCGCAGGTCGACCTGGCCGTTGGCGGCATAATGGATGGTGGCCGAGCCGGAACCGAACATGCCCTGCAATTTGTTGGTGCCGAGTGCTGCGACCGGCGAAAAGCCGGCGAGCAGCAGGGCCGGGATCGTGATCAGCCCGCCGCCGCCGGCGATCGAATCGACTAAGCCGGCGGCAAAGGCGGCTGCGATCAGTATCAGGACGGTCTGCAGGCTAAGGTCGATCATCGGGGAGGGTCGCGAGGAGGGAGGCCGCAGCTTCCATCACGCTCTCCCCGTTTGCGCAAGAGCAATTCCACGCTAACAATCAGGTGGAATCGCAAAGGGGAGCTGATGGCGATGGCGCTGCTCGATCAGATACGTTCGATCTTCGACGGTGACCCGGGTGTGCGCAAGGTGGCGGACGACCCTGTGCTGTCGGCGGAACTTTTGATGCTGTTCCGCATGATCCTGGCCGACGGTTCGGTCTCGGAGAGCGAGATGGTTGTGTTCCGGCGTATCTGCAAGGAAGCCTTCGGCATCCCGGAGACCTCGATCGACAGCGTCGTCGAATATCTCAACGATTTTGGCTACGAGACCAACGGCTCGCAGGCGATCGCGCTGTTCCGCGACCTCGATGTCGAGCGTCGGAAACTCCTTGCGCGCCACATGGCCGAGATCGCCAAGGCCGACGCCAAGCTCGCCGAAAGCGAGGTGAAGCTTCTGCGCCGCACGCTTGACCTGCTCGATATCAGCCCCGTCGATTTGGTGAAGCCGGAGGGCTGAGCTACCCCTGTTCCTGCATGCGCCGCGCGATGGCGCGATGAAGGTCGGGTGCTGCAGCGACCAACGCCTGCGCCGCTTCCGAGCGGGGATGGTCGAGCACGTCGGCGGTCCGGCCGCGCTCGACGATTTGGCCCTCGTGCATCACCAGCAACTCGTCGGCCATTGCGCGGGCGACCGTCAGGTCGTGGGTGATGAAGAGATAGGCGATGCCTAGCTTCTGGTTGAGCTCGGCGAAAAGATCGAGGATCTGGGCGCGGATCGAGACATCCAGCGCCGAGACCGGCTCGTCGGCCACCACCAGTTTCGGCCGCGTGATAATGGCGCGGGCGATCGACAGGCGCTGGCGCTGGCCGCCCGAGAATTCATGCGGATATTTGTCCATGTCGCGCGGGCCGAGACCCACCTCGTCGAGCGCATGCGCGACCATCTCGCGGCGTTCCGTTTTGGACGGCTGCTTCTCTAGAAGATGCAGCGGTTCGGCTATCAGTTTCTCAACCTTCTGGCGCGGGTCGAAGGAGCCATAAGGATCCTGGAACACGACCTGCATGTCGCGCCGGGCCGGCCTTAGCGCCGACTCCGGCTTGCCCGTGATGGCCTCGCCGCGAAATCGGATCGTGCCCGCCGTCGGCTTGTCCAATGCCAGGATCATGCGGGCGAGCGTGGACTTGCCGCAGCCCGAACGGCCGACGAGCGCCACCGATTGCGCAGGCTCGATAGTCAGCGAGACATCGTCGACGGCGCGGATCGGCTGCGCCGGCCGCAACAGGGACTTGCGTCGACCCGGATAATCCCGGCCGACGCCTTCGACCTCGAGCAAGGGCTTTGCCGACCCGGCAAGGTGCGGTTTCGGGCGCGCCGGCACATGCATGGAGGCAAGCGCCAGCTCACGCGTGTAGGGATGCTGCTGCTCGGACAGCGTGCGCGCGGTGTCGCCGGCCTCCGTCACCTCGCCATGGCGCAGAATGGTCAGGCGACTGGCCATCTCGGTCACCACGGCAAGGTCGTGCGAGATGAGCAGAAGGCCCATGCGGTTTTCGCTGACCAGATCGCGCAAAAGGTCGAGGATCTGCGCCTGCAGCACCACGTCGAGCGCCGTCGTCGGCTCGTCGGCAATGAGGAGCTTCGGCTTCAGCGCGCAGGCAATGGCGATGACGACGCGCTGGCGCTGGCCGCCGGACAGTTCATGCGGGTAGCGCGACATTGGGAACTTCGCTTCCGGCAGGCCCACGCGGTCGAGCATTTTTCGCGCGCGTTGCTCGGCTTCGGCGCGGCCGGCCTTGGTGTGCCAGCGAATGCCTTCGGCGACCTGTTCGCCGATGGTCTTGACCGGGTTGAGCGCCGTCATCGGCTCCTGGAAGACCATGCCGATATCGTCGCCGCGCAACGCGCACATCTGATCCTCGGTTGCGCCAAGGAGGTCGATGCCGTCGAAGGCGACGCGGCCTTCGGCGCGCGCCAGATGCGGCAGCAGCCGCATGATTGTCAGCGCCGTCATCGACTTGCCGGAGCCGGATTCGCCGACCAGGCCGACCACCTCGCCGGGCGCGATTGTCAGCTCCACGCCTTTGAGGATCGGTGTGGCGCCGATCGCCAGCGACAGGTTCTCGATCTCGAGCAGGCTCATCTGCGCCGCCGCGATTTCGGATCGAGGATGTCGGCGATGCCGTCGCCGAGCAGGTTCAGCCCGAGCACGGTGATGACGATCGCCATGCCGGGAAAGATCGCCATCCAGGGCGCGGTCACCATGCGCGTCTGCGCATCGAACAGCATGCGGCCCCAGCTCGGCATCGGCGGCTGGGCGCCGAGGCCGACATAGGAAAGCCCGGCTTCGGCCAGGATGCCCAGCGCGAACTGGATCGTGCCCTGGACCAGCAGCAGCGTCACGATGTTGGGCAGGATGTGCTCGATGCTGATCCGCGTCATTCCCTTGCCGGCGGCGCGCGCGGCGAGGATGAATTCGCGCGGCCAGATGGCCAGCGCGCCGGCGCGGGCGACACGGGCGAAAACCGGGATGTTGAAGATGCCGATGGCGATGATGGCGTTGACGGCGCCCGGACCGAAGATCGCGGTGATCATGATTGCCGAGAGCAACGCCGGAAAGGCGAAGACGAGGTCGTTGACGCGCATCAGCGCCTCGTCGGCCATTCCGCCGCGCGCGGCGGCGAAGGCGCCAAGCGGCACGCCGATGCCCATGCCGATGCCGACCGCGACCAGCGCCACGGCGATCGAATTGCGGGCGCCGACCATGATCATCGACAAGATGTCGCGGCCGAAATGGTCGGTGCCGAACCAATGCACCTGCGAGGGACCTTGCGTCTTGTCGGCAATCACCAGCCTGGTAACGTCGTAAGGCGTCCAAAGGAACGAGACGAGCGCGACGGCCACGATCAGCAGCGTGATGACGAGCCCGATCAGGAAAGAGCGGTTGCCGAAGGCCTTGGCCAGCACGCCGGCAAGGGTTTCTTCGGGCAGCTCGATGCGCATGGTCATTGCCGGCCTCGCAGGCGCGGATCGACGACGGCGTAGGAGAAATCGACGATGAGGTTGATGAGGATCACGGCGGCGACCAGCAGCATGACGATGCTCTCGACCACGATCAGGTCGCGCTGGGTGATGGCCTGGAAGATCAGCCGGCCGAGGCCGGGCAGGTAAAAGACATTCTCGATGATGATGGTGCCGGCGAGCAGGAAGGCGAATTGCAGGCCGAGGATAGTGAGCACCGGGATCATGGCGTTGCGCAGCGCGTGGCGCCAGAGCACGGCGCGATAGGGCAGGCCCTTGGCGCGAGCGGTGCGGATATAATCTTCGTTGAGCACCTCGATCAGCGCCGAGCGAGCGACGCGCGCCAGGATCGCCGCCTGCGGCAGCGCCAGTGCCACGGCCGGCAACAGCAGGGACTTCAACGCCGTCCAGATACCGGAACTCCAACCGGGAAAACCGCCGGCGGGGACCAGATGCAGCCACACGGCAAACAGGTAAATCAGCATCAGCGCGAACCAGAAATTCGGCACGGCGACGCCGAGCTGGGCGGCGCCCATGGCAAGCGTATCGCCGGCCCGGCCCTGGCGGCTGGCGGAGAACACGCCGACGGGAATGGCGATGATGGTCGAGAGCGCCAGCGCAATCAGCGCCAGCGGCAGGGAAACGGCAATGCGTTCGCGCACCAGGTCGATGACAGGCACCGAATAGGTGTAGGAGCGGCCGAAATCGAGGCTGAGCAGCCCGCCCGCCCAACGCAGGTAGCGCAGGACCAGCGGCGCGTTCAGCCCCATCTGGTTGCGCAGCTGTTCAACCTGATCGGCGCTGGCATTCAAGCCAAGCATCAGGCGCGCCGGGTCTCCGGGCAGGATCTCCATGACAGCGAACACCACCATCGAGGCCAGCACCAGGGTGAGGGCCGCGATGATGAGGCGTTTTACGAGGTAGGCGGTCATGGGAAGCGATCGGGCGATCGCGCCTATCGGCCAACCCTCAGTCCGTCCATTTCACCTTGGTCAGGTCATCCGCCTCGATCGGCCAGTTCGTCCACATGCCCTGCAGCTTAGCGTCCCAGACGCCGATCTTCGGCAGCTCGAACAGATAGACGGCGGGCACGTCGTGCGCGAGAATCTTCTGTGCCGCGCCCAGCAGCTCCAGCCTCTTGTCCTTGTCAACCGTGGCGCCGAGCTCCTTGATGACATCGTTGAACTTCGGATTGTCGTACTGGAAATAGTAGCCGGGCCGCGAATAGATATCGATGTCGTTTGGCTCGACATGGGAAACAATCGTCAGGTCGTAGTCTTTGTTGGTGAAGACCTGGCTCAGCCACTCCGCCCATTCTACCGGAATGATCTGCAGATTGACCCCGATGTCCTTCAGTTGGGACTGAATTACCTGGCCGCCGTCGCGTGCATAGGGCACGGGCGGCAGCTTGATCGTGGCCGAGAAGCCGTTCTCCAGCCCGGCTTCCTTCAGATACTCCTTGGCCTTGGCGATATCGTGCGGATAGACGCCGGTGAGATCGACATAGCCCGCATCGCCTGGCGAGAAATGAGAGCCGATGGGTTTTCCAAGACCGTTCGAGGCTGCGTCGATGATGGCACTGCGATCAATCGCCGAGGCGAGCGCCTGCCGCACCGCAAGCTTGTCGAAGGGCGGCTTCTTGTTGTTGATCGACAGGATTGTCTCGCCCTCGGTCGAGCCGACCACGACGCTGAAGCGCGGATCGGACTGGAGCTGCTCGAGCGCGTCTTGTGCGGGCATGTTGGCGAAAGCCTGGATGTCGCCCGAGAGCAAGGCGGGGACAGCCGCGGCGGCGTCGGGAACGATGCGGAATGTCGCCTTGTCGAGTGCGGCGGGTGTACCCCAGTAGTCCGGGTTCTTGACGAGCGTGATCTCGGAACCCTTGGCCCAGTGATCGAGCTTGAACGGACCGGTGCCGATCGGCTTGTCCTTATTGCCGTCGGCCGATCCTTTCCCCACGATCACCGCCGCAACCTGGCCCATGTCGTAGAGGAAATTGCCCTGCGGACCCTCGAGGGTGACCTTGACTGTCGCTGGATCGACCGCCGTGACATCGGTGATGTGCGCAAAGAGCGGCTTTTGCGGATTGAGCGAATCCTTGGCGCGCGCCCGGTCCAGCGAGAATTTCACGTCGTCGGCGCCGAAGGCTGAGCCATCGTGGAACTTCACGCCGGAATGCAGCTTGAACGTGTAGACCTTGCCGTCGTCGGAGACGGCCCAGCTCTCGGCGAGACCGGGCTGAACCTGGCCGTTGTCGTCGATGCGCGTCAGCCCTTCAAAGACATTGGCATAAGTGATTTCGCCGATGGCCGCGGCCGCGCCGGCGGTCGGATCGAGATGCGGTGGCTCGAGCACGATGCCGAGCGTGAGATCGGTGCGCGCGGCAAAGGCCGACGTGGCGGCGGCAAGCGACAGCACAGCCGCGGCCAGGATGGTCTTCCACAGTTTCATCGCTGAACTCCCATTGCTCAAACCTGCTCAAGCCGGCGGATAGAAGCGTGATTTCGCGTGCGAGTAAATTTCGTTTCGTGCTGCCCGGCGGCGCCAGGCGGAATGTTTTTACCTGTCATCCGGTCGTGCCGCGTAAGAGCACATTGAGACCGATCGCCATTACCTTGGCCGATTCCACCATGTCGGCGATACCTACCCATTCGTCCGGCCGGTGGGCGAGGTCAAGAATGCCGGGGCCATAGGCGATGCAGTCATAGAGGTGGCCGATGCGCGCGACATGCTTCTGGTCGTAGGTACCGGGCGAGATCACGTAGTCGGGCTCGCGGTCGAACACCTCCATGATCCCTTTTGCGACAGCCTTCACCACCGGAGCGTCGCGCTCGGTCATCAGCGGCAGCACCTCCATCAGGTCGCGGATCTCGTAGTCGAATTTTTTGCGCTCCCGCTTCAGCCGCTCGAGGATATGGGTGACTTCGCCTTTGACGGTGGCGATGTCCTCTTCCAGCAGGAAGCGCCGGTCGATGGTGAGGCGGCACCAGTCCGGCACGTTGGGCGAAGGGAGCCCCGGCCGGAAATCCTCGGTCTGGCCGCCATGGATCGAGTTGATGTTCATCGTCGAGCGCTTGGCGCCTTCCGGCACCACCGGCATGCGCGTCATCTTGCGATCGAGCGCCGGGAATAGCTCGTCCTCGAAAGCCTGCAGGACGGCGCCCATATGGCGCACGGCATTGTCGCCGAGGAACGGCATCGAGCCATGCGCGATCTCGCCCTTGGTCTCGATCTCGGCCCACCAGACGCCACGATGACCAAGGCAGATGCGATCCTTGTTCAGCGGTTCCGGGATGATGACGTGGTCGACCTTCGGCTTCGAGAAATAGCCGAGCCCTGCCAGATGGGCGACGCCGCCGAAACCGCCCGATTCCTCGTCTGCGGTGCCCGATATCTCGATGGCGCCGGGAAAGTCGGGATAGACTTCCATGAAGGCTTCGGCGGCGATGACCGAGGCCGCCAGACCGCCTTTCATGTCGCAGGCGCCGCGACCATAGACCCTGCCGTCCTTCACCACGCCGGCAAAGGGATCGACGGTCCAGCCGTCGCCGGCCTCGACCACGTCGATATGCGAGTTGAAATGCACGCAGGCGCCGGGCGAGCGGCCGTCGAAGCGGGCGACGACATTGACGCGCGGATAGCGATCGCTGTCGCCGGGCGCGCCTTCGGCGCGGATGAACTCGGTTTCGAAGCCAAGCTTCCTGAGACGCGCGCCGAGATACTCGGCGCATGGCCGGTAGGCTTCGCCTGGCGGGTTGACGGTCGGGAAGCGGATCAGGTCAGCGGTCAGCGCAACGAGGTCGTCGACCCTGTCCTCGACCGCCTTGAGAAGTCGTTCATTCATCCGGCGGATTGAAGAAGGAACGCGGCGCTTTTGCAAGCGACCAGTCGTTCATTGCCACACGACGATCCCGGCATGGCCCAACGCTCGTGCCTAAACTCCAGAGGGTGCGTGTCGCGGCGGCAACTATGCCGGGAAAATCGTTCAAATTCATCGTATTGGATTGGCGAAATCGTCAAGGAGTGTGTGGTACTTAACGCAACTGCCGGCAAAAAGATGGAAAAACCGCGCGAATGGCAGGGGGCAATCAAAGGGGTTTGGTCGCATGAAAAAGTTCGTTCTCATGGCAACCGTGCTGGCAACCGCGTTGTTCGGCATGTCTATCGCAAGTCGGGCCGCCAACCTGGTGGCCAATATCGACGTCTCGTCGCAGACCATGACCGTCACCAAATACGGCCAGGTGCTCTACCGCTGGAACGTGTCGACTGCGCGCAAGGGCTACTTCACGCCGCGCGGCAACTACCGGCCGCAATGGACGGCCCGGATGTGGTATTCGCGCAAGTATGACAACTCGCCGATGCCCTATTCGGTGTTCTTCCACGGCGGCTACGCCATTCACGGCACCGGCGCGGTCAGAAATCTCGGGCGGCCGGCGTCGCATGGCTGCGTGCGCCTGCATCCGGCCAACGCCGCGACCTTCTATGCGATGGTCAAGGAAGCCGGCTTCGGCAACACGCGGATCGTCGTCGCCAACTGATCCCGAGAACGCAAAGCCGGCCAGTTACCGGCCGGCTTTGGCCTTGGCCTGTCCGCGCTTGCGGCGGCGGCCGCTGATTTCCCAGCGCTTGTGGAACCACATCCACTGGCCGGGGTCCTCGCGCACCCAGCGCTCGACGACATCGGTGAGAAGCTGGGTGGCGGCATCGACGTCGACGCTGCCGTCTTGAGTGCGCGGCAAGGTCAGCTTGTCCTCGACTTCCAGACGGAAGCGGTTGCCCGGCAGCCGGACGCAGCGCGCGGGGTAGACATCGCAGTCATAGTGGCGGGCGAGTATGCCAAGCATCGGATTGCTCTGGCATGGGCGTCCGAAGAAAGTCGTCTCCACACCGCCTGAAAATTTCTGATCGACCAGCACCCCGATATTGCCGCCATTCTCCAGGATCGCGGCAAGGGCGAACGACGCACCGGTGGAGGAGGGCAACAGCGCACCCATCGATGAGCGGCGCGTCGAATGGATGTAGTCGGCGAGGTAGGGGTTGTTCGGCGGGCGAAACAGCGCCGTGATGTTCATGCCGAAAGTGGCTGCGGCCACCGGCAGCAGCTCGAAATTGCCGAGATGGCCGGTGAACAGGATGTGCGGCTTCTTCTCGCCGGCGATTTCGGCGAAATGCTCGACCCCGCGGACCTCGACCCGGCCCGGCTTCGAAGCGTTCGGATCGAAGTCGAACAGCGCGTCGAGGAAGATGTACTCGGCGGCCAGGCGAGCCATGTTGCCCCACATGTCGAGCGCGATGGCCTCGATCTCGGCGTCGCTCTTTTGCGGATAGGCAAGGCGCAGATTGTCGACCGCAACCCGATGCCGGCCGACCAGCGGACCGATGCGGCGGGCGGCGCGGTCGGCGAAGTTGAGCGCGCTGTCCGGCGGCAAAAGACGCAGCAGCGAGAGCATCACCATGGCAAGCCTGGCGACCAGCCAGTGCTCCAGCTGGCGCAGCCGCCGGCCGTAGCGGAACATGAAGTCCCGGCGGGCTTTCCTGAACACCTTGCCGACCATCTTGCTTCAGGAGACGCGCAGGATGATCTTGCCGAACACGTCGCGGCCTTCCATGCGCTTCAGCGCAGTGTCGATACCGTCGAAGCCGACTTCGGTGTCGATGACCGGCGCAACCTGTCCCGCCGCCATCTTCTGCATGGCATTGGCCATGTTCTCCATGCGGCAGCCGAAGGATCCGAGCAGCTTCAGCTGCTGCTGGAAGAGCTGCATCAGGTTGATTTGCGTCGACACGCCGGAGGTCGAGCCGCAGGTGACGAGGCGGCCGCCGCGCTTCAAGCATAGCATCGAGCCGGCAAAGGTGTCGGCGCCGACATGCTCGAACACAACGTCGACGCCCTTTTTCTTGGTCAGCTTGCGCACCACGCCTTCGAAACGATCCTCGCGGTAGTTGATGACTTGGTCGGCGCCGAGCGCCTTCGCCTTGTCGATCTTGTCGTTCGACCCAACCGTGGTGATGACCGCGCAGCCCATCTTCTTGGCGAGCTGGATCGCTGCGCTGCCGATGCCGGAGCCGCCGGCATGGACAAGTATGGTCTCGCCCGGTTCCAGCTTCGCGTTATCGAACAGCATATGCTCGACCGTGCCGAAGGTGACGGGCGCGACCGCCGCGCCGATTTCCGTGACGCCGGGAGGGGCGGGCACCAGGAGGCGCGCGGGCAGGTTGATCTTTTCCTGGGCAAAGCCGTCAAGGTGGAAGCCGTGGACGCCCGATACGTGCTCGCAGAGATTGTCGCGGCCTTCGCGGCAGGCACGGCACAGCCCGCAGGTGCGCGCGCCGTAGATCGACACCAATTGTCCCGGCAGGAGATTGGAAACGCCCGGTCCGACGGCCTCGACCTCGCCGGCGGCTTCGGCGCCGACGACCAGCGGCAGCTTGCGCTTGGCAAAAGCCATGCCGCGCCAGCCCCAGACATCGATATGGTTGAGCGCCACAGCCTTGATGCGCAGCGTCACTTCGCCGAGTGAAGGCGGCGGGGGCGGCGGCAGGTCCACCGTTTCGAGACGGCGGTCCTCGATAAGTTGCAATGCGCGCATTTGGCCTGTCGGTATTGTGGAAGCGGAAAAACGACCGCTTAGACCGGTTCCCGCGCCATGACAAGGCAAGTGTTCTGGCCGCCGAAGCCGAAGGAATTCGACAGAACCGTGCCGACTTCGGCGTTGCGCTTCTCGTTCGGCACGACATCGAGCACAATGGCGGGATCGGGATTGTCGTAATTGATCGTCGGCGGAATGACGCTTTCGCGCATGGTCATCAGCGAGAACGCGGCTTCCACCGCACCGGCGGCCGACAGCGTGTGGCCGATCATCGACTTGTTCGACGAGATCGGCATCGAGCCGATGCGCTCACCGAACACGGTCGACAGCGACAGGTGTTCCATCTTGTCGTTTTCCGGCGTCGAGGTGCCGTGCGCGTTGACGTAGTCGATCTCGTCTTCGCCAAGGCCCGCATCGGCAAGGGCGGCACGTACGGCCGCGATCGCCGGCGAGCCGTCGGGCTTGGAGCGGGTGCGATGAAAGTCGTCGGCCTTTTCGCCGCAGCCGCGCATGATGCCGAGGATCGTCGCGCCGCGCGCAAGGGCCGCTTCCAGCGATTCCAGCACCAGCGCGCCGGACCCTTCCGCCAGCACAAAGCCGTCGCGGTCCTTGGAGAAGGGTTTTGATGCCTTCCCGGGGATATCATTGTGGGTGGAAAGCGCCGAGAGCAGCGAGAAGCGGATCAGCGCCTCGGCGGTGGCCGAGCCGTCGGCGCCGATCGACAGCGCCTTGTCGCATTCGCCGCGCTGGATTGCCTCGACGCCGAGCTGGATGGCGGTGGCGCCGGAGGCACAGGCCGTCGAGAGCGTGATCGGCAGGCCGCGCGTGCCGAAGCGGTCGGCGAGACGGTCGGCGATCGAGCCGAACTGGGTGGTGTCGAAAATGTCGAGTTGCTTCAGGCCGCGCGCGACCCTGAGCAGCCTTTCGGCGCCCGCATCCTGCTTGTCCGAATTGTAGAGCGAGAAACGGTCGGCCCAGTCGAGTTCGACCGGCGGCGAGGCCAGGAACAGCGGTCCGCCGAAATCGCCCGAATCCAAACCAGCTTCCGAGACGGCCTCCTGGGCGGCGGTTTCCGCCAGTTCGTAGGTGAGGTGACTGGCACCCTTCGAACTTGACGGCAGGAAGTCGACCATGCCGGAAATGCGCGTATTGAGGTGATCGACCGGAAAGCGGGTGATCGGGTGGATGCCGGATTTGCCCGAGGTCAGCGCTGTCCAATTGTCTTTTTTGCCGATGCCCAGCGACGTCACGACGCCGATGCCGGTCACGGCGACGATCGGCCTGCCCATGTGGTCGCGGAGATTGGCCATGCTTTGTCTGCCTCGTTATCGAGCAATTCCAGGAAAAGTGTGTAGCGGTTTCCTGGAATTGCGGAAAAACCGTTCTAAGCGGCTTTAACCAGCCCCAGGCCCTCGAATTGGTGATAGCCGATTGCGGTTGCAAGGACGGAATTTGGGGCGCCTTCGAATGGGCGCTCCACTGTGGCATCGAAGACAGGGTAACCCGCCCTGCGGTCGACGGCCATTGCCGCGAGCGCAACCGCAAAGGGGAATTGGGCTTCCTTCATATGTCCGGTCAGCGTCGAGAAGGCGCGCACGGCGAGCGACGGATTGGCGTCGAGCACCGCCTTTTCTGCGGCCGTGGCTGCGTGGGCGCCGGAGGCGGCGGAAATCGTAAGCAGTTCGCCGTCGGGAAGGGCCGCCTGTTTCAGCAGCGCGGCGATCTCTGCGTTCAACTCGCCGTGCCGGCGCCTGGCGCGGCCGGACAGGACGGGGCCAAGCTCGGCGTAGATCTTGCGGCCCCTGCTCTTCGCGTGCTCGCGCTGCTCCAGCACCAGGAAGGCGCCGCCGGAGCCCGTCACCACGCCGCCGCCTTCGCTGCCCTGGCGTTGCCAGACCGGCTTCCAGGCACCGCGATGCAGGTAACCGGCGAGCTCGTAGCCAAGCAGCATGTCGTAATGCGCGGTCTGGAAGGCGCCGCCGACCAGCACATGGGTCGACTGGCCGGAACGGATGCGCGCGGCCGCCGTCTCGACGGCCGAGACGCCTGCGCCTTCCTCGCCCATGAAGGTGCGGGAGGAGCCGGTGACCTTGTGGACGATCGAGATGTTGCCGGCGAGCAGGTTGGAGAGCTGGGCGAGGAACAGCGTCGGCCGCAATTCCGTTGTCAGTTTCTCGTTGAGCAGCACGTCGCGGTCGTTGCGGCTCTCGGAGGCCGCAAGGATCGCGGCGTCCACGGCCTCGTCGCGCTCGCCGCCGCCGGCCGCCACCACCATGTCCATGGTCGCGCAAAGCACGTCGTTACCCTTGATGCCGGCGTCGTCCAGCGCAAGGCCGGCGACATAGGTGCCGAGGCGCTGCCAGGTTTCCATCTGGCGCTGGTCGCCGCGCTTGGCGATCTGCAGGTTCCAGTCGATCTCGGGCAAGGGATGAATGGTATAAGGCGCGAAGCGCTCAGCCTCCAGGACAGGCTCAAGGCCGGGCTGTGTAAGCTTCCGCCAATGCGCGTCCGGGCCTTCTCCCAGCGAAGAGACAAGGCCTATGCCGGTGATGACGACGTCGTGGGAACTCATGGGCGCCTGTTATGGGGGGACGGCTGCTGTTGTGGGTCAGGCGGCCTTGGCCGCGATCAGGGCGTCGATCTTGGCGCAAAGGTTCTTCATGACGAAGTAATCGTCGGTCGACGCCTTGCCGTCATTGACCTCCTGCGTCCACTTCTCGAGCGGCACCTTGATGCCGAATTCCTTATCGATGGCGAAGACGATATCGAGGAAATCGAGGCTGTCGATGCCGAGGTCGTCGATGGTGTGGCTTTCCGGCGTGATGGTGTCGATATCGATCTCGCTGGTGTCGGCAATGATCTTGGCGACTTTCTCGAACGTGGTGGACAAGGGCTCTTCCTTCGGTTGCGGGCGGAATCTGTCCGCATCTTGTTTGGGCGCTGTCTAATCGGTTTTTCCCGGCAGGAAAAGGCCTGATGCGCCGGGCGCAGATGGGTAGCGGGCTTGGGAAACGCAAGAAGGGCCGCCGGTCGGCCCGGCGGCCCTTCCATTTAACGTCGCGTCAGTCTTTGTTTCGATGCATGTCACTATCCCAAAACCGGAACCACTTTTGGGCGACATGCATCAGCTGTCGCGGAGCTTGACCAGATCGTTGAGCAGCCCGCCCGTCCCGTTGTGGACGGTGAGCCGCTCGACCTTTCCGGCGATGGCTTCGAGAGCCTCAAGCTCCTTCAGCCGCAGCATCACCGGGTTCTCGGCCATTACCTTGGCCGTGTTGAGCAGCGAACGCGTGGCGTTCGTCTCCTCACGGCGGCGGATGACGTTGGCCTCGGCCTGCTTTTCGGCCGAAACCACCTGGTTGAGGATCTCGCGCATATCGCCTGGCAGGATGACATCCTTGAGGGCGATATCGCTGACCTCGACGCCGATCGCGGCCATGTCTGCACGCACCTTGGCCGCCGCCTCATCGTCGACCGTCACCTTCCTGTCGAGGATCTGGTCGAGCGTGAGCGCGCCAAGCGTCTTGCGGAAGGCATACTGCAGGGCGCGGTAGAGGGCTTCCGAGAAGTCCTTCACCGTGCTCACCGCCTTGACCGGATCGACGACCCGATATTCGGCGGCGATGTTGATACGGATCGTCACGCGATCCCTGGTCAGCATTTCCTGCCCGGCGACATCGAGCGACTGGCGCTTGATATCGACGACCTTCACCTGCACCATGCGGCCGACATTCCAGAAGGCGTGCACGCCCGCTTCAAGCGTGCGGGCAAGCACGCCGTCCACGAACAGCAGCCCGACCTGACCGTCGACGACCGGATGGACGGACATCAGTTCCGTCTTCCGGGCCTGGCCGAGGCGGCGCATGACCGGCGGATCGATCGCTAGTTCAACGGCCGTTTCGACCAGCGTCACCTTCCACGGCCCGGCATCGGTCCACAGCACGAGCTTGTGGTCCGGAGCCAGAATGGCGTGCAGATTGCCGTCGCGCTCGATGACGGCGATGTCGGTGCGCCCGGTGCGAACGACGGTGAAGTGACGCTCGGCCACGTCCGGGAGCTTGTCGAACAATGCCTTCTCGTACGCCGAAACGAATTCCGGGTTCTTCAGGTCGTGCCTGGAGATTTCCAGGTTGCCCCGCCGGTTGGCGAGCCAATGCTCGCCCGGCATCAGGACAGCCTGGATCTCGCCCTTGTGGAGGGCGACGGCGCGTTCGTTTTCCTTCACGAGGACGCGCTGGCGTCCGAGAAGCTTTTCGAGAATGGTCTTCATTGTCTTGCTCCTGTCGGGCATGGCCCCATGCGAGGCGTCACGTCATGCGTCGATCATCCTTTCGTTTCTCGTTTCACGTCGTCGTACTTCATGTTCCCGGGGCACGAATGATCCGGGGACCGGTGGCATCGATCCGCAGCGGGCCTTCGGGAGCGGATCGCGGGGCGGCGAAGCGGGCGCCGAAAGCCGAAGCTTCCCTTGCCGGCCGCGCCGCGCCTTGATCGTCACCGCGGGCCTGGCCGCGAGCCAATGGCGCAGGACATCGCGGGCGGGCGAGGCCGAAGCCCTGCCGTCCTTGAAGTCCCCGCATTCCGGTCCCCGGACCGTTTTTCAGATGGCTTAACAGGCCAGTGGAGAAGGAATCGAACCTTCGACAATCAGATTCGGGGTCTGACGCTCTAACCAAACTGAGCTATCCGTGGTGCTGATGAAGGGACTCGAACCCCTGACCTCCGGACCCAAATCCGGCGCTCTAACCTCTGAGCTACATCGGCGATCCCAACACCCGAAACGGCTCCGTACACAGCGCGGCAAAGCCGGCTGCGCGGGCGGAGGCGAAAGCTCCAACCGTTGTGCTCGCTTCGGTTTTCGTGACCGGGAGCGCGCCTATAGACCCTGCGACGGGTTGTCGCAAGCGGCATTGTCACAGCGGATTTGCGGCGTCCTTTGGTTGTGGCAATTTAGCCACAGCACTGATCGGTGCAGGCTGATGCCGTCAGAAAGTGACGCGGCCGAGCACCTTGAGGCCATCGCCTTCCGGCGCCACCACCACGGCTTCGCCCTCGCGTGGCGCTACGCCGGTGAGCGCCTCGATGTCTTCGAGATGCGTGACGAGCACCAGATTGTCGGAACCCGAATAGCCGCGGATCTCCTTCATGATCGCAGCGATTTGCGCGGCTTTCTCGGCGGGGTCGACTTTCAGCAGATCGAGCGGCGCGAAGGGCTGCGGCTCGGACTCGAAAGCGATGCGGGCGGTGTCGAGGCAGCGGCAGTAGCGGCTTGAGAGCACGTGATCGATCGGGGCCGCGCGGGCCGCGAACAGCGCGCCGATGCGGCTTGCCTGCTGCTTGCCGCGCTCCGACAGGTTGAGCTGGGTCGCGCAATTGTCGATGGCGAAATTCGCCGGGTCGGCAGCGCCGGTGACGAAGGCGTGGCGAAGCAGCACGACATGGCCGCCATCACGCAGCAGCGCCCAGCCGGCGTCGGTCGCGTGGGCAAGGCTCGGAGCAGCAAGGAGAAAAAGCGCCAGAGCAATTCGCAGCATCAGAAGTCCTTTGGCGGCGGCCCGGCGGGACCAAGGCCGTGATTGGCATATAGGGACCGCAAAGCCGGACGGAAAACAAGCGGAGGAGCTGGCAAATGGTGCGCGGCGCAATTGCACGGCGGCCAGGGCTCGCCTATCACGGGAAAAATGTCTCCGCCCAAAAGATGACTCCGCTCACAGAAACCGTCCTTTTCGTCTTCAGCCTTGTGGCGCTCGGCTATCTGGCCGGGTTCACCGGCTATTTGAAGCCGGCAAGCGGGGAGGGCATTTCCGAATTCGCCATCAACGTGGCGATGCCGCTGCTCCTGTTCCAGACGATGGTCAAATCGGACTTCCACGGTGTGACGCCGTGGTCGCTGTGGGGCGCTTATTTCGCGGCCGCCGCCATCACCTGGGCGGCGGGCCACCTGGTCACGACGCGCGTCTTCGGCCGGGACGCCCGCGCCGGTGTCGTCGGCGGCGTGTCGTCGGCGTTTTCCAATGTCGTGCTGCTCGGCGCGCCCTTTATCCTCGGCATATTCGGAGCAGATGGCTTTGAGGTACTGTCTCTGCTGGTGGCGGTGCATCTGCCGATCATGCTGATGGCCTCGATCGTGCTGTTCGAAGTGTTCGGCCGCGGCAGCGGCGAACACGTGCATCCTTTGCGCGTTATCCGTAACTTCCTCAGGCGGCTGTTCGTCAATCCGTTGGTCATCGGCATTCTGGCGGGGCTTGCATGGCGCATCACCGGCGTGCCGCTGCCTCGTGTCGCCATGCGCCTGGCCGATGCGCTGGCCGGCACGGCGGGGCCGGTGGCGTTGTTCGGCATGGGGCTCAGCCTGCGCCGCTTCGGCATTTCGGGCAATGTCAGGCCGGCGCTGGCGCTGTCGGTCCTGAAACTGTTCCTGATGCCGGCCCTGGTCCTGGTTTTCGTCTGGCTGCTCGGCCTGCCACCCTTGACGGCCAAGGTGGCGGTGATGGTGGCCGCGATGCCATCCGGCGTCAATTCCTATCTCATCGCGGTGCAGTTCAACACTGGCCAGGCGCTGGCCTCGAACCAGATGACCCTTGCCACGGCAAGCGCGGTGCTGACCACGTCGTTCTGGCTGACGGTGGTCGTCCATATTTTCGGGTAGGCGCACCGGACGCTCGCGCGCTCGATTTCGCTGGCCCAACCCCTATATGCCATCTTGTGATTGCTTGCCCGCCTTTCCCTAGGTAAGAGCAATGCGCCGGCGTGCTGCTCTTGAGCACGCCCCAACAGATATCCAGAAAAACGGCCCGATCAGCGCGCCGAACGGAGGCCAGACCATGCTTCAGAAAACCGCTCATTTCATGCGCCAGGCCAATCTCATCAATGGCGAATGGGTGCAGGCCGACAGCGGCCAGACCATCGACGTCAACAATCCGGCAACGGGCCTCAAGATCGGCACCGTGCCGAAGGCCGGCAGGGCCGAAACCCGCCGCGCCATCGAGGCCGCCGAGGAAGCCTTCAAGAGCTGGCGCAAGACCACCGCGCTCGAGCGCTCGAAGCTCTTGCGCAAGCTGCATGACGCGATGATGGACAATCAGGACGTGCTCGCCGAGTTGCTCACCATCGAACAGGGTAAGTCGCTGTTCGAATCCAAGGGCGAGATCGGTTCCGCCGCGGCCTACATCCTTTGGTTCGCCGAGGAAGGCCGCCGCACCTATGGCGACATCGTGCCGTCGCCATGGGGCGACCGCCGCATCCTGGTGACCAAGGAGCCGGTCGGCGTCATCGCCGCCATCACGCCGTGGAATTTCCCGTCCTCGATGCTGGCCCGCAAGATCGGCCCGGCTTTGGCCGCCGGCTGCACCGCGGTGGTCAAGCCGGCCTCGCAGACGCCTTATTCGGGCCTTGCCTGGGGCGCGCTTGCCGAGGAAGTTGGCTTCCCGAAGGGGGTCGTCAATGTCGTCACCGGTTCGGCCGCCGAGATCGGCGACGAAATTTGCGCCAATCCGCTGGTCAAGAAGATCACCTTCACCGGCTCGACCGAGGTCGGCAAGATCCTGATCCAGAAGTCGGCCTCGACGGTCAAGAAAGTGTCGATGGAGCTCGGCGGCAACGCGCCGTTCCTGGTCTTCGACGATGCCGACGTCGAGCGTGCGGTGGCCGGCGCCATCACTGCCAAGTACCGCAATTCCGGTCAGACCTGCGTCTGCACCAACCGCTTCCTCGTGCAGGCCGGCATCTACGACAAGTTCGTCGAGAAGCTCGCCGCGGCAAGCAACAATCTGAAGGTCGGCTCGGGCCTGGAGGAAGGCGTGCAGCAGGGACCGCTGATCGATGAGAAAGCGGTCGAAAAGGTCGAGGAACTGATCGCCGACGCAACGTCCAAGGGCGGCAAGGTCGTCGCCGGCGGCAAGCGTCATGCGCTGGGCGGCTCGTTCTTCCAGCCGACCGTCATCGCCGGCGCCACCCCGAAGATGCGCTTCATGAAGGAAGAGATTTTCGGGCCGGTGGCGCCCGTATTCAAGTTCGAGACCGAGGAAGAGGCGGTGGCTTTGGCCAACGACACCGAGTTCGGCCTCGCCGCCTATTTCTACACCAGCGATCTCGGCCGCGCCTTCCGGGTCATGGAAGGCCTGAAATACGGCATGGTCGGCGTCAATGAAGGCCTGATCACAACGCCGGAGGCGCCGTTCGGCGGCGTCAAGGAATCGGGTCTCGGCCGCGAAGGCGGGCATCAGGGCATCGACGACTATCTCGACACCAAATATGCCTGCTTCGGCGGCCTCGGGCTCTAACGGCCATCCAGAAAGAGGGGCAGGCGTCCGGCCTGCCCTTGCCGGACGAGGCGCCGCCGGCCTAAACACGGATCTGCAATCGAGGTTTCGGGCATAGCGATGAAAGACGGCGAGGTCTTCGGCACGACACAGGCGGGCGAGGCCGTGCGCCGGTTCACAATCCGGGGCGGCGGCCTCACCGCCAACATCATCGGCCTCGGCGCGATCGTCCAGGACCTACGTCTCGCCGGCCACGATGCGCCGCTGGTGCTGGGCTACGACCGCTTCGAGCCCTACGAGACCGACCGCGCCTTTTTCGGGGCGGTCGTCGGCCGTTTCGCCAACCGCATCGGCGGCGGCCGATTCACCATTGCGGGCAAGCGCTACCAGACCGAGCGCAACTTTCTCGGCAAGCATACGCTGCATGGCGGCTCTGAAGGCTATTTCCACCGGCCATGGAGCGTCTCGCTGCACGGCCGCGATTTCGTGACGCTGACCTTGCACGATCCGGACGGCGCGATGGGCTTTCCCGGCGCGCTCGATGTCACGTGCACCTACCGGCTGAAAATCCCCGGCACGCTCAGCATGGAGCTGACCGCGACCTGCGAGGAGCCGACGCTGTGCAATCTCGCGCAGCATTCCTATTTCAATCTCGACGATGGCGGAACCGGCGACATCCTCGACCATCGGCTGATGCTCAATGCCGGCGCCTACACGCCCGTCGATGACGAGATGATCCCGACCGGCGTGGTGAAGCCGGTCGACGACACTCCTTACGATTTCCGGCAGGCGCGGCCGCTGCGCATGGAAATGGAAGGCGAGCAGCTTCGCTACGACCAGAATTTCTGCCTGGCCTCCAACCGAGGACCGCTGCATCAGGCGGCCTGGGTGCAAGGCGCCAGTTCCGGCGTCGAGATGGAAGTGTGGACCACCGAGCCAGGCCTCCAGCTCTATATCGGCCAGTATGTCGCGCCGACATCGGCGGGACTCGACGGCCGCCGCTACAAGGCGTTTTCGGGCCTCTGCCTCGAAGCGCAGACCTGGCCGGACGCGCCCAACAGGCCCTATTTCCCGCAAGCGACGCTATGGCCCGGGCAGATCTACCATCAGGTGACGGAATACCGGTTCCGTCTGCCCTAAGGTTTGGCAATATTGAAGCGACATCCGCCTAAGCTTCGACAGCGCTTAACTGTCGAAGGCCTTCTTTAGCGTGTCGAACGGAGCGAGCGCGCCGCGAACCTGCACAACCGCGGCGGCGACTTTGTGCGCACGGCGCGCCGCGTCGGCGGGCGCATGGCCGGCAAGCCTGGCGGCGAGATAGCCGCCGTTGAAGGAATCGCCCGCGCCCGTGGTGTCGACAGGGGCAGCCACATGCACCGCGTCAACAGTCTGTGAAGCGCCGTTCAGCGCAATCAAGGCCGGCTGCTCGCCATTCTTGACCACGACCTCGCCGGTCAGCCTGCCAAGGCGCAACGCCGTCGCCTGCGGCGTCGGATCCCCGAACAGCATCTGCTCGTCCGGAAAGGTCGGCAACGCGATGTCGGCCACAGCGAGCGCCTCCAGGATCGCGGCCTGTGCCGCCTCGCGGTTCGGCCAAAGGCGCGGCCGGTAGTTCGGGTCGAAGGCGACGAGCGAGCCGGCCTTGCGGGCAGCCGCTACGGCCGACAGGAGGGTTTTGCGCGCCGCCGGGTCCAGAATTGCCAAGGTGATTCCAGAAAAGTAGACAAGCGCCTGGTTTTCAAGGCTTTTTGCCAGCGCCGCCGGATCGGAGGCGAGCTGGCGCGCCGCCGCGTCGCTTCGCCAATAGGTGAAGGCGCGCTCGGCGCCGGTGAGTGTGATGGCGTAAAGGCCGGGGCGTGCGCCGGTAATGACTGGACTGTAGCCGATGCCTATGCCGTTCTCGGCAAAGAAGGCAACCTGGTCGCGCGAGAAGGGATCGTCGCCGAAGGCCGAGACATAGGTCGCGGGCCGATCCGGGCTCAGCGCGTGCAATGCCCAGAGCGTGTTGAAGGTGTCGCCGGCAAAGCCCATGCGCCAGTTCGAACCGGTGTGGCCCGACAGTTCCAGCATGCATTCGCCGACCGACGCGATACCATTGGTCATGCGGCTTATCCCATCCCTTCCTAAGACCTTGTTGCTGTAGCTTTTTGCGGCGGGCAGCGCCATGCTTGGCGAAGGCTGAATTTTGCGCCAGAAGCGATTTCCCACAGGCAGGGCGGGACGCGATACGCGGCCCGTGACGTTAGCAGCCGAAGAGGAACGGGCTTGGCATCGATATGGCGTTACATTCTAGCGGGTCTTGGTCTGGCTGCCCTGCTGGTCGGTATCGTGGCCGCCGTCTATCTGACGCTGCCGCATCCGGCGTCCGGTCCGGACACCTCACGCTCGAAAAAGACGGCGAACGGCCTTTTCGTCGCGAGCTTCGAGCCGGAGCGCGGCGTGGTTCGGCAAGGCGAGCTGCAATCCTGGCTGCTGACGCTGAAGACCGCCGCCGGCGCGCCGGTAGAGGGGGCGGCCATCACCGTTTCCGGCGGGATGCCGCAGCACGATCACGGCCTGCCGACCAGTCCGCAGGCGACCGATTATCTGGGCGGCGGGCGCTACCGCATAGACGGCGTGAAGTTCACGATGAGCGGCTGGTGGCAATTGCGCTTCGCCATCTCGGCGACAGCCGGTTCCGATTCCGTCGTCTTCAACGTCGTGTTGTGAGCCGGCAATGAGGCGTCTGGCCAACGTCGTAAGCCTGCTGGCTCTGGCCGCTCTCGCCTTGCTGGGCGGCTGCGGCAAGCCTCAGTTCAGCGACGCCGAGAAGAAGACCATCGCGTCGCTGGCGCTGAACACGCTGCCTGCGCCCAAAGCGGACACGACGAACCGGTATGCGGACGTGCCGGCGGCTGCCGCGCTTGGCTCGACGCTGTTCTTCGATGTCGGCATGAGCCGCGACGGCACGGTGTCCTGCTCGACCTGCCACAAGATCGACCGCCAGTTCCAAGACGACCTGCCGCAGGCGGTCGGCATCGGCCACACCAACCGGCGCACCATGCCGCTGGCCGGCGTGGCGCGCAATCCGTGGTTCTTCTGGGACGGAAGGCGCGACAGCCTGTGGGCGCAAGCGCTGACGCCGCTTGAAAATCCGCTGGAGCAGGCCGGCAACCGGGCCGCTTTCGCGCATTACATCAAGAAGCGGTTCGGCGAGCGCTACGAGCGCATCTTCGGGCCGCTGCCCGATCTTTCGACCGTGCCGGCCAATGCCAGCCCGCTCGGCAGCGAGACCGAGAAGGCGGCGTGGAACGCCATGCCCGCCAGCCAGCAAGAGGACGTCAATCGCGTCTATGCCAATGTCGGCAAGGCGATCGCCGCCTTCGAGCGCTCCATCGAACCGCAGCAGACGCGCTTCGACCGCTTTGCCATCGATCTCGCGACAGGCGCAGCGCCGCAAGGCCACGCTGCTTTCTCGCCGGAAGAGATTCTCGGGTTGAAGCTGTTCATCGGCAAGGCCAATTGCGTGACCTGCCACAACGGCCCGCGCTTCACCGACAATTCCTTCCACAACACCGGTGTGCCGCCGGTCGACGGGCTGCCGCTGGACCGTGGCCGGGTGGATGCCGTGGCGCAAGTTCAGGCCGACCCGTTCAACTGTCTCGGTAAATTCCGCGACGGCGATGAAAGCGCCTGCCGCGAGTTGCGTTTCATGGTGAAGGACGGGCCGCAAACCGTGCGCGCCTATAAGACGCCTTCATTGCGAGGCGCCGCAGGCCGACCGCCTTACATGCATGCCGGGCAGTTCTCGACGCTCGACGAGGTGGTGGCGCATTATTCAAAGGCGCCGCCTGCCGTTGAAGGCGTCTCGGAAGTCCATCCGCTCGATCTGTCCGACCGTGAGCGGGCGGCCCTGGTGGCGTTCCTCAAAACGCTGTCGGATTAGCGGTCCTTCACGGTCTCCATTGCCACGAAGGTCGAGGTCTGGGCGACATGGGGCAGGGCCGAGATGCGCTCGCCGAGCACGCGGCGATAGGCGGCGATGTCGGTGGTGCGGACCTTCAACAGATAATCGAAGCTCGACGCCATCATGTGGCATTGCTCGATTTCCGGCACAGCTTGCACCGCGCGATTGAAGGCATCGAGCGCTGCCGAGCGCGTGTCGGACAGCTTCACCTGAACGAAGGCGACATGGCCTTCGCCCATGCGTTCGCGGTCGATGACGGCGCGGTAGCCTCTTATGTAGCCGTCCTTCTCCAACCGCTTGACGCGTGCCTGCACCGGCGTCTTCGACAGGCCGACCTTCAAAGCCAGTTCAGACATCGAAAGCCTGCCGTCGCGCCCGAGCGCGGACAGGATGTTGCGGTCAATGCGGTCCAATTGGTCTTCGGTCATCGAAATCGTGGTCGAAATGAGACGGCTCTGGCCCATATGATAGATCGGTCGGACTATCTTGTCGATTTCTTTGGACCGACTGAAATCCGCAGCTGTGCTAGCTTGCGGCAATCGGTCCGGCAGTGGCCAGACCGCTCCCTAACGCTTGCTTTCATGGACCCGACATGCCGCTCGACGCCATCCGCCAGCAGATCCGCGCCAATTATTTGCCCGACGAAGATGAGGCGATGAAGCGGCTTTCAGCGGCGGCCGGGCTTTCGGGAGAAGAGCGAAAGGTGATCTCGGCCCGCGCGGCCGATCTGGTGCGCGCGGTGCGCGGCTCGTCCGACCCCAGGCTGATGGAGGTCTTTCTCTCGGCCTATGGCCTGTCGACCAAGGAAGGCGTGGCGCTGATGTGTCTCGCCGAGGCGCTGCTGCGCGTGCCCGATGCCGAGACGATGGACGATCTCATCGCCGACAAGATCGCGCCGCATGACTGGTCGGCGCATTCGGGCGGTTCGAGCTCGATTTTCGTCAACGCCTCGACCTGGGCGCTGATGCTGACCGGCCGCGTGCTCGACGAAGGCGAGGGCGGCATCGAAGGCACGCTGCGCGCCATGGTGAGACGGCTTGGCGAGCCGGTGATCCGCAAGGCGGTCGCGGCGGCAATGCGCGAGATGGGCGAGCAGTTCGTGCTCGGCCGCAGCATCGCCGAGGCGGTCAAGCGCGGCCGGCCGATGACACAGAAAGGCTATCTCTATTCCTTCGACATGCTAGGCGAGGCGGCCCGCACCGAAACCGACGCGCTGCGCTATCACCGGGCCTATGCGGATGCGATTTCCTCGCTCGATTCCGGGTCGAACGGTCCCGACATCCGCTACAATCACGGCATTTCGGTCAAGCTCTCCGCGCTGCATCCGCGCTACGAGGTGGCGCAGCGGGAGACGATGCTGCCGGTGATGGCCGGGCGGCTCTTGTCGCTGGCACTCGCAGCGCGGCATTCGCGCATGGGCCTCAACATCGACGCCGAGGAAGCCGACCGGCTTGACCTGTCTCTCGATGTCATCGAGCGGGTTCTCGCCGAGCCGGAGCTCGCTGGCTGGGACGGTTTTGGTGTCGTCGTCCAGGCCTATGGCCCGCGCGGGGCTTTCGCCATCGACTGGCTCTATGCGCTGGCGAAAAAATACGACCGCCGGATCATGGTGCGGCTGGTGAAGGGCGCCTATTGGGACACCGAGATCAAACGGGCGCAGGCGCTCGGCCTCTCGGGCTATCCGGTCTTTACCCGCAAGGCCAATACAGACGTTTCCTACCTCGCCTGCGCGAAAAAGCTGCTGTCGATGACCGATCGCATCTATCCGCAGTTCGCCACCCACAACGCGCATACAGTCGCCGCCATCCTGTCGATGACGAAGGATCGCGACACCTTTGAGTTCCAGCGCCTGCACGGCATGGGCGAGGCGCTGCATGAGACGGTGCGCAAGGCCGAAGCCACACGCTGCCGCATCTATGCGCCGGTCGGCGCGCATTCGGACCTGCTTGCCTATCTGGTGCGACGGCTCCTGGAGAATGGCGCCAACTCCTCCTTCGTGCACCAGTTGACCGACGAGGAGGTCGAGCCGGAGGAGATCGCGCGCGACCCGCTTGAGGCCGTCGAGACACAGGGTCCCGCCGCCAATCCGGCGATCGCGCGCCCGGCGGCGATCTTCGGCAACGGCCGCCTCAACTCGAAAGGCTTCGACATCACCGATCCGGTGACGCTCGCGGCCATTGATAGAGCGAGGGCGGAGTTCGCTGGAGCGGATCGCTGGCATGCCAAGCCGGTCACGCGTGCCGCCGGCTACGGTAAGCCGCGCCAGATCGTCAATCCGGCCAAGCCGGACGAGATCGTCGGCACGGTGCATGAGGCGGCGGCCAAGCAGGTGGCGACCGCCGTTCGCATTGCCGTCGACGCACAACCGGCCTGGGCAAAGCGCCCGGTTGCCGAGCGCGCCGCGATCCTCAACCGCGCTGCCGACCTCTACGAGGCCAACGCGGTCGAGTTCTTCGCACTGGCCACGCGCGAGGCCGGCAAGTCGCTGGCCGACGGCGTGGCGGAAGTGCGCGAGGCGGTCGACTTCCTGCGCTACTACGCGGCCGAGGCACAGAATGCCGAGGTGGGCACGCAAGCGCGCGGCGCGATCGTGTGCATCTCGCCGTGGAATTTCCCGCTGGCGATCTTCACCGGCCAGATCGCCGCGGCTTTAGTCACCGGCAATTCGGTGATCGCCAAGCCCGCCGAGCAGACGCCGCTGATTGCCTTCCGCGCCGTCGAGATGCTGCGCGCGGCGGGCGTGCCGGAGGATGTCATCCAGCTTTTGCCCGGCGACGGCCCGTCTGTCGGTGGACCTTTGACCGCCGACCCGCGCATCGCCGGCGTCTGCTTCACCGGCTCGACCGAGGTCGCCAAGCTGATTGAAAGGCAGCTGGCGGAAACCGCGGCGCCCGACGCCATGCTGATCGCCGAGACCGGCGGGCTCAACGCCATGATCGTCGATTCCACCGCGCTGCCGGAGCAGGCGGTGCGCGATATCCTCGCCTCTGCCTTCCAGAGCGCCGGCCAGCGCTGCTCGGCGCTGCGCGTGCTCTATGTGCAGAAGGACGTCGAGAAGAAGATGCTGGAGATGCTGAAAGGCGCGATGGAAGCGCTCAAGGTCGGCGACCCCTGGCTGATCTCGACCGACGTCGGTCCGGTCATCGACGACGAGGCTCAAGGTGCGATCAGCGACTACTGCAAGAAGAAGGGGCTGGAGGGCCGGCTGATCGCCAGACTAGAGGCCCCGAAGGATGGTCGTTTCGTCGCGCCGCATGTTTTCCGCGTCAAGGGCATCGAGGAGATGGAGCGCGAGGTGTTCGGCCCGGTGCTGCATGTCGCCTCCTTCGATGCCGACGAGATCGACGCGGTGATCGCGGCCATCAACCGCAAGGGCTACGGGCTGACCTTCGGCCTGCACACCCGTATCGAGGGCCGCGTCCAGCATTTCGTCGACGGCATCCATGCCGGCAACATCTACGTCAACCGCAACCAGATCGGCGCCGTCGTGGGCTCGCAGCCTTTCGGCGGCGAGGGGCTTTCGGGCACCGGCCCGAAGGCCGGCGGACCGCACTACCTGCGCCGCTTCCGCAAGGGGCCGGAGGCCGGCACCGAACTTGGCGAGGGTCACAAGGTGACGGCGACCGAGCTTGCCGACAATCTGCCGGATCCGGCGCTGGGCGGCTGGTCGACGCGGCCGGACCGCGTGGCGATCCTGCGCAAGCATCTGCGCGGCAAGGGCGCGGCTGCGATCGCCGCCGCGGCCAGCCTCGATTCCGGCCAGGTCGACCTGCCCGGACCGACCGGCGAGGCCAACACGCTGTCGCTGGCGCCGCGCGGCCGGGTGCTCTGCCTCGGCCCCGATGCCGAGACGCTGCTTGCGCAGACGATCCAGGCACTCGCGGCCGGCAATGCCGTGCTCGCCGTGGCGCCCGGCGCGCCGGCAGCGCTGTCGGCGCTGACCGGCAAGGGGCTGCCGCTCGCGGCCATCGACGGCCGACCCGATCCGGTCGAGGCGCGCTCGCTGCGTGTCGATGTCGTCGCTTTTTCGGGCACGCCGGAGGCGGCGCGAATCGTGCGCAAGGTGATTGCCGAGCGCTCCGGGCCGATCGTGCCGCTGGTCAGCGAGGTGCTCAATCCGGCGGCCTATGCGCATGAGCGCGCGGTCTGCGTCGACACGACGGCGGCGGGAGGCAACGCCAGCCTGCTGGCCGCGGCCTAGCAAACCGGCAGCCAGAGACACACTGGCCTAGCGACGAAAACTTCCGTGCTCCGCCACGAGAAGCGCTCGTCGTAGCTGCCGTAGATCGAGCGCAAGGTCTGGCATCGGCTCGCCTCGCGCTCCCTGCCTAAACCAGTCAATCGGAAATGTGGGCTCGGCGCGGTCGAGCCCTTGCGCAGAACGCCCCGCGACGGCACGTTATTTCTATCATGCCGGGCGGGGCGCTTTCTGAATGACGACGCCGGGTACTGTTCAGCCCGCATCTATTCGATCGCAAAGTCAATCGCGGCGATGCCAACCACGCCGTAGTCGGCCATCGACTCGAGAACGCCGGTCACGCCGTCAAGATCGACCGTTTGCCGGACGAGCTTGCCGGGGTCGAGGCGTCCAGCTCCGCACATCGCGAGAACCGTATCGTAGCGATGCCCCTGTAAACCGAATCCGCCAACCAGCTTCAGTTCCCTGAGGAGGATCTCGTCGATGGGAAGCGGCACATACCCCTTCTCAATGCTGGTCGTGTGCCCGATCTGGACGTGCCGTCCTCGGCGACGCAGTGAGAGAACGGAGTTGAGACAGGTTTCAGCGATACCGAGGGCGTCGATGGAGACGTGGGCGCCACCATTCGTAAGTTGACGGATCGCCTCGACGGGGTTGGCTTCGGCCGGATCGACGGCATGCTCGGCACCGATTTCCCGAGCGAGCTCGCGCGCGCCCCGGGAAGAATCGACCGCGATTACCCTCGCGCCAAGGGCGACCGCTACCTGTACGGCAGACATTCCCATGCCGCCGCAACCATGGACGGCAACCCACTCCCCAGGTTGCGTTGCTGCCTGGTCGACCACGGCCCGGAACGATGCAACGTAACGGCAACCCAGGCTAGCCGCACTTAGCAAAGGCATGGTCTCCGGCACGCGGACGAGGTTTACGTCAGCGTGGCGAACAACGCTATACTCGGCGAAGGCACCCCAGAACGATACACCTGGCACCAACTGCTCAACGTGCTCGCAGACGTTTTGATGCCCGTCCCGGCACTGCCAACACGTGCCGCAGCCCGGGTTCATGGGATAGACAACGCGGTCGCCGTGCTTCCAGCCCCTCACCTCGCTTCCTATTTCCTCGACAATGCCCGCGAACTCATGGCCGAGCACGAACGGAGGCTGGATTGCGATCCCGCGCCACGCCCAGTCATCGGTCCAAAGATGCCAATCTGTGCGGCATATCCCGTTTGCACCAATCCGAATGACGGCGCCGTCCGGGGGACATTCGGGTTCGGGAATAGAGCGCACCACGAGGGGTTTTCGGAGTTGTTCGATGACGGCGGCTCGCATGAGCAATCCCTTTCTTTGTTGATCACTCAAGAATGCAGTCTTGCACGCGGCAGTCAAGCGATTTATTGTCGATCGACAAAGAAAGAGAAGGAGTCTGGGATGGCTGGCCGGCCGAGAGAGTTTGACCGCGGCGAGGCGCTGGCCAAGGCCCGCGACCTGTTCTGGGCCCGTGGCTACGAGGGTGTTTCGATGGCCGACCTCGTCGGGGAATTGAACCTAGCATCCGCCCGCATCTATGCAGCGTTTGGGTCGAAGCAGGCACTTTTCCGAGAGGCGGTTGGCCAGTATCAAGCGAATGAGGGCGGGTTCGCGCTGCGCGCGCTGGAGGAGGCGCCGAGCGCTCGCGCCGCCGTCGAGCGCATCCTGATGGACGCGATCGAGCTTTACACCCGTGACAGCGACGCGCCGAAAGGTTGCATGATCGTCTCGGCGGCGGTCAACTTCGCTTCGGAGAACGAGGCAGTCCGTGATCTGCTCGCCGATCATCGGCGAGCACAGACTGCAGCCCTCATCGCGCGTTTCCAGCGGGCAGTTTCAGAAGGTGAGCTTGAACCGGATGCAGATGCAGAAGCGCTTGGCGATTTTGTCGCTCTAGCGCTGCACGGCTTATCCGTTCAGGCCCGTGATGGCGTCAGCAGAGAACGGCTGCTGGCGACGATTCCGATGGTGATGGCCGCCCTCTGAGCTTAGCAGCGAAGCCTCGAAAGCTGTAGGTGACCGTTCGGCAATGAGCTACGTGGCGCTCCGTTTTTGCTAGCTGGCGCGAAACAATCTTGTTTGTCGCAGGCCTGTGCTATGCGCCTTCGACGACGGAAAACCCCTCGAACTGGGGGTGGCCGAGATAGTGGACTTTCGAGGTGCCGGCATTGCGATGGGCGGCGCGGAAATTCTCCGATTTCGTCCAGGCGACGAAATCCTCCTGGCTTGCCCAGACCGTGTGCGAGGCAAACAGCGTGTAGCCTTCGGTCTCATTGACCGGACCGCGCAGCAAATGGAATTCCTTGAAACCCTGCATTTCGGAAAGGCTGGAGTCGCGGTTCTTCCAGACGTCCTCGAAGGCTCCTTCCGAGCCGTTCTGGACCTTGAAGCGGTTCATGGCGATATACATTGGCTTCCTTTCGAAATGGACGAATTCCGACGTTTAGGGTGGCGAAGGCCTAAAAGGGCCGATCCGGGCTCTGAACACCCAACTCGACCTCCCGGTCTCGGGTGGAATGGGAGGGAATGGCGCTTGCTTGCGCACCAGGGTCAAAGCGAACTGATCGAGCTCGGCGGAGCCTGAACTTTCGGCAAGCTGCAGGTCGCTGACGCTGCCATCGGCCGCGACGACGAAAACCACCCTGGCATTGTTGCGAGCCTTGGCCTGGATGGATTTCGAAACGCGACGGTTGGCGCGGGCCAGCTTCTTCTGGATTTCACCGCTGTAGCGGGATTCCAGGGCATTGCCGGCGGCCTGTTTCTTGCCCTTGCTGGCGATGACCGGCGCATCCCGCGCATCGCCATCCGCCGCGCCGCGCTGTTCTATGGTTTCGCTTGGCCCCGCCGATCCGGCTGGCGCGCTCGATGTCGCGCTCGCGGCCGGTGGCTGCTCGGGCTCGGCAGGGATCGCTTGTGTGCTCTGCGGCTCGATCGCCGGCGTCGGTTCGCTGCCCGTGAGGACACTTTGGTCGTCCTGGCGCGGCGTGGCGGCCGCCAGTATATCCGGCGTGGCGGTAGGTACCTTGGCGGTGTCCGGCGCAGGCTGAGGCGTCGGCGGCTCGCTTGCCGGCTGCGGCGCCTCGGCCAGCGGAGCGGGCCGCACGGCCTGGCGCTTCGGCGGTTGCGGATCCGGCACCAAGGTGACATCCACCGCGCCGGACGCCTGTTCATCCAGGGCGCTGCCGATGACGTTGGCGCCGGATTGGTCGGCGCCCTCGGCTCGTATCGCGTCCGCAGAATCGAATGTTCCGGCGGGCGCGATCAGAAACGCCGCCGCAGCGGCGCCGTGGAGCAGGCCGGAGGCGATGATCGCCACCGTCCATCTGCGGTCTCCGGCCGATTGCCGCGCCTGCATGAGCGGTTCAGCCGGCGTGATCGCCAGGTCACTGCCTGCGTGGGAGAGGTTGTTGATGTCGTGCATGTCTCGCGCCGAGACCTGCCGCGCGCGATATGGGATTGTCAAATCAAGATCGGTTGCCGCCCATGGCGGCGGACCGGATGCAGGCCACGCCATGGCGTCATGCGGGAGGGCCGGATGCAACCCCACCTCTATATGCCGAAAGCGATGGCGGTCCTCGTCGACGTCTTCAGCGCGCGCATGCAGGCCGCCGGCTCGAGGCCGTTGCCGGCGCATTCGGTCGCGCTGTTGATCAGCACGCGGCTGAGTTTGTTGCAGTCGGCGCCAGCAAGGTCGAAGCGCGTGACCTTGGTCTTGCCGGCCGGCAGGTTCTTGAAATCGAGCACGGTGAGGCGGTCGACGACGCCGGCCTCGTTGAACAGCGCGATCTCGAAAGCCGCCTTCGACAGGTCGGCGCCGAGCGCGTTGTTGACGACGAAGGTCAGCCGGCAGCCTTTTTCCGAAGGCTGCGCGGCATTGAGCTCAAGGCTCAATACGGGACCTTGGGCCGGATCTGGGGCAGGGGCCGGCGCGGACTGGGCCCACGCCGGCACCAGGCCAAGCGACATCGCCAGCGCCGAGGTCAAGAGACGAAGCGATGTCATCAGCCTGCGCATCTCGGCTCAGCCTCCAAAGCGCATGGTCGCCGCAAGCTTCAGCGTGATGCCGGGTTCGTAAAGGACGGCGGTCGTGCTTCCGTTGAGCGGATTGGTGTATTTGACGTCGAACAGATTGTCGGCGCGGAAGTCGAGCTTGAGATTGTCGGCCGCCTGGTAGCTGGCGAAGGCGTTGACCAGCGTATAATCCTTGGCCACCGGATTGCCCTTGGGCTTGCCGTTGTATTGCACTTCGCCGCCGACGGTCAGCTTGTCCTCGAGGAAGCGGAAGCCAAGCTGGGCCGTCACCTGCGAGGAGGGGATCGTGGCCAGGTCGGCCCGCTCGCCTTCGTAGGAGATGGTGTGGCCGTTGATGATGGATGCCGACAGTCCGGCATAGCCCCAGCCGGCATCGTAGACGCTTTCCAGCTCGAAACCGTTGATCTTGGCCTTGGCGAAGTTCTGGTACTGGAAACAGATCGGAATGCCGGGGCCGAACGGGCAGCCGCTGGTCGGGTCGAAGGGCGAGAGCGTCACGCCGTCGATGTAATCGTCGACATTGTTGTTGAAATATGCTGCCTTCAAACGGAATGCGTCGCCGCCCTCGATGATGTCGTTCTGCTTGTAGTTGACGCCGAACTCGACGGTCTTGCCGGTCTCGGGCTTCAGGTTCGGATTGGGCAGGAACGGGAAGCTGACGCCGGCCGGATGGTTGCCGCTGATCAGCGTCTCTGTCAGCGACGGCGACCGGTAACCTTCCGCATAGGTGCCGTAGAACTGCAAACCGGCCAGGCCGGCGCTTTCGAAAGGCGAAACACCGACGGTGATGCGCGGCGAGACCCGGTCGCCGGAGGTCTCATTGGTGTCGTCCGTCAGGCTGTAATTGTCGTAGCGCAGGCCCGCTATGACTTCGAGCCATTCCCAGGTCAGCTTGTCCTGGACGTACGCGCCCGAGACGTTGCGCTTGCCCGACGGCGTGTAGAAGGAGTCGCCGCCGGCCGTGCCGCCGGTATCGACATCGTCGCCGACCCAGTCGCCGCCATAGGTCAGTTCATGCGCGACGCTCGCCGTCTCGAAGCGCGACGTGTTCCAGATGTCGATGCCGGCCGTGCCAACATCGAAGGTGGACAGCGAGCCGACCGGCAGCACCACGGGCAGGCCGGTGACCGGATCGAAACGGTTCTGCGGGACCAGCGTGGTCAGGTCGAGAACCGTCTTGTTGTAGGAGGCGTTGATGTGGAGGTCGAGCCAGCTCCTGGCATCGTCGGTGATGCTGTAGCGGGCGGTAAAGGTGTTCGACTTCAGGTCGACGTCATTGGCCGGCACGCCGCCGCTGGTCTCCGTCCATCCGTCGCTGGAGCCGACCCAGCCGAGCTTCAATTCGCTGTTTTCGGTCGGGCGGATGGTGGTCTTGAGCAGGCCGCTCAGCACATCGAAGCCGGTGCCGGCAACGGTGTCTCCGCCGCCGTTCTTGTAGTCGCCATAGTCGCGGTAGACGATGTTGCCCAGAACGTCCCAGTTCTCGTTGATCCGGTAGGCGCCGGTGGCGCTGGTGGTCCAGCCTTTGCCGTTGCTCTCATAGCGCCCCGTCAGCGACCCGGCCCATGTCTCATCCGGCTTGAGGAAATCCTCGGCGTCCTTGGTGTCGAAGAAAACGACGCCACCGATGGCGCCGGAGCCGTAGGTGTTGGCCACCGGGCCACGGATGACGTCGACCGACTTGATGAGCTCGGGATCGACATAGAAGGTCGACTGCGTGCCATGGTCCGAGCGCTGGAAATCCTGCCGGGCGCCGTCGACGATCACGGCGACACGGCCGAAATCCTGCAGGCCGCGGATGTTGATGCTGGAGGAGACACGCCGCGCGTCGGCCTGCACGGCGACGCCGGGAACGCCGAGCAGCATTTCGTTCGGCGTGGTCGCCATGCGGCGCTCAAGCTGCTCCTGATCGACATGGCTGGCGGAGGCCAGTGACTGGATCGCCGTTTCGCCGGTGCGGCTGATGACGAGAATCTTGTCGAGCAGGGTAGTGTCTCCGGATGCTTTCTCGTCGGTTTTCTTCTTTTGGTCAGCCCGCTGATCGGTCGGCTGTGCAGCCTGCTGCGCTTTTGCCGCGGGTGCGCCAAGCGCGATTGCCGCCGAACCGGCCATCAATATAGCCATTGCCCGTGCCAACGATCGGAAGCCCGGGCCTGCGCTGTCGCCCGCCAGGCCCGTCCGTCCCCAAGTCACCAACCCCATGCCCCAACTCCAGATTCAGGCTCGTAGCTGGCTGGCCCGGGGCTCGCTCGCATTTTTGATCATATCCGGCGTCTTAAATGTTGACTCATTTAGTCCGGTAATGCACTGACTAGTAAACATGATCATTCTAGTCAAGAAATGAATCGGCATTTTATGAGGCTGCGGCCAAGATGGCCGTCAGAGGAAAGGGACCGACCGATGAACACGCACAATCCCAATGATTTCCGCTATCGCGTTCGCCGTCCGGAGGACACGCAGATGCGTTACGAACGGGTGCCGTTGGCGGTGAGGACGCTCTCCAGCAACACGCTGTTCCAGGGCGAGCATGAGATCGGCATCGAGCATCATGGCGCGCTCTACCGCCTGAAGATCACCCGCCAGGGCAAGCTGATCCTCAACAAATGACCGCAATCGGCGGGCGATGAACGAACATCAGGCATTACAGGTGACGATATGGACCAGCGCGTGAAGCCGTCGCCGGAGGAAATCCGGCGGGCAAGGCAGGATAATCCGAAAATGCGGGAGCGCGATCTCTCGGCGCAACTGGGCATTTCGGAAGCGGAACTGGTCGCGGCGCATTGCGGCGTCGGCGCCGTGCGCGTCGAGCCGCGCGTCAACGATCTGCTGACCGGCCTCGATGCGGTCGGCGAGGTGATGGCGTTGACCCGCAACGAAAGCGCCGTGCATGAAAAGATCGGCGTCTACGACAAGGTCGTCACCGGCAATCACAACGCCATGGTGCTGGGCGAAAACATCGACCTGCGGATCTTCCCGAAGGTCTGGGCGCATGGTTTTTCCGTCGAAAAGCGCGATGGCGGCGAGATCCGCCGCAGCCTGCAGTTCTTCGACGCGGGGGGCGAGGCCGTGCACAAGGTGCATCTGCGGCCGGCGTCGAACCTCTATGCCTACCAAAAGCTGGTGGCGGGCCTCGAATCGTCGAACCAGGAACCGACCGTCGCGATCCTCCCAAGCGCCGCGGATGGAGAGGGCGAGGCCCAAGGCTCGGCTGCAACGATCGACGACCTGCGCGACCGCTGGAGCCGGCTCACCGACGTGCATCAGTTCTTCGGCATGCTGAAGACGCTGAAGCTCAGCCGCCGCGAGGCGGTGCGGATGGTCGGCCAGGACTATGCCTGGCTGCTCGACAATGACGCGGTGGGCGCCATGTTCCACCACGCGGCCGAAGGCGGGATGCCGATCATGTGCTTCGTGGGCAACCGCGGCTGCATCCAGATCCATTCCGGCCCGATCCGGTCGGTCAAGCCGATGGGGCCGTGGATCAACGTGCTCGACGAGACCTTCCACCTGCATCTGAGGACCGATCACATCCACGAAGTCTGGGCGGTGCGCAAGCCGACCAAGGACGGCCATGTCACTTCGCTCGAGGCTTATGACGCCAATGGCGGGATGATTATCCAGTTCTTCGGCAAGCGCCACGAAGGCGAAAGCGAGCGCGAGGACTGGCGCTTCCTCGCCGAGAACCTGCCCCGCATTCCCAATCCGACCGCTGCATAGGTAAACCCCAATGCGTGTTGTTTTCCGTTTTCGCGCGGCGCTTGCGCCGATGCTCGGTGTTTTGCTTGCTGCCTTGCCGGCCGGCGCCAACGAAGGCGCGACCGTGTTTTCCGATGCGTCGCGGATCGCATCCATCGGCGGCTCCATCACAGAGATCGTCTATGCGCTGGGCGAGGAAGGGCACCTGGTGGCGCGCGATTCGACCAGTTCCTACCCCAAGGAGGCGCTGAAGCTCCCCGATGTCGGCTATATGCGCGCGCTGTCGCCGGAGGGTGTGCTGTCGGTCAATCCGAGCGGAATCCTGGCGTTGCATGGCAGCGGCCCGAAGGAAGCGATCGACGTGCTGAAGAAGTCGAGCGTGCCTTTCATCGAGGTGCCCGAGCACTACAGCCATGAAGGCATAATCGAAAAGATCCGTATCGTCGGCAAGGCGCTCGGCGTCGACGCCAAGGCCGAGAAGCTGGCAGCCGAGATGGATGCGAAGCTGACGGCGGCCGAGAAACAGACGGCCTCGATCAAGGAGCGCAAGCGCATCCTGTTCGTGCTTTCGACGCAGGGCGGCAGGATCCTTGCCGCGGGCAGCGATACCGCCGGTGACGGCATCATCAAGCTTGCCGGAGCGGTCAACGCGGTCGAAGGCTTTTCCGGCTACAAGCAGATGTCGGACGAGGCGATCGTCACCGCCAGGCCGGACGTGATCCTGACCATGAGGAATGCCGGGCCTCCGATCTCGGAAGACGAGCTGTTCGCCAATCCGTCGATCGCCTCGACTCCGGCTGGTGCCGCCCGCAAGGCGATCAGCATGGATGGCGGCTATCTGCTGGGCTTCGGGCCGCGCACGGCCGAAGCCATCCACGATCTTGCCGTATCGCTCTATGGCGATCAGGTCACGGACTGAGCGGCCATGGCCGAACAGTCCATTGCCGGCGCGGCGGGCAGGGTGATGACGGCCGATGGCGACCGCTCGGCACGGGCACGGTTTGTCATCCTGCTGTTGGGCCTGGCGCTCGCGCTCTCCGTTTTCCTGTCGCTGACGTCGGGAGCTTCCGATGCGTCCGCTGTCCGCGTCATCCGCGACTGGTTTACCGGGGCCGTGCCGGTGGACGCGGCGCTTGGGGCGCGCGACCAGCTGATCGTCTACGACATCCGCATGCCGCGCGTCCTGCTCGGTGTGCTCATCGGTGCCGCGCTCGCCGTGTGCGGCGCGGTGATGCAGGGGCTGTTCCGCAATCCGCTTGCCGATCCCGGCCTGATCGGCGTTTCGGCCGGCTCCAGCCTCGGCGCGGTGGCAATCATCGTGCTCGGCACCACATGGCTTGCGCCGGTCACGCTTGCGCTTGGCACGCTCGCGCTGCCGCTGGCGGCGTTCGTCGGCGGTCTGGCGGTGACTTTCTTGCTTTATGCCATCGCCACGCGCCAGGGGCGGACGTCGGTCGCCACGATGCTGCTTGCCGGCATCGCCATCAGCGCCCTTGCCATGGCCCTTACGGGCGTCCTCATCTTCATGGCCGACGATCGCCAGTTGCGCGACCTGACCTTCTGGCAGCTCGGCTCGCTTGCCGGCGCAACCTGGCCGAAGATCGGCACCATCGGGCCGGTGATCGTGCTGGCGCTGTCGGCGATGCCGTTCCTGTCGCGCGGCCTCAACGCGCTGGCGCTCGGGGAGGCAACCGCGGGCCATCTCGGCATTCCGGTGCAGCGGCTGAAATACACGGCCATCGTCGGTGTATCGGCGGCGGTCGGCGCTTCGGTCGCGGTCAGCGGCGGCATCGGCTTCATCGGCATCGTCGTGCCGCATGTCCTGCGCCTGGCGATCGGTCCGGACAACCGCTACCTGCTGCCGGCCTCGGCGCTCCTCGGCGCGTCGCTGCTTCTGCTCGCCGACGCGGTCGCCCGCACCATCGTCGCGCCGGCCGAGCTGCCGATCGGCATCGTCACAGCGGTCGCCGGCGCGCCGTTCTTCCTGTGGATCCTGCTGCGCCGGCGCGGCATCGTCGATTTGTGAGTTTGCCATGATCGAGGCGCGCGACATTTCAGTGGCGATCGGCGGCAAGCGCATCGTGTCGCATGTCCACTTCGCGGCGCGGCCCGGCAAGGTCTCGGCCATTGTCGGGCCGAACGGATCCGGCAAGACGACCCTGCTCAAGGCGTTGACCGGCGAGCTTGCCTATAGCGGCACCGTCACGCTCAACGGCCGCGACCTGTCGGCCATGAAGCCGGTCGAGACGGCTACGCTGCGCGCGGTGCTGCCGCAGTCGACGGCGCTGTCCTTTCCCTTCACCGTGCGCGAGATCGTGCGCCTCGGCCTGGTCGGAGGGCGCTCGGGCGTGTTGCCGGGAGAGGATGCGCGTTTGCCCGAGCGGGCGCTGGCGCGTGTCGACCTCGACAGCTTTGCCGGCCGTTTCTACCAGGAGCTTTCCGGCGGCGAGCAGCAGCGCGTGCAGCTTGCGCGCGTGCTGTGCCAGGTCTGGGCGCCGGTGCTGGAGGGCAGGCCGCGCTATCTGTTCCTCGACGAGCCGGTCTCCAGCCTGGACGTCAAGCATCAGCTCATCATCATGAACATCGCGCGCGATTTCGCCCGGCGTGGCGGCGGTGTCGTGGCGATCCTGCACGACCTCAACCTCACGGCCATGTATGCCGATCGCATCTTCGTGCTGCATCGTGGCGAATTGGCCGCCGCCGGCTCGCCGGCAGCGGTGCTGAACGACGAGCTGATTGAAAAGGTCTTCGACTGCCGTTTGAAGGTCGGCGCGCTGCCTGCGGGAAGCGTGCCGTTCGTATTGCCGCAATCGGCCGCTTAGGCCGCCGGGGCGCGCTGCTCCAAAAGATCGATGCCGAGCAGATGGCGCACGTTCGGGCGAGCGGCGACGAGATCGGCGATCGTGTAGCGGGAAAGCACGGCGAAGAAGGCGTTGAGCGCCTCGCGCAGCGCCGAATTCAGGGCGCAGCTATCGACCAGCGGGCATTCGGCCGCGTCGTTCTCGAAGCACTCGGCCATGGCGAAACTCTCTTCGGTGACGCGCACGACATCGAACAGGTTGATCTGCTCGGCCGCGCGGCCGAGACGCACGCCGCCGTTGCGGCCGCGCACGGTTTGGACCAGGCCGGCCTCGACCAGCGGCTGCAGGATCTTGAACAGGAACAGCTCCGAAACCGAATAGGCGGCGGCGATCTCGGGGATGCGGCTCAGCCTGTCGGTGTTTGCGGCGCAATACATCAGGATGCGCATCGCATAATTGGTCTGGCGCGTGAGCCGCATGGTATCCTCGCGAAAATATTAGCTTAAGCCGAATATGGCCCATAGTTTGGAACAATTCCAGACTGGACCGCCACATAGCTGAACAATCGTGTCAACTTTTTGTGCATGCCGCCTATGGCGACGCCGATATGCCCTGAGCTTCAGCGAGCGTTTCGTCGGTGCAGCCACTAGATAGATGCGGGTGCAAACAGGAAACGGCCCTTCCATGTCACAGTCAGCTCCGGCCCTCGTGCCGGTCCGTTTCGACGCCGATGCGCAAGCGAAGCTTTCGGCATTGCGGCGGACCAAGTTCATCGCCGCCGCGGCGCTCGCCTTCTGCATCCTTGTCTTCGCGCTCGCCAAGTCCTTGCAGGGCAGCCATCCATGGCTCGGCTTCGTCGCGGCCTTCGCCGAGGCGGCGACCATCGGCGGCCTTGCCGACTGGTATGCCGTGGTGGCGCTGTTCCGGCGGCCACTTGGCTTGCCCATTCCTCATACAGCCATTATCCCGGAGAACCAGCACCGGATCGCCGACAATCTCGGCCGTTTCATCGAAGCCAATTTCCTGGCGCCGGAGCCGGTGCGCGAAAAACTGGCCGAGGTCGACTTCGCCGCTCTGGTCGCGGACTGGCTGGCTGATGCCGAGCGCGCCGCCAGCCTGTCGCGATTCGTCGCGCGGCTGGTGCCGCAGACGTTGTCGGCAGTGGAGCAATCCGGCCTGCGCGACTTCGTCACCAGCCGCATGCTGGAGCAGATCGAAAAGGTGCCGCTGGCGCCGCTCGCGGCGGATCTGCTGTCGGCGCTGACCGACGATCGCCGTCACCAGAAACTGTTCGACGAATTCACCAGGGTCGTGGGGCGTTTCCTCAACGACGAGCAGGCGCTGGCGACGATGCGCGAAAAGATCCGCGAGGAATTGCCGTCGCTTTTCAACCTGTTCCGGGCCGACGCCTATCTCTTGAAGAAGATCGTCGCTTCGGCGGGTTCGCTACTCGATGAGGTCAGGGCTGATCCCGACCATCCGATGCGCGCCGAATTCGACCGGTTCGCGCTTGGCTTCATCGAGCGGCTAAGGACCTCGAAGCAATATGCAAGGCGCGCCGAGAAGCTGAAGCGCGACTTTCTCGGCCGTCCGGAGGTGAGGGCGATGGCCGGCGATGCCTGGACAAGCTTGCGCCTGTTCATCGAGCAGGACATCGATGCGCCGAATTCGATGATCCGCGAGCATCTCGCCAACATGTTCGTCGAGGCCGGCCGGCATCTGGCCGACGACGCCGAGATCAGGGCCGACATGAACCGGGGCTTCGTCGTGGCGCTGGCCTCGTTCGTCGAGAGCCAGAAGAGCGGCGTGTCGAAATTCATCGCCGACCAGGTCAAGCGCTGGGACCTGGCGCAACTGACGCGGCTGATCGAGATGAACATCGGCAAGGACCTGCAATATATCCGCTTCAATGGCATGATCATCGGCGGGCTTGCCGGCTTGGCGCTCTATACGGCGGAGCTGCTGTTTCTGGTCGATTGACGCGGGCCAGCCGCGCACTATTCTCCTTCAAGGGTGCCGCAAAACGCGGCAATCGGGAGGCATAGAATGGCAAAACAACCGGACTCAGACTCTTTCCTCGACATGTTCAGCAGGTTCGGCCGCGACCTCAAATTGCCGAATGTCGATGTCCAGGCGATCCTCGATCATCACCGCAAGAACCTCGAAGCCTTGGAAAAGTCGGCAAGGGCAAGCGCTGCCGGCACCTCCTCGGTGCTGGCAAGACAGCACGAAATGGTGCAGGACGCCCTGCATGAGGTCACCACGATGGCGCAGAACTACCAGACACCCGGCAATCCGCAGGACCTGATGAGCAAACAGGCCGAATTTGCCCGCAGATCCTTCGAGACGACGCTGAAGAATGCCAGCGAAGTGGCTGACCTTGTGCGAAGATCCAGCACGGAGTCCGTCGAAATCCTGCGCGACCGGATCAGGGACGCGATGGCGGAAATCCGCGCCGGTTACGGGAAGAAGTAGAATATTCGGCCGTTTCGGCTCCACCGTCGACTGACACGCTATGCAACCCGCCCAAGCGCCGCGCGTTCTCGGCTTGCCGCAAAAGCATCAACTTTGCCGGTGGAAATAGCGAAGCCGCGAATTGACTGAGGCTGCCGCTGCATGGTCGGGAGCAGGCAAAAGTGACGGGAAAGTCGGAATGACGGAAACACGGCGGAGGACGCCGCTGACCTTCGAACAGCTGCGCATGATGTCCGGGCAGGAGATCGGCGTGTCCGACTGGACGACAGTCGACCAGTTGCGCATCGACCAGTTCGCCGAATGCACGGGCGACCATCAGTGGATCCATGTCGATCCCGAGCGCGCAAAAAGGCAGAGCCCGTTCCGTACCACGATCGCGCATGGCTATCTGACGCTGTCGATCACCGGCGCGCTGGCGCTGGAGATGGACATCGCGCCGGAAAACACGCAAGCCGCCTTCAACTACGGCTTCGACAAGGTGCGTTTCCTGGCGCCGGTCAAGGCCGGCGCGCGCATCAGGCTGCGCATCACGCTGCTTTCCATGGAGGATCGCGGCCCCGGCCAGTATCTCATGAAGGCGGCCAACACCGTCGAGATCGAAGGCGAGCAGACGCCGGCCCTGACCGCCGAAACGCTGGTGATGATGTATGAGCGCCGCAAGCGGGCAGGGGCTTGAGAGACCGTTGGGAACGACGTCACCCTTGATAGCCAAGGCAGATCGCGCCTAACGCGACAACGCCGCAGGCCGCAATCCGCCTCGGCGTCAGCGTCTCGCCCAGGAAAAGCCTTCCGATCAACACCGCGAAAACCACGCTCGTCTCGCGGATGGCCGTGATCGGGCCGGCCGGCCCGAGCGCGAAGGCCGCGACCACGGCGCCGTAGGCGATCAGGGCGAAAATTCCGCCGCCGAGCGCTTTCAGCGTGTCGGGCGAACGAAAGTCCACCGTGAGCCTGCCGCGGTAGACGATGAAGGTCACCGGCAGCAGCACGCCGTAGACCAGAAACACACAGGCTATGTAGGCGCCTGAGCTTCCCGCCAACCGGACACCGATGGCATCGATGGTTGCATAGGCCGCGATGATCGCACCCGTCGCCAGCGCATAAAGGATCGATCTCGTTGCCGCGCGCCCCTTGCCAAGCGAAAGGCTCATGATGCCAAGCGCGGCGAGAACGACGCCAAGGATCTGATGCGGGCTCAGACGCTCGCCCGCCAGAACGAAACCGCCAAGCGCCACCAGGAGCGGCACGGAGCCGCGGACGATCGGATAGACCTGCCCCAATTCACCATAGCGGTAGGCAGCTACCAGAAACAGGCTGTAGCCAACCTGAAGGCAGGCGGAGAGCATGACATAGGGCCAGGCCGACGCCGCCGGCAGCGGGTGGAAGATCGCCAGCGGAATGGCGACGACCGTCGCCGAAAAGCTCATGACCGTGACGGTCCATAGCCTGTCGCTGCCGGTTCGCAGGAAGGCGTTCCAGCTGGCGTGCAGGATCGCGGCGAACAGCGCCAGGCCGATGACCGTCGCGCTCATTGCGGTCCCGCGTGCGTGGCGAGAATGGCCATAGCCGCCTTGCGGGCGTCGCGAATGGCGGCGTCGGGCTGTCTCATCCTGGCCATCAGCGTCGCGCCCTCGATCAGCATCAGCAGGGCGGCCGAAGCGCTGTCGGCCGCGTCGGCGGGCATCGTCTCTTCGAGGATCAGCCGCATGCGCCGCTTCAGGCCGTTTTTCTGACCGGCGGCCGCCTGGAAGACCGGATGCGCAGGATCGCCGAATTCCGCCAGGGCATGCGCGAACAGACAGCCGTGGAAGTCGGCGCTGTGGAACCAGCGGCCGTACCAGTCGAAAATCGTGCCGATCTTCCGGTCGGGCGTAGCCGCCTGCTCGGCGAGGCGGTCGAGCTGGCGATCGAACCGCTCGGCCCGGTAGGCCAGAACCTCGACCATCAGATCGTCCTTGCTGGGGAAGTGCCGGTACATGGTCATCTTGGCCACCTCGGCCTCGGCGATGATGCGGTCGATGCCCGTGGCATGAAAGCCCACACGCTTGAACAGCCCGTAGGCGGTTTCGATGATGTGCTGGCGCTTATCGATCTTGGCTGGTTCAGTCATGGTGCTATCGATAGTGAGACAGGTCTGTCTACTTACGAGTAAGAGGATCGCCCTGTCAATTGCCGTCGCCCGGTCTATGCGGCTTTGCGACGCGATGCGGCCATCGCGTTCTCGACCGCCTTGAAAATACGCTGATCCCCGCACTGGGCGACGTTGAAACGCATGAAGCGGCCGGCGGTGTGCGACAGGCTGAAGGCATTGCCGGGCGCCAGCACGATATTGTCCGACAGCGCATGGCGCGCGACGTCGGCAGCGTCGATGCCGTCGGGCAGGCGGCACCACAGGAACATGCCGGACGGTTGGTCGATCCAGGGCATGATGCCCATCGCTCTCAGCCTGCCGGCAGTCTCGGCCATGGCGCGCGACAGGCGGGTGCGCAACTGCTCGACATGCTTGCGGTAGCTGCCGTCCTTCAACAAGGTCAGCACCAGTTCCGAGGAGAGCCGCCCACCGCCGAAGGTCGTGGCGATCTTGAGATCGGTCAGGCCCTCCATCCAGTCGCGGGGCGCGGCGATGAAGCCGCAGCGCACCGAGGCCGACAATGTCTTGGAGAAGGAGCCGATCTGGACGACGCGCTGCAACCCGTCGAAGGCCGCGAGCCTCGGGGCAGGAGCGTGCTCGAAGTCGGCGAAGATGTCGTCCTCGACGATGGTGAGTTCCGCCTGGTCGGCGAGCTTCAGCAGCCGATGCGCGGTGACCGGCGACAGGATCGCGCCGGTCGGGTTGTGGATGCCGGAATTGGTGATGTAGAGGCGCGGCCGGTGCTCGGCGAGCGCCCGGGCGAAGAGCTCGATATCCGGCCCCGAAGGTGTGTAAGGCACCCCGATCACCTTGGCCTGATGGGCGCGCAGCAGCGCGTGAAAGTTGAAATAGCAAGGATCGTCGACCAGCACGGCGTCGCCGGGCTCAAGCAGGAAACGGCACAAAAGGTCGATCGCCTGGGTGCCGCAATCGGTCAGCATGATCTGGTCGGGCGAGGCCTCGACCCCATGCCCGGCCATGCGCCGCGCCAGCAATTGGCGTAAAGGCGGCAGGCCGAGCGGCGTGCCGTAATCGGCAAGCGCCACATCGTCCGCGCGGGCCGCGGTTCTCAGCGCCCGGCGCAAGGCGGCCTGCGGCATCCAGGAAGCAGGCAACCAGCCGCAGCCGGGCTTCAGCATGTCCTCGCCCGCCTCCAGCGATTGCCGTGAGACCCAGAGCGGATCGACGGCCCGGTCGAGGCGAGGGCCGATCTCGGCCAGCGACAGTGGCGCAAGCTGGCCGGCGGCGTAGAAACCCGAGCCCGGGCGCGAGCGGATCGCGCCTTCGGCCGCAAGCCGCTCATAGGCCTCGACCACGGTCGATTTCGAAACCTGCATGGATTTGGCCATGGCCCGTATCGACGGCAGGCGGGCTCCGGGCGTCAGCGTACGCGCCGCGATCCGCTGGCGAATTGCCGCCATGACAGTTTCGACGAGGGTTGCGCCGCTGGCATCTGGGCGGTTTGCGACCATCCGTACTTCCCCGCAGGCCATTACAGTTTTGTGAAATTGTACTCCATTGTCTCTGGCAATGCCATGACCTGCCCCGTACGGAAGCGCAAAGGGAGCAGATGATGGAAAAGAGTTTTGACGGCTGGCTCAGCGGCTTCATCGGCGTGCTGATCTTCAGCGGGTCGCTGCCGGCGACGCGGGTGGCGGTGATGGATTTCGACCCGACCTTCCTGACGTCGGCCCGGGCGGCCATTGCCGGCCTTCTGGGGATCGCCATGTTGCTGCTGTTTCGCCAGAAGCGTCCGGAGCGAAAGGATCTGGCTTCGCTCGTCGTCGTTGCGCTGGGTGTCGTGGTCGGCTTCCCGTTGCTGACGGCGCTGGCGCTGAAGCATGTCACCTCGGCGCATTCCATCATTTTTGTCGGCTTGTTGCCGTTGGCGACCGCGATCTTCGGCGTGTTGCGCGGCGGCGACCGTCCGCGCCCGGCCTTCTGGCTGTTCTCGTGCCTGGGCAGCGCGCTGGTCGCGGGCTTTGCCCTGTCGCAAGGGTTGACAGCATCACCGGTCGGCGACGGCCTGATGCTGGGCGCCATCACCGTCTGCGGACTGGGCTATGCGGAGGGCGCCGCGCTGTCGCGCCGGCTCGGCGGCTGGCAGGTGATCTGCTGGGCCTTGGCGCTGTCGTTGCCGGTCATGCTGGCGCTGACCTTTGCGACGCTGCCGCGGTCCTTCGCAGGCGTCGGATCCGGCGCTTGGATCGGTCTCGCCTACGTCTCGCTGTTCAGCATGCTGATCGGCTTCGTGTTCTGGTATCGTGGCCTGGCGCAGGGAGGCATCGCCGCCGTCGGGCAGTTGCAATTGCTGCAGCCCTTCTTCGGCCTGGCGCTGGCGGCGAGCCTGCTGCATGAGCAGGTCAGCCCGATGATGATGGTCGTCACGCTCGGCGTCGTGGCGTGCGTGTTCGGGGCGAAGAAGTTTGCGCGGTAGGCGCTTACTCAGAACTTCGTCACCACCCCGATACCAATCCCTTCGAACCCGCCCATCGCCATTAGGGCCGCCGGCGCTTCCTCGAGGCTGATCCTCTTGCCGACCAGCAGCTCGGGCTTCAGCTTGCCGGTGCGGATCATCTCCATCATCGCGGAGTAGCGGTAGGCCTGCATGCCGTGGCTGCCGAGGATTTCGAGCTCGAAGGCGATCACCTTGTCCATCGGCACTTGCGGACGGGCATGCTCGCCCAGCATCAGCCCGACCTGAACGTGGCGGCCGCGCCGGCGCAAATTGGCGATCGAGTTGAACGAGGTGGTCGGGTGGCCGAGCGCGTCCATCGACATATGCGCGCCGCCATTGGTGATCTGCTTGACGGCCTTGACCACGTTCGGCGTCGTCGCGGCATTGATCGTCGCCACCGCGCCGATCTTTTTGGCGAATTCCAGCTTTTCGTCGGTGAGGTCGATGGCGATGACATTGGCGCCCATGGCGCTGGCGATCATCACCGCCGAGAGGCCGACGCCGCCGCAGCCATGCACCGCCACCCATTCGCCAGGCGTCACCCGACCCTGGTCGACGATGGCGCGGAAGGAGGTGACGAAGCGGCAGCCGAGGCTGGCTGCGGTGGCGAATTCCATTTTCTCGGGCAGCCGAACCAGATTGGTGTCGGCGTGTTCGATGCCGACATATTCGGCGAACGAGCCCCAGGCGTTAAAGCCCGGCTGCGACTGGTGCTCGCAGACCTGATGGTTGCCGGAGGTGCATTCGAAGCAGCGGCCGCAGCCGACGGCGAAGGGGACAGTGACGCGGTCTCCGGCCTTCCAGCGGCTGACCTGCTTGCCGGCGGCGACAACGACGCCTGCCAATTCGTGGCCAGGAACATGCGGCAAGGTGATGGCGTCATCATGGCCCATCCAGCCGTGCCAGTCGCTGCGGCAGAGACCGGTCGCCTCGACCTTGATGACGACGCCGTCGGCTGCCGGCTTCGGATCGGGCACGGTCTGGATCGTCGGCGCCTCGCCGAACTTTTCGAAGACCACCGCTTTCATAGGCAACTCCACCCTTCGCTTGTCCGGGAGCGACGATAGCCGATTCCGCTGCCGGTTGACCGGAAATCGATTCTGCCAGTACCGGGATCGACCGATCCCGCTATTGCCGTTGCTGGCGGAAATCGGCCAGCCGCGTTTCGCCGGGCGCAAGCTGGCGGCCGTCCTGCGCATGCACTTCCAGGCGCCGTATCGGCCTGCCGGTCCGGGTGTCGACCATGAAGGTGTAGGGCTCGCCCGGTCCGGAGAAATAGGCCTCGCCCCATTGGCGCAGCGCCACCAGGACGTAGAACAGCCCCCGGCCTTTTTCGGTCAGCACATATTCATGATGCGCGCTGCCATCTGGAGCCGGGACGGTTTCGAGGATGCCATGCGTGATCAGATTGCGCAGGCGCGCCGAAAGGATGTTCTTGGCCACGCCCAGGCTCTTCTGGAATTCGCCGAAGCGCCGCATGCCGTCGAAGGCATCGCGCACGATCAGCAGCGACCACCAGTCGCCGATGGCATCGAGCGGCCGGGCGATGAGGCAATCCGCGTTTTGATGGCTCGTCCGTTTAACCATGCAATTCGTCCAGATTTCGGATTTGTGGTTGCAAGATAAAACCTTCCTCTCTATTCCGCAATGGTTTCAAGTTGAAACCAAGTGGAGAGCACGATGAATCTGCAACTGCAAAGCACCGACCTGCAGCGTCTTGAGGGAGGCAGCACGGGTAAGGGGAAGGCGGGATTGCCGCGCCTCACCGCGCTGATCTTTGCGATTGCCTGCGGCCTGAGCGTCGCCAATGTCTATTTCGCGCATCCGCTGCTCGACGCCATCGCGCGCGACTTTTCCATCGACCCGGCCTCGGTCGGCATCGTGGTGACGGTGACGCAGATCGGCTATGCGCTCGGCCTGTTCTTCATCGTGCCGCTTGGCGATCTTTTCGACCGCCGCAAGCTGGTTGCCACCCAGGCCGTGCTTTCGGCTTTGGCGCTTATCCTTGTCGGCGTTTCGCCGAGCGCCGCGGTGCTGCTCCTAAGCCTCGCGGCGGTGGGCGTGCTTGCCGTCGTCGTCCAGGTTCTGGTGGCATATGCAGCCGACCTGGCGGCGCCGGCGGAGCGAGGGCGGGCGGTGGGCACGGTCACCAGCGGCGTCATCCTCGGCATCCTGCTCGCGCGCTTCGTTTCGGGGCTGGTCGCCGATTTCGCCGGCTGGCGCTCGGTCTATCTCGTCTCGGCGGCGCTGACGCTTGCGATGGCGGCGATCCTGTTCCGTATCCTGCCTCGCCAGGAGGTCGAGCGGCCGCGCGCATCCTATGCGCGGCTGCTGGTCTCGGTGTTGCTTCTGTTCGCGCAGGAGCCGCTGCTGCGCGTACGCGCCATTCTCGCCATGCTGATCTTCGCCAGCTTCAACGTGCTGTGGGCGCCGCTGGTGCTGCCGCTCGCAGCACCTCCGTTTTCGCTCTCGCATACCGGGATCGGCCTGTTCGGGCTGGCGGGCGCCGCGGGCGCGCTCGGCGCGCGCCGGGCCGGCATGCTCGTCGATCGCGGGCAGGGCCAATTGGTCACCGGTCTCAGCCTCTCGCTGATGGCCGCCGCCTGGCTGCCGATCGCTTTCATGGGCACGTCGCTCTGGCTGCTGGTGCTTGGCATCGTCATGCTCGACCTCGCCATCCAGGCCGTGCACGTCACCAATCAAAGCCTGATCTTCGCGCGCCGGCCGGACGCCCGCAGCCGGCTGGTCGGCGGCTACATGATCTTCTATTCACTGGGCAGCGCGCTCGGCTCGATCGCCTCGACCATGACCTACGGCGCCTGGGGCTGGACCGGCGTCTGCCTGCTTGGCGCCGGCATCGGTCTGGTGGCGCTGGTGTTTTGGGCGGCGACGCTCAGAGTGGGACTTTAGGGTGTAGTCTCATTACAAGGCCGATCGGGTAGCTGGGCTAACGTCTTGCTTGCTTAGTCGCGCGCTACGGGTTTTGGCGTGAAGCTGAATTGAACCTTGTCGTTCAAATCTATGGCGACGTGGACATTTGCAGTGTCTGATAGGGTACTAAATGTCATCTGTCTGAAGTCGGTGGTTCTGCGCGGACCGAGACCGACGGGTTCCGTGGAGCTGAATCCGGCCGGATGGTCGAAATCCGGCCGCCCAAAAGCTCCCACAACGTCGTCCAGCGTCTTCAGGCTGCTTGTCGCCTTCCTAAGCCTTTCAAACTCTTCGCTCGTCACATGCATGAAAAGCTCATCCCTTCGTGAGGCTGGCGTTTGGCCGCCGCAGAAGATGCAGTGATAGATCATGACCTGCTGTTGAGCAGTTCCAACGATGTGATACTCATTGAGTCCGGCATCGAACACGATGGGGATCGACGGTTCCTTGGAAAGCGCCTCAAGTGTACCGCATTCGCATCTGGGAGCCTCGAAATTAGGTGCACTCACCAACTGACCTCCTTGTGTGATCGGACCATAAGGTAGGACACCCAGAAGCCCACCTCCCGAATTTCTAGCACAACCGACGTTTGCAGCGTAACCGTTCGCTTCTATTTCGCATCTATGAGTTCACGCCCTAGGTCTTGCTATTCGGCATCGATCTGGTTCTGCGGTGCAGCTTTCTGAAAAGCCGGCAGCGCCATGCAGGCGGCGTTGATGCGCGTAATCACGGGATAGGGGGTCATGTCGACACCGAAGCGGGCATTGTTGGTGACCTGTGCGGCAAGGCAGATATCGGCCAGGCCCGGCGTGTCACCATGGCAAAACGTGGCGGTCTGCGGCGACGAAGCCAGAATCTTTTCAATCGGCTGGAAGCCTTCGTTCACCCAATGCCGGAACCAGTTGACGACATCCTCATCGCTGGCGCCGAACAAAGTGCGCAGCGAGGTGAGCACGCGCAGATTGTTCACCGGATGGATGTCGCAGGCGATCATCTGCGCCAGCATCCGGACCCTGGCGCGGCCCAGCGCATCCTTCGGCAGCAACGGCGGCTCGGGCTGGATCTCGTCGAGATATTCGATGATCGCCAGCGATTGCGTCAAAAGCCTGCCGTCATCCAGCACCAGCGCCGGCACCAGCCCTTGCGGGTTGACCGCGAGATAGGCGGGCTCGAGATGCTCGCCGTGCCGAAGGTGGTGTGGCACATAGGTGTAATCCAGACCCTTCATCTCGAGCGCAATCCGCACCCGATAGGAGGTGGAGGAGCGGTAGTAGTTGTGGAGGACGAGGTCGCTCATCGCCTCGGCTGCCCGATGGTCACATCAATGGTGCCGATGCCGTCGACACCGCCGGTGATCCTGTCGCCCGCCTGAACCGGGCCGACGCCGGCCGGCGTGCCGGTAAAGATCAGGTCGCCGGGCTGCAATACGACCGCCTCGCTGCAGATCGAGACGATGTCGGCGACCGGCCAGATCAATTCGGCAAGGTCGCCGTCCTGTCTCACCGCGCCGTTGACGGCGAGCCAGATGCGGCCTTTGACGGGATGGCCCGTTTTCGCGGCCGCAACCAGCGGACCGCAAGGCGCGGACTGGTCGAACGCCTTCGACCAATCCCAGGGACGCGCCGCCTTCTTGGCCTGGTCCTGCAGGTCGCGGCGGGTCAGGTCGACGCCGACGCCATAGCCCCAGACATGGGCGAGCGCGTCTTCGCGCCCAATGCGAAAGCCGGCCTTGCCGATCGCCACCACCAGCTCGATCTCGTGGTGGAGGTTCGAGGTCAGCGGCGGGTAGGGGATTTCCGTGCCGCTGTCGACCACCGCGTCGGCCGGCTTGGTGAAGAAGAAGGGCGGGTCGCGCTCGTCATTGCCGAGTTCGCGCGCATGCGCGGCGTAATTGCGGCCGACGCAGAAGATGCGGCGCACGGCAAAGCGTTCCGCTGAGCCGGCAATGGCGACCGAGGCGATTGCCGGCGGCGGAAGGACGAAGTCTGTCATGGACTGTCTCTGCGTTGTCGTGAATCCGCCAGCACATTCGGCCGATTTCGCCAGGCGGGCAAGGCATGGCGGCCACGAAGCCGTTGACCCTGTCGTTTCGGCGACAGCGTTGTGTATCGTCGAGGCTGTATACCATTGGCCGATATACTATTTGGCAATAATCTGGCCATGGTCGCGGGACTATCCTGCGCCGGACCAAACCGAACCGATGCCCGAACCCATGCAATGACCTCCGTCAGCGATCGCGCCCGCTTCCTGATCATCGACGACCACCCGCTGTTTCGCGAGGCGCTGCACAGCGCCGTGCAGATGGCCTATCCGGATGTCGATACGGTCGAAGCACGCTCGATCTCCGAGGCGATCGATCTTCTCGCCGGCGCAAAGCCGTTCGACCTCGCGCTGCTCGATTTGAGCATGCCCGACGTGCATGGCTTCGAAGGGCTGTTGCAGCTTCGGACCCGCTATCCGCGCCTGCCGGTCGTGATCGTGTCCGGCTATGAGGAGCCGAAGATCATTTCCGAGGCGCTGTCCTATGGCGCGGCCGGCTTCATTCCGAAATCGGCGAGGAAGAGCGATCTCGCCGCCGCCATCCGCTCGGTCATGGACGGTGCCGTCTATGTGCCGGAAAACTACGAAGGCCAGCCGCCCGATCCCGACAGCACCGACCGCGCCGACATGGTGCAGCGCCTGGCCAAGCTCACGCCGCAGCAATTGCGGGTCCTGCAGATGCTGCGCCAGGGCATGCTCAACAAGCAGATCGCCTACGAGCTGCAGGTGGGTGAGACCACGGTGAAGGCGCATGTCTCGGAGATCCTGCGCAAGCTTAATGTGTATAGCCGCACGCAAGCGGTGATCGAGGTGTCGAAGCTCGATAATGCTGAGCTGTTCAGGGATCAGGCGGGGTTTTGAGGATCGGCGGAGGCCATCCAACGGCGGAGGCGATACCTGTGAAAATCAGAGCCTTCGATCATATCGTTCTTGCGGTGGATGACGTCGAGCGCACATGCCGCTTCTACGAACGGGTGCTCGGCATGGAGCCGCGCCAGGAGCGGCCGGGTAAGTGGTCGCTGCATTTCGGCGCCAATAAGATCAGCCTTCAGGATGCTCGGGCTTTTCCCGATATTGCGCGCGAAACGGTACCCGGCAGCGCCAATTTCTGCGTCCTCACTGACACGCCGATCGCGGAGGTCGTGAGGCAGCTTTCGACGGAACGCATCGAGATTGTCGCAGGCCCGGGCGAGCGCTCCGGGGCGGTCGGCGCCATTCTCTCAGTCTATTTCAAGGATCCCGACGGGAATTTGGTCGAAGTCAGCAACCAGTTGTAAACCGGAAGCTTCACCGGGCACTTCAGGCCAACAAATGCGCCAGCAGCGCCCTTAGCTGCGCCGGCTTCAGTGGCTTGCGCATCAGCTCTATGCCGGCGGCCCGCGCCGCCTTGGCGACGGCTTCGGAGCCGTCGGCGGTGACGATCAGGGCCGGCACGGCACGGCCGAGATAGTCGCGCACTTCGGCAATGGTCGCGGTGCCCAGATCGCCGCCGTCGAGATGCTGGTCGGCGATGACGATGTCGGGCATCCAGTCGGTATCGCCGAGCAGGTCGAGCGCATCGTCGGTCGAGGTCGCGGCGCGCACCAGGCATTGCCAGCGCTCGAGCAGCGAGGTCATGGCGGAAAGCACGTCGGCATCGTTCTCGACCAGAAGCACCTTGGTGCCGAACAGGCCGTAGCCGCGCGGCCGTTCCAGGTCCGCGACCGCCGTCACCGGTTCGGCCGCCGCCAGGCCGATCGGCACGTCGATGTGGAAGATGGTGCCGCGCCCGACCTTCGAGGAGAAGGTCACCGGGTGGCCCAGCGCGGCCGCCATGCGGCGCACGATGGCAAGGCCCAGGCCCAGCCCGCCGGCGAGCCCCGCATCGGCCAGCGTCGCGGTGCCGCGGTGGAATTCCTCGAACACCGCCTCGCGCTGGTCCTCGGCAATGCCGCAGCCGGTGTCGGCGACGTCGATGCGGATAGTGTCGCCGCGATGCCTGGTGCCGACCAGCACGCCGCCCGAGCGGGTGTAGCGCAGCGCGTTGGAGAGGATGTTTTGAAGGATGCGGCGCAAGAGCGTGCGGTCGGAACGCACGGCAACATTGACCGGTCGGAACTTCAGGATCAGGCCCTTCTTTTCCGCCTCGGGGTGGAAGTCCGAACGCAGCGAGGAAAACAGCGCCTCCAGGCTGACGTCGCCGATTTCGGGCTGCACAACGCCGGCGTCGAGCTTGGAGATGTCGAGCAGCGTGCGCAACAGGTCTTCCATCGTCTCCAGCGAGCGCTCGACCTGGCGCACCAGCTTTTTGCCTTCGTCGCTGGTCTGGACCTCGGCCAGCGCCGAGACCGACAGATGCGCGGCGTTCAGCGGCTGCAGCACGTCGTGGCTGGCGGCGGCAAGGAACCTGGTCTTGGAAAGGTTCGCCAGCTCGGCGTTCTCCTTCGCCGCGCTGAGGTCGATGTTCGACTGCTCGAGCCGGCGCAGCGTCGCGTGCAATTCCTCGGTGCGGTTGCGCACCCTGTTTTCCAGCGAAATAGCGGTCTGGAACAGTGAGAAGGCGTTGCCCTGCTGGTCCATCGAGCGCTCGACGCGGCTGACAAGCGCCGCGTTGATCTTCTTCAGCTTTTCGAGGTCGTTGATGTCGCGAAGCGGCATCTCGCTCACTCGGCCGCCCGGCGTTCGCCGAAGGCGATGCCGGTAAAAGTCTGGTTGAGGTGCATCGAGCGGTACTGCTCGCCATAAGTGCCGAAGCCGATGACCTTGTTGGTCCGATAGAGCTCGGAAATGTCGCGGAAGACCTGACGGTTGCGCGCGTCGAGCCGGCGCAGCACGCAGTCGAAGCCGAGGATCATGTCGATGCCGCCGAGCCTGTGCTCGACATCCTGGAGAGCGGTGCGCGTCGATTCCACCATGTTCTTCGGCTGGGCGATTGACAGCACCACGCCGTCGTCGATGGCGCAGAAGAAGGACAGCGAGCCGTCAGCGTGCATGCGCTGGATCGAGCGGCAATAATATTCGCCGCCGACTTTTAGCACGACGGGGTGCGAGGCAAAGCTGAGTGGCGTCAGCATCTGCGGCAGGATGCCGACGGAGGCTGCATATTCCTCCGCGGCGTTGGTGGCGTTGAATTCGCGCACGACGCGATGGTCGGGGTCGGACTCCGTCACCACCAGCTTCTCATCGGTCGGGATGAAATTGTCGGTCTTGAAGACGTGGAAGGGGATCTCGGTCGCGACCAGCACGATGATGGCGCAGTCGGACGCAACCCTGCCGTTGGCGATCAGACTGGTGGTTTCGAATTTCAGGTCGTCGCCGGCCGAGCCGCCGATCAGCGGAATGTCGTCCAGCCCCCAGTGTATGGCCGAGGTCACCGCTTCCTCGGCATAGGACAGTCCGTCGATGAAGCAGAGCGCGAATATGCCCTTGGAGCTATCATCGCCGCCCGGTCCGCGCAGCAGGCGCCGCAGCGCCGCGACCTCTTCGGTGATTCCATCCATGCCTGACGAGGACAGGTTTTCGACCATGGTGCACACGGTCGAAAACGACGCCGACGGCAGCAGCAGGGCAAGGATATGCCCTTCCTCCAGTCCCTGCGGCGTGATCTCGCCCGCGGTCGAGCAGCCGGCATAGGCGAGCAATGGCGCATGCAGCTTCAGCGCCTGGGCGAGCGCTGACGCGTCGACCAGGCTTTGGGAGAAGAACAGAAGCGCGAAGCCGGCGTTGACGATCGCGGCTTCGGCCGCAATGGCCCGGGCAAAGGCGTTTGGGTCGGGCTCATCCGTGGTGAGCGCCGAAAGGCCCGATGCATAGCGTGTGCTCGAACTGGCCAGCTGCCTTCCTCCCGCAGTTCCTCCAACGCTGTTTTTATGCGCATCCCGGCGCGCTCGCGTCGAAGGCATTGTTGTCTCGGCGACTCACTTTGGCAATGGGCGCTTCACGTGAGGCGTGACCGAAAGTACAATATGCGGCGTTTCGGGCGAACTGCATTCTCGCATTTCGGGGAGGTCCAAGGCACATTTACGGTGCATTGGAAACATCGATTGCCGGGGCATTTAGAACACGCTGGCGGCTGAACGACCAAGGTTGATACCCAGGGAGGGGCTCATGTCTGACGTTTCGTTGATGGTGAACGGAAAGCGGGTCAGCGGGAACGTCGAGGACCGAACGTTGCTGGTTCATTTCCTGCGAGAAAATCTCGGCCTCACGGGCACGCATGTCGGTTGCGATACATCGCAATGCGGCGCCTGCGTGGTGCAAGTCGACGGCAGGGCGGTGAAGTCGTGTACAATGCTGGTGGCGCAGGCTTCGGGCTCGACCATCGTCACAATCGAAGGGCTGGCCAACGGCGCCGAGCTGCACCCGGTGCAGGCCGCGTTCAAGGAACATCACGGGCTGCAATGCGGCTTCTGCACGCCCGGCATGATCATGACGGCGACCGACATGATCGCGCGTCATCCCGAGGGCCTCGACGAGGCGACGGTGCGCGCCGAGCTCGACGGCAATATCTGCCGCTGCACGGGCTACCACAACATCGTGAAGGCGATCCTCGCCGCATCGCAAGCGATGGCGAAGGGGGCCAAGGGCAGGGCGAAACAGGCAGCTTAGGGGAGTAAGGGAATAGGGGAGTAAGGGAGTAGGCCATTAGCGCCCTAATCCCTACTCCCTTACTGCCCTACTGCCCTACTCCCCTAAATTCCGGAGGAATTTCCTATGGGTATCGAAGGCGTCGGCGCCCGCGTGGCGCGCAAGGAAGACAGAAGGTTCATCACCGGCGGCGGCCGTTATGTCGACGACATGGTGGTTCCCGGCATGAAGCATGCCGTGTTCGTGCGCAGCCCGCACGCGCATGCGCAGATCAAGAAGATCGATGTGAAGCAAGCGCAGGCGATGCCCGGCGTCATCGGCGTCCTCACCGGCAAGGAGCTCAAGGCCGACGGCATCGGCAATTTGATCTGCGGCTGGATGATCCATTCCAAGGACGGCACGCCGATGAAGATGGGCGCCTGGTCGCCGCTCGCCGTCGACAAGGTGCGCTATGTCGGCGACGCGGTCGTCATCGTCGTCGCCGACACCAAGGGCCAGGCGCGCGACGCGGCTGAAGCGGTCGAGATCACCTATAAGGAACTGAAGGCCGTGGTCGATGCCACGAAGGCGATCCAACCCGGTGCGCCGCAGGTCCATGCCGAGGCCGAGAACAACCTCATCTTCGACTGGGAACTCGGCGACGGCAAGGCGACCGACGCGGCGATCAAGTCGGCGGCCCATGTCACGCGCATGAAGATCGTCAACAACCGGCTGGTGCCGAATGCGATGGAGCCGCGCGCGGCTCTCGGGCACTACGACAAGGCCGAGGACCACTATACGTGCTGGACGACGTCGCAGAACCCGCATGTCGCGCGGTTGGTGATGAGCGCCTTCTACAACGTCGCGCCGGAAAACAAGCTGCGTGTCATCGCGCCGGATGTCGGCGGCGGCTTCGGCTCCAAGATCTACATCTACCCGGAAGAGATTGTCTGCCTGTGGGCTTCGAAGAAAACCGGCGTTCCGGTCAAATGGGTGGCCGACCGCACCGAGAGCTTCCTCTCGGATGCGCATGGCCGCGACCATGTCTCGACCGTCGAGATGGCCTTCGACAAGGACAACCGGATCACCGGGCTGAAGGTCGACACGATAGCCAATCTCGGCGCCTACATGTCGCTGTTCTCGTCCTGCGTGCCGACCTATCTCTATGCCACTCTCTTGTCTGGGCAGTACAACATCCCGGCGATCCACGCCAATGTGCGCACCGTCTACACCAACACCGCGCCCGTCGATGCCTATCGCGGGGCGGGGCGACCTGAGGCCACCTACGTGCTGGAGCGCATGATGGAGACCGCCGCGCGCGAACTCGGCGTGTCGCCGGCGGAACTCAGGCGCCGGAACTTCATCACCTCCTTCCCGCACCAGACGCCGGTGATCATGAATTATGATGCGGGCGACTATAACGCCTCGCTCGATGCCGCCATGAAGGCGGCCGACTATGCCGGCTTCACCAAGCGGCGGTCGGACGCCGCCAAGCAGGGCAAGCTGCGCGGCATCGGCATGAGCTGCTACATCGAAGCCTGCGGCCTTGCGCCGTCGTCGGCGGTCGGCTCGCTCGGCGCCGGCGTCGGCTTGTGGGAATCGGCGGAGGTGCGCGTCAACGCGGTCGGCACCATCGAAGTGCTGACCGGCTCGCACAGCCACGGACAGGGCCATGAGACGACCTTCGCGCAACTGGTCACCCAGCGCTTCGGCGTGCCGATCGATTCCGTCTCGATCGTGCATGGCGACACCGACAAGGTGCAGATGGGCATGGGCACCTACGGCTCGCGTTCCGGTGCGGTCGGGATGTCGGCTATCGTCAAGGCGCTGGACAAGGTCGAGGCAAAGGCCAAGAAGATCGCGGCGCACCTGCTGGAAGCCGACGAGGGCGACATCGTCATCGAGAATGGCGAGGTCAAGGTTGCCGGCACCGACAAGAGCCTGCCCTGGTTCCAGGTGGCGCTTGCTTCCTACACCGCCCATAATCTGCCCGCCGGTATGGAGCCGGGCCTGAAGGAAACCGCCTTCTACGACCCGTCCAACTTCACCTTCCCGGCCGGCTGCTATATCTGCGAGGTCGAGATCGATCCGGAGACCGGGTTGACGGAAATCGTCCAGTTCGTCGCTGCGGACGATTTCGGCAACATCATCAATCCGATGATCGTCGAGGGGCAGGTACATGGCGGCATCGCGCAAGGCGTCGGCCAGGCATTGCTCGAAGGCGCGCACTACGACAGCAACGGCCAGCTTTTGACGGCAAGCTATATGGACTACACCATGCCGCGCGCCGACGACCTGCCTTCCTTCAAGGTCTCGACCTCGAACACACCGTGCCCGGGCAATCCGCTCGGTGTCAAAGGCTGCGGCGAGGCCGGCGCCATCGGTTCGCCGCCGGCTGTCATCAACGCCATCACCGATGCGCTCGGCGTCGTCGACATCGCCATGCCGGCGTCGCCCGCGACAGTGTGGTCGGCGATCCGCGCGACGAAGCACTGAAATGAGTCAGTAGTGAGTAGCGAAAAGGAAAGCGCTTCATCGACAATGGCAGCTGAGCATTCACTACTGACTACTTACTACTGACCAAGCACTCTCAGGGGAGGATCCCATGTACGCAGTCAACTATCACCGTGCTTCCTCCGTCGCCGATGCCGCCAAGCTGCTGAAGAACGGCGACGCCAAGCTGCTCTCCGGCGGCATGACGCTGGTCCCGGCCATGAAGACGCGGCTCGCGGCGCCGTCGGACCTGGTCGACGTGTCGCGGCTGAAGGACCTTCAGGGCGTCAAGGTGTCCGGCAGGTCGGTCACGATCGGCGCCGCGACGACTCATTACGACGTCTCCACCGACGAGAAGCTGAAGAAGGCCTGCCCGGCGCTTGCGCATATGGCATCGCTGATCGGCGATCCGGCGGTGCGCCACAAGGGAACCATCGGCGGCTCGATCGCCAACAACGATCCGGCGGCCGACTATCCGGCGGCGTTGCTGGCGCTGGCAGCGACGATCATCACCAACAAGCGCGAGATCGCGGCGGACAAATTCTTCAAGGGCCTGTTCGAAACGGCGCTGAAGGAGGGCGAGATCGTCACGGCGGTGAGCTTCACCGCTCCGGCCAAGGCGGCTTACCAGAAATTCCGCAACCCGGCTTCGCGTTACGCCATCGTCGGCGTGTTCGTCGCCAAGGGCAAGGACGGGGTGAGGGCAGCGGTGACCGGCGCCGGCGAAGATGGCGTCTTCCGCTCCAAGGAAATAGAGGCGGCGCTGGCGAAGACTTTCGACGCCTCGGCGCTCGACGGCCTCAAAGTGCCGGCAAAGGGGCTGATGAGCGATCTCCATGCCTCGGCCGACTATCGCGCCAATCTGATCGCGGTGATGGCGAAGCGCGCGGTGGCCGCCGCCAACGCCTGAATGCCCTCGGCCTGGCTTGAAGAAAGGGGGTCGTCACGGCCCTTTTTCTTTTGCGGTCGCAATGGCTTGGCCGAGTAGCCCTGCCAAAATCGAAGCTTCGCACTTGCACAAAGTTATCCCGCACTGCAAAATAAAGCAGGCGGGAAAACGAGGCGGGTCCAAAACGCATGGCGGCTGCCGTGTTTCGGACCTCGAGTTGCGAAAGCACGGCATGACCGACATATCCGCAGCGTCCGTTGTCCTGCCCCGGACCACAGCCGACAAAGCGGCACGGACAAGGCTGGCCTATCTCGACGGCTGGCGCGGCCTGTCGATCGCCCTGGTGCTGATCGGCCATTTTTTCCCCGTTCCCGGCATCAATCTTGGCGTTCTCGGCGTCGAATTCTTCTTCGTGCTGAGCGGCCGGCTGATGGGCGAAATCCTGTTCATCGAGCGCTTTCCGCTGAAGAAATTCTTCAAGCGCCGCTTCGCGCGCATCTATCCCGCACTGCTTGTGTTCGTGGTCGCCGCCATGATCGGCCTTGCCGGCACCTACATCGCCTTCAAATGGAAGGCGGCGCTGACGGCGCTGACCTTCACCTACAACTATGCCGGCGCCCTGGTCACCCGCGCCGGCGCGCTCGATCACATCTGGTCGCTCTGCGTCGAAGAGCATTCCTATATCCTCCTGGCGCTGATCAGCGTGCTGGTTTCCGGAAGGGCGAATGTGGTGCGGCTGCTCGTGGTGCTGGCGCTGTTGGCGATGGCCAACGGCGCCATTTCGTACGGAGTTCTCGGCATGGGCTACGAGACCAGCTACTGGCGCACCGACGTGCACATCGCCTCGATCCTGCTGTCCACCGCGATCTGCCTGCTCAAGGCCGACGGCCGCCTGCCGGGTTTCCTGCAAAGCCCGCATGTGGCGTTTGCGGCCGCGGTTGGCGGCGTGTTGCTGTTCCTCGACCCCGTGCCGACCACGATCCACTATCTTCTCGGCGTGCCGCTCTTGGCGCTGGCCGTCAACACGCTCGACTTCGCCGGCGGGTACCTGACTGGGCTGTTGTCATCGCGGCCGATGGTGATGCTCGGCCTGTGGTCCTATTCGCTCTATCTCTGGCAGCAGCCTTTCTACAAATTCGTCGATGAGCGCGGCAGCGCGGCGTTGCCGATGTTGGCCGCGGTGTTCGCCTGCGCGCTGACGAGCTACTACATCGTCGAAAAGCCCGCTCGCGGCTGGCTCAACCGCAATTGGTGATCAATCTGGTTTTGCCGCTCGTTGCGCGGCCAGGTAACGGCGAAGCCCGGCTTCGCCGCGCGGTGTCGTCCAGCGGTGGTTCCAGGCGAAGGCTGGTCTCAGAATCGGCGCCAGGAATCTGAGGATCGGCCTCTCGACCGTGACCTGCCAGATCAGGTCGACATGCGTGCCGGCACCCGACGGCGACAGTTCGGCCCGCCACAGCCCGTCGAAATCGCCGAAGGTCTTTACGATCACCAGCCGGCCGGGCTCGAGCTCCGCGGCCTCGATGATGAAGTTCAGCTCATAGGGCAGGGCGCCGCGCGCCCTGGCCCTGGCGCGCGCACCGACGACGCCCTTGCCCTTTTTGTCGAGCGGCTCGACCTCCTTATAGGCATCGCCCCACCAGAGCGGCAGAAGCTGAGCGTCCGACAGCACATCCCACACTTCCTGGGGTGTGCCTTCGGGAATCTCCCAGGTCTCGTCGAAGCGGAAGACATTGCTCGCCATGATGTCGCGCCCCAGTCAGCGGAGCGGCTATATTAGCTGTGGCTTGTTTTCCTGGCCAGCACCGTTGGGAGCGTGTTCAGGCGGCAATGGGTTTTGCGTAATAGCGCACGGATTTCTTGCCGCCGTGGATCACCGCATCGCCGACTTCGGCGAAACCGAGCGTTGCGTGGAAGGCATCGGAAGCCGGGTTGGGCGGATCGGCATTCACCTCGCAGGTGACGATCGTGTGGCCGGCGCGCCGGGCATGATCGAACAGATCCTCATAAAGCCGGCGGGCATGGCCACGGCCTCGCGCCTCGGCTGCGACCACCACGCGGTCGACATAGACGAAGCGCGGGTAGCGCTCGCGAAACCAGAGGAAGTTCGGGCTGTCGTAGCTTGCGCCCTGGTCGAAGCACATGATGAAGGCTTCGAGCCCACCGATGCGGCGGGTGTAGAAAGCTTCGCCGAGCAGGACCGAAAGCCGTTCCGGCTCGAGCCAGGACAGCTCCGCCGCATGCTCGTTGTTGAGCGCGAGGATACCGGCCTGGTCGGCGGTCAAAACCTGTTCGATCGGCAGCGGTTCCTTGGTCATCGCACCGGCCATCAGGCTCTCGCGGCCGCTATCGTTGCCGCCACCTGGGCCTCGTCGGTCACCGTGTTGCGGTATTCGCGGTCGAGGTCGGTGCCGCCCATGCCGACATTTGGGTTGCGGTAGCGCATGGCGCTTGGCACGTCCGCGAGCGCGGCGAAATGCATCTCGGTCAATCCAGTCCGTCTGCGCACTTCGCCGATAGAGTCGGGCGCCAGGGCGCCGCAGCCGAGGATGATGATGCGCCCGCCCGCCTGGCGAACGAGCTCAGCCAGAAGCTCGATACCTTCGACGGCAGTGTCGCGCTGGCCGCTGGTCAACACGCGGCCGACCTTGCAGCGGATCAGGGCTTCGAGCGCCTCGGCCGGATCGCGCGTCATGTCGAAGGCGCGGTGGCAGGTGACGTTGAGCGGGCCGGCGGCCTCAACCAGCGCGGCCATGCGCGCTTCATCGATAGCTCCGTCGGCGGTCAGGCAGCCGATGACGACGCCGGCGACGCCAAGCTCGCGAAGCGCTTCGACATCGGCCAGCATCGAGCGGTATTCGGCCTCGCTGTAGAGGAAATCGCCGCCGCGCGGCCGAACGATGACATGGAAGGGAATGGTTGCGCTTGCGAGCGCGGCGCGGACCGTGCCGAGGCTCGGCGTGATGCCGCCCTCGATCAGGCTGGCACAGAGCTCGACCCGGTCGGCGCCGGCGGCCTGCGCGGCAAGCAGCCCGTCAATGCCTTCGACGCAGATTTCGATCAGGGGTTTTTGCGCGTCCGCCACCGTTTCCATCCATGCTTTCGAGGAGACGGGCAGCCCTAGCATCGTGCGGGCCGGCGCGAAAGCCTGAACGGTGGCCGCTATTTTGGGCCAAGCGGCATTTCAACGCTTGACAGTTCTATAACTGTGGAGTTATGGGTTAAATCCATAGCCGTAGGGTTATTGATTTCGCGTGGGCAGCGAGACTACGACAAGGAGAAGCAACCATGACGCAAACCAAATCGATCGTTGTCGAGCGGCTGATTCCGCATTCGGCGGAGAAGATATGGCGAGCACTGACCGTGCCCGAACTCGTCGCCGAATGGCTGATGCAGAACGATTTCGCGGCGCAAGAGGGACATCGCTTCACCTTCCGCGCGACGCCGGTTCCGGGCTGGTCCGGGACGACGAACTGCGTGGTGCTGAAGGTCGAGGCGCCACGCCTGCTGGCCTATAGCTGGGGCGACGGAAGCGAATCCGACAGCGGGCTGAAGACCCTGGTGACCTGGTCGCTCACGCCCGAGGGTGCGGCGACCCGGGTGCGCATGGAGCATTCGGGGTTCCGGCCCGCCGACGAGCGCGGATATGTCGGCATGGGCAGCGGCTGGCCGCGTATCCTCGAGCGGCTGGAGCAGGTGGCTGGCAAACAAGGCTGAAGGCCCACCGTTTCGCCTGCGCCGCTGTGGCGGCTGATGATTGACACAACCTGATCGAAAAACAAATCCTGGATGCGCGACATCCGGGACGCCGAAACACACCCGAAAAACAAAGGAAAAATATGATGGAAGCAAGATTGAAGAACCCGGTGATGCTCATTCCCGGCGCGCTGCCGGCGCTGATGGCGCTCGACAAGTCGACCGAAGCCGGCGATGTGCCTTATGTGACACGCAAGCTTATTCATCTTCGCGCCAGCCAGATCAACGCCTGCGCCGTTTGCGTCGACATGCATGCGCGCGAGCTGAAGAAAGCCGGCGAGAAGGACGAGCGGATATTTGCCGTGTCCGCATGGCGCGAAACGCCTTACTTCACAGCCGCCGAGCGCGCGGCGCTTGCGCTGACGGAAGCCGCGACGCGACTGGCCGACCGTTCCGACGCGGTGCCGGACGATGTCTGGGACGAGGCCGCGCGTCACTATGACGACAAGGCGCTCGCCGCGCTGGTGATTCAGATCGCGCTGATCAACGCCTTCAACCGGCTAAACGCGACCACACGGCAACCAGTGGGCGCCTGGGGCTGAGGCGAGAGGAGGGCGTCCGCTTCGAAGCGGACGCATTGCCGGCTACTGCTGCAGGATCGTGTTCTTGGCGCCGTGCTCGATCTGGTCGATCACCAAAAGCTGCACCGGGTCGGCGCCGATGTTGGTGGCCTGGTGCCATTGGCCGATCATCTCGACGATGAAGTCGCCGGTCTTGTAGGTATTGCTGGCGCCGGTCTCGACATTGGTGACCTTGAGCGTGCCGGCCTCGACATAGGCGTAGCGCGGGAAGGGGTGCTTATGGACAGGCAATTTCGCACCTGGGGCGATCTGGTAGGATGAGACCTGAACCTCGACGTTCTTTTGCGGCAGCGTGATCGGCTGGCCGGAAGCGGTCGTGGTCTTCGACGTCAGCGGCGTGACGACGACTGGCGTGTTCGAGCTGTCCAGAGCATTTGCGTCGGTCGCGAAAAATGCCGCCGCCAAAAGCAGCGCCGATGCCGTGATGTTGCGCATGAGGTCCCTCCAGAGGCCGCCAGCTTCGCGCGGCAGACGCAGAGGCGCAAGCACTGGATGAGGGAATAGCTAACGTTTCGCCGGAGCCGGCTTCGGCGGCCGCAGCAGCAGGGCGAGCGGCACAAGGACTGCGGTCGCCACGGCGCAGTAGAAAAAGACATCGACATAGGCGAGCAGCGACGCCTGGCGGCCGATCTCCTGCCCGATCCAGCCGACGGCCTGTTGCTTGGCTTCGACCAGCGGCGAGCCCTCGGCGACGAAATGGTCCGTCACCTGGCGAAGCGTCTGCTGATAGGCCTCGCTCGATTGCGCGGTGTGACCGACCAGCACCGACTGGTGGAACTGGGCGTTCTGGGCGATCACCGTGTTGGACAGCGACACGCCGATGCTGCCGCCGATGTTGCGGGCGACATTGATCAGCGAGGATGCCTGATCGGTCTTCTGCGGCGGCAGGCCGACATAGGCCGCGGTCGAGATCGGGATGAAGAGGAATGGCAGTCCGATCATCATGAAGATGCGCGCGTAGGCGAAGAAGTCGAAGCTGGCGTCAGGCGTCAGCGAGGTCATGTGCCAGAACGCGACCGCGACGACGGACATGCCCATCATGATGAGATAGCGCGGCTGAACGAAACCGGCCGCAAAACCCGAGATCGGCATCAGCATGAGCATGGCGATGCCGCCCGGCATCATCGACAGGCCGGAGAGGGTGGCGGTGTAATCGAAGGTCGTCTGCTGCAGCTGCGGCATCAACTGCGTGCTGCTGAAAAGCGCGGCGCCCACCGCCATCATGACCAGGAACGACATGCCGAACTGCCGGCTGAAAAGCAGGCGGACGTCGACGACCGGATCGCGCCGGGTCCATTCCCAGGGAACGAGCAGCAGGAACGACACCGCCGAGACCACCGCGAAGGTGGTGATGAAGGTCGAGGCGAACCAGTCGTTGCGCTGGCCTTCGTCGAGAAAAACTTCGAGGCAGCCGAGCGCCATCGCCACCAGGATGAAGCCGACCCAGTCGACCTTCAGTCCGTTGCTCAATCGCTCCCGGCGCTCGCGTTCGAGAATGTCGGGCTCGATCACCAGCCATTGCACGAGCGCCAGCGACATGATGCCGAACGGGACATTGATGAAGAAGATCCAGTGCCATGAGAAATTGTCCGTCAGCCAGCCGCCGATGGTTGGCCCGACGGTCGGCGCGACGATGACGGCGATGCCGTAGAGCGCGAAGGCCTGGGATCGCTTCTCCGGCGGAAAAGTATCGGCGAGGATCGACTGCTCGCTCGGCGCCATGCCGCCGCCGCCCAATCCCTGCAGGATGCGGAAAGCGATCAGCGTCTGGAGGTTGGGGGCCAGCCCGCACAGCAGCGACGCGAGTGTGAAGGTCGCGACGCAGATCATGTAATAGCGCTTGCGGCCGATGACGCTGGTGAGCCAGCCGCTGACCGGGATGATGACGGAGTTGGCGACGAGATAGGTGGTGATCACCCAGGTGCTCTCGTCCATGCCGGCCGCCAGGCTGCCCGCGATGTTGCGCAGCGCGACGTTGGCGATCGAGGTGTCGAGCACCAGCATGAAGGTCGCGATCGAGACGACGATGGCGATCAGCCAGGGGTTTCGGCCGCCTGCAGCGGAGCGGCTCTCGCCGCCTGGGGCTGTCGCCGCATCCGTCATCGCACCTTGACCGTCGGCACCACCGACATGCCGGGACCGAGATAGACGCCGGGGGGGTCATCGAACACGATCTTGACCGGCACGCGCTGCACGACCTTGACGAAATTGCCGGTGGCGTTTTCGGCCGGGAGCAGGCTGAACGCCGTGCCGCTGCCGGCCTGGACGCTGTCGACGCGGCCGTGGAAGGCCTTTTCCGGATAGGCGTCGATGGCGATATCGACTGGCTGGCCAGGCCGCATCAGGTCGAGCTGCGTTTCCTTGAAGTTCGCCTTCACCCAGACGTCCTTGGGAACGAACATCATCAGCACCTGACCAGGCTGCGCATAGGTGCCTTTTGCCGCCGTGATGTTGGTGGCATGGCCGGCGACCGGCGCCGTGATGGTCGTTCGGGTAAGGGTGGTCCTGGCCTGGTCCGCGGTGGCCTCAGCCTGCTGCAGTTTGGCCTCGTCGCTGTTGACCTGTGCCTGCAGAACCGCAACCTGGCTTTTCGCCGCCTCGGCGTTGGCGTTGGCGGTATCAAGCGCGGCCTGGTCCTGGCGCAAGGTTGAAGCGGCCTGCTGCGCCTGTTGTTGCGTGGCCGTGCCCTTGGCCAGAAGCTCGCGGTTGCGCTGGTCCTCGGACTTGGCGAATTCGAGCGTCGCCTGCGCCTGCGCCACCTGTTTTTGCGCGGCGTCGATCTTGGCGTTCTGCGCTTCGATCTGCGCCTGCACATTGGTGATCTCGGCCCGCGCCGCCACCACGCCCGCCTCGGCTTGCTTGAGCGAGGCCTGATAGTCGCTGTCGTCGATGCGCAGAAGCACGGCGCCGGCCTCGACCGGCTGGTTGTCGGTGACGGCAACATCGGTGATGCGCCCGGAAATTTCCGCGCTGACGGTCACCGTGCGCGCGTCGATGAAGGCGTCATCGGTCCATTCATATTGGCGCGCATTGAGCCACCAGGTCACCACGGCGGCTATCGCCAACAAGACAAGGATCGCGACGGCCGCCGCTACATAGGGATGGCGCCTCACCAGGCTGGGCTTATTGCTGTCGGACGGGCTGTCATTCGCCTGGATGTCTTGCGCTCGCTTGTGGTCGCTGCGCTTGTTTTCGACGGGCTTGTCGCCGCTCGGCGGGTGTCGCCGCCGATCGGACCGGGGTCGAGCCCGCGCTTCCTCAGCAGGAGCGGTTTCGCGCTCTTTTCTTTCAGATTTTGCGTCCAAGGCAACGGATCCCAGATATCGTCGACCCCCTCGCAACAGGATCAACGGGCGGTTTCCGCAAAGGTTCCTATCGCCGGATGCCGGGCAGCGGCCCGTCTGTCGGTCGTCAGCCCGCCATCCAGCCGCCATCCACCATCAGGTTTATGCCGGTGACGTAGCTGGCCATGTCGCTGGCAAGAAACAGCGCCGCGCCCGCCACGTCGTCCGGATGCCCGAGCCGCGGCCAGGGCGTGCGGCTGCGCGAATAGTCGAGCGCATCAGGATCGTTGGCGACGCCCGGCTTGCCGGTGATGATCTTGCCCGGAGCGATCGCGTTGCAGACGATGAGGTCGTCGGCGTGGTCGACCGCGATCTGGCGCGTCATCTGCACGATGCCGCCCTTGCTGACCGAATAGGGCAGGTCGCCGGGGCAGGCGACCATGCCGTGCTGCGACGAGATGTTGATGATGCGGCCACGAACGTCATTGACCGGCGCCTGGGTCAGCATCTGGGTGACGGCGCGTTTGTTGCAGTAGAAGAAACCGGTCAGGTTGACGCCGATGACGCTATGCCACTGTTCCGGCGTGGTCTCGATGAGGTTGGTGCTGGTGTAGATCGCGGCGTTGTTGACCATCACGTCGAGCCGCCCGAAGCGATCGACGGTCGTGCCGACAAGTGCGTCGACGGCGCTCCAATCCGAGATGTCGGTCTTGACGTAGATGGCGGTGCCGCCGGCCGAGCGGATCATGTCGACGGTGCCTTGGCCACCCTCGATCGGCTGCTCCACCGTGTCGGCGACGACGACGCTGGCGCCGTCGGCCGCGAATTTTAATGCGATCGCGCGGCCGATGCCGGAGCTCGCTCCGGTGACGATGGCGGTTTTGTCTGCGAGCAAGGCCATGGTTCTCAGCTCTCCCGGGTGACGATCTTTCCCTGCGCCGGACCGACCAGCCGGCCCTCGCGCACGATCTCGCGGCCGCGCAGGAAGGCACTGGTCAGCCGCGCTTTCACGGTCCAGCCGTCGAAAGGCGTATAGCCCGCTCGCGATACCTGATCGGCGTTGGCGATGGTGCCGGATTGGCGCGGGTCGAGGATGAGCAGATCGGCATCGTAGCCGGCGGCGATGCACCCTTTGCGCCGGCCGAGGCCGAAGCGCTCGGCCGGATTGCGGGCGCACATGCGCACCAGGTCGGACAGGGCGATGAGCCCTTCGTCGACCAGCTTCAGCATGGTCGGGAACAGCGTCTGCAATCCCGGCATGCCGCCTGGGATGTCGGCGAAAGCAGCATAAGTCGCCGCCTTCTCGGCCGGCGCATGCGGGGCGTGATCCGTGGCGACGACGTCGATCAGGCCTCCGCTCAGCGCGGCGCGCAGCGCGTCAACATCGTGCGGCGAGCGCAAGGGTGGCGAGGCCTTCAGATCGGCGCCTTGCGTCTCGTAGTCTTGCGCCGTGAAGAACAGGTTCTGCGGTGTGGTCTCGACGCTGGCATCGGCGATGCCGCGCAGCCGGCTCCAGGTCTCGACACCCAATTCGGAATTGATCTGGCGGATATGGATCCTTGCCTCGGTCGAGGCGGCGGCGACCAGCGCCCGTGCGATACCCACGGCTTCCGCCAGCGGCGGCCGGCTCGCCTGGAAGGCGGCGATGGTGCCGGAGCGATCACGCGCCGTGCTGCCGGTCAGGATCGATTGGTCGCCGGGCGAGATGCCGATCAGCGTATCGGCGCCGGCAAAAGCTTTCAGGGCCTCGGCGATAGTGTCGAGCGAGGCAAACAGGAAGGCGTCCGGGACGTCGGCGGTGAACAATTCGAACGACACCGGCGCGAGGTCGAGCAGGCGAGGGACAAGCGACAGGTCGCGGCCGACCACGGCCTGCAGGCCGACATCGACATGAATGCGACCCTGGGCAATCGCCATCTTGTCGGCGAGTTGCTGAGACGTGGCCGTCCACGGCTCATCGGTCGGCATGTCGAGCACCGTGGTCACGCCGCCAAGCGCGGCCGCATGCGTTCCGGAAGAAAAATCCTCCTTATGCGTCAGCCCGGGCTCGCGCAGATGCGCATGCGCATCGACCAGGCCGGGCAGCAGGAAGCTGCCGGAGGCGTCGACGATTGTCCTGGCTTCGGCGGCTTCGCCGGGTGTGATGAGTGCCGAGATCCTGCCCGCGGCAATGCCGATATCGCGGCGGCTTAGACCGTCGGCGTTCACCACCGTTCCGCCACGGATCAATGTTTCGAACATCTCTCAGCCGCGCTGCTCGAGGCGCGCATGGTTTTCGAGCCAGAAGCGGGCGATGTCCTGGCGGCGCATGAAGGCTGCGCCGTCGCTCTGCCGGACGTGCTCGATCACCTCGCGCAGCCCGGCAGCCCGGTTGGGCTGGCCCGTCCAGCGGGCGTGGATGCCGATGGTCAGCATGCGGCCACCGGTCTCGTCGGCTTCGCCGAGCATATAGTCGATGGCCGAGCGGCAGTCCTCGGCGAAGTCGCGCGGATTGCTGTAGCCCGGAGCCACCAGATAGCGGCTGTCGTTGAGCGTCTTGGAGTAGGGGACGACCAGGATCTCCGTGCCCCGGTGGTCGAGGAAATAAGGCAAATCGTCATTACAGGGATCGGAGTGATAGAGGAAACCGCCTTCCTCGACCAAAAGGTCGCGCGTGTTGACGCTCGGCAGCGAGCGGCAGTTCCAGCCCAGGGACCGCTTGCCCAGAAGTTTTTCATAGAGCGCGACCGCTTCCTGCAGCTGGCGTTCTTCCTCGCCGCGCGCCATGGTCGTGTAGTCGATCCAGCGCAGGCCGTGGCCGAGCAGGTCGTGCCGGCGGGTCTTCATCCATTCGACGAAGGGCGGGTTGCGCTCCAGCGCCACGGCGCAGGCGGAGATGGTGACGGGGATATCGTAGCGGTCGAACAGCCTGGCCAGGCGCCAGACGCCGGCGCGGCTGCCATATTCGAAATGCGTCTCGGTGCCGAGATCGCGCACCGGCGGGCTCGAGACAAGATTGTACTCGCCCCAATTGTCGTTGCGGCCGTCTTCCAGCCAGGAATATTCCGAGCCTTCCTCGTAGTTGAGCACGAGGTTGACGGCGAGCTTGACGCCGCCCGGCCAGACGACGAAGGGCGGATGCGGGCCGTAGCCGACGAAGTCACGCGGCTGCGGCGCCTGCTGCGGATCGGTCGGCATCGGTCGTCCTCCTTCGGCTTGATTTGGCTCAGGTTTCGTTGGCGGCGATCCAGTCCATATAGGCGTGGAAAGCCTCCTTGCCGGGGCGCGGCCGCCATGCTGTGTCGCGCAGGATGCGGGCGATGTCATAGGCGCCCCACATGCCGCCTTTCAGCGTCACATCCTGGACGATATTGGCGTTTTCTCCGGGCGTCACCTCGGCCTTCAGTCCCGGCACGCGTTCCCTTGCCCAGCCGATGATCTCGCCGATGGTCTGGCTGGAACCGGAGCCGATGTTGTAGTGGCGGTAATTGAGATGAGGCGCGTCGATCAGCGCGAGGATCGCGGCGGCAACGTCGGTCGAGGCGACATAGTCGCCGACGGGTTCCAGACTGTTCGGCCGGATCGTCTCGTTGGCCAAAGCCATATGCGCGATGCGGTTGGGAACATGGCGAAAATTGCGGCTCTCGGTGGCGCGATCCATCGGGCCGTAGACGGAAGCAAGCCGCACCGAGGTCGCCGACAGGCCGAATAGGTCGGCATAGCGGTTGGTGACCATCTCGGAGGCGAATTTCGAGATGCCATAGAGCGTAAGCGGCGCGACATAGCCGTCTTCCGGCAGCGGTTCGCCGCCCCAGTCCGGCCCGTTGTGGCGATAGACGGAACCGGAACTGACATAGATGAAGCGCTTGAGACGCGGCCTTGCGCGTGCCCAGTCCAGCATCCGCACGGTGCCCATGAGATTGACGTCGACGATGCGGGCCGGGTCTTCGGCCTCCGGCTGGCGTTTTGCCTCCGAGGCACTGCCGCGCGAGATCGGCGTGATCGTCGCGCCATGCACGATTGCCGTGATGCCTTGCTTGTCGAGCGTCGCGGACCAGGCCTTCGGGTCGAGGACATCGGCGGCGATCACGACGAGCCGATCGCGCACCGGAGCGAAATATCTTTCGGCCGCCGCGTCGAGGCCGGACCGGTCGAGGATCACGGCGCGGGCTTGCGGGTCGCGGTCCAGCCATGCGCGGGCAACCACGCTCATGACGAAGCCGGTACCGCCGGTGACGAGCAGCGTCATGCGCACTCCTTTGAAAGGGTTTCGGGCTCAGCGCGTCGCATAGCCGCCGTCCGCGAGCATGTCGGACCCGGTGACGAAGGATGCGTCGGACGACAGCAGGAAGGCCGCCGCCGCGGCGATCTCGTCGGGTTCGGCGATGCGGCCGAGCAGATGGGCAGGACCGAGGCCGGCATTGGCGGCTTCGAAATCGGCGAACCTGCGCAGCAGGCGTGTCGTCGCCACGGCGCCCGGCGAGAGGCTGTTGACGCGGACCTTCTCGGCGGCATGATCGACGGCCATCGCCTTGGCGAGGTGGATCAGGCCTGCCTTGGCGGCGCAATAGGCGACGGCCCTGGTGGTGGCGACGCGTCCGAATTGCGAGCCGATGAAGACGACCGAGCCGCCGCCACTGGCGGCGATCAGCGGCACGGCGAACTTGCTCATCAGGAAGGCGCCGGTCAGGCCGACATCGATCTCGTGCCGCCACGCGCTCTCGTCGAGGTCGACCACGGTCGCGCTGGTCGAGGGTGCTGCGGCATTGTGCACCAGGCCGTCGAGCCGGCCGAATTTCTGCCGGGCGAATTCGACGGCCGCTTCGGCGGAACCGATCTTCGTCACATCGCACTGGCAGGCGGTCGCGGAAGGGCCGAGCGCTTGGGCAAGCTCGGCCGCCGGCGCGAGATCGTAGTCGGCACAGACGACCCTTGCGCCTTCGGCAATGCAGCGGCGGGCGATGGCGGCGCCGATGCCGCTTGCCGCACCTGCGATCAGAATGACGGTGCCTTCGAGGCGGTTCATGGCTGCATCCACCATCAGGCTTGTTCCTCGATCGTCTGCATGGCCGTCGTGACTACCGGCCTGCGCAGGAGATTGTAGCAGGCGGCTAAAGTTACCAGCACGGCGCCGCCGCCGAGCAGCAGGAACATGGCCGGTGCACCCAAGTGCTCCATCAGGCCAGCGGAAATGCCGGGCGTCGCGACATTGCCGATCGAATAGAGCAGGAGCAGCGTGCCGGAGGCGCCGACCATATGCCGAGTGTGGAGCTGGGAGGCACCGAATGCCATAGCCACCGGATAGACCGTGAGGGCCGTGCAGCCGTAGAGGAAAAACAGCACGAAGAGCAGTGGCTCCGAGAGCTTGCCGACCCACGCGATCATAGCGCAGAGCGTCACGGACAAGACGCCTTGAACAAGCAGTATGATCCGCCGTTCAAATCTGTCCGACAGCCAGCCGACAGGTGTTTGCGCCAGCATGCCGGCGATGCTTACGGTGGTGACCAGCCCAACCGTCGTGCCCGCCGACAGCCCGATCTGGGTGCCGTAGATGGGCGTTAGCACGAAGATGTTCATGTTGGTGATTCCGCCCTGGAAGATGGCGACGACGGTTACCGGCGCCAGCCTGAACAGCGCCAGCGGGCCAAGTCGCTTGACCGGCCTCGCCATGCTTGCATGGTCAGGGTCGGCGGGCGCCGCCGGCAACGCCGGCCAGCTTCCCCCCGTGAACTTGGACGCGAGCGACAGCAGCACCGTCGCACCCGCGACCAGGAACAGATGCGGCGACTGCGGGCCGACCAACGCGACGAGAACTTGTCCGAGCAGCACCGCGATCGCCGTCGTCAGCATATAGATCGAAAACATCGCGCCGCGATTGTGGTGCTCGGCGTAGAGGTTGATCCAGCTTTCGCAGACGACGAATAGCGATGCCATCGCCAGGCCGCCCAACAGGCGGAAGCAGATCCAGCTCGGCAGGAAGTCGGTGAAGACGAAACCGGAAGCCGAGATCAGCGCGAGCACCAGGATCACCACGAAGGTTCGCTCGTGACCGTACTGAGCGACTGCCGGGCGGGTGACCAGGCATCCGATGAGGAACCCCACGGGATAGGCGGTCAGCACGATCTGCACGACTTCGGGTGAAACGCCTGGCCTGCCGAGATGCAGCGATACGGCGGTGGTCAGCATGGCGCTGCCGATGCAGGCCAGGCAGATGCCGACCATGATCGGCAGCATGGCACGAGACCGCTCTGCATTTTGCCAGAGCCGCGCCGCGGATTGAGCGATCGACCTCATGGATGCGGCTGCGGCGGCTCCCCTGGCGGCACCGTTGACCGACGGCAGCCGTGGCAGAAGCTACACTTTGCCGTAGTTGCCACAAACGAAGATTGACGCGGCTATGGCTATAATTTTTTTGGCCATGCCGGTGAAGGAAAGCGGCCTCTCGGCGCCTGCCGGGCTTTACAGTGGTTTTGCACGCTCCTTACCATAGGCAAAAGCCAAGACCTGGGAACCAGCGGAAGGGAACAGCATGACGATCGAACGCCTCGAAAACGGGCCGCGCTTCTGCCGGGTGCTCCGCTACAACGGAACCGTCTATGTGGCGGGCCTGACCGCGGATGACCTTTCCGGCGACACCGCCAGCCAGACGAAGCAGATCCTGGCCAAGATCGACGCGCTTCTCGCCAAGGCCGGCAGCGACAAGTCGAAGCTGTTGAGCGCGCAGATATGGCTGAGGGACATCGCCGATTTCGAGATGATGAACACGGCCTGGGACGCGTGGATCGACAGGAGCGCAATGCCGGTGCGCGCCACGGTGGAAGCGCGGCTTGCCGGCGACCAGTATCGCGTCGAGATCATGGTGACGGCGGCTGTCGGCTGAGCCGGCCGGCGAGGGCATCCGAATGGATGGGCGGGTCCATGCATGAGCTGGTGATCAAGGGCGGGCGCGTGGCGCTAGACGAAGGTTGGGCCGAATGCGATATCGGCGTCGGCGACGGTCGCATTGCCGCCATCGGCAAGGGCTTCTCCGGCGAGACGTTGCTCGACGCCGGCGGCCGCTGGGTGATGCCCGGCGGCATCGATGCGCATTGCCATCTTGACCAGCCGGTCTGGGGCGGGGCGGGCAATGCCGACGATTTCCAGTCAGGCACGATCTCCGCCGCCTTCGGCGGCACGACCTGCATCGTCCCGTTCGGCATGCCTGGACAGGACATGACGACCATCGGCGCCATCGATCGCGCGCTCGATCGCGCGGCGGGACGCGCCGTGATCGACTACGGACTGCATGCCGTGGTCACCATGGGCACCGGCGCGGATGTCGAGGCTCAGCTTGCCGCGCTTGCCGGGCGCGGCATCGCCTCCGTCAAGCTGTTCATGACCTATCAGGGTTTTGCGGTCGACGACGACCTGTTCTTCAAGGTTCTCGATGCCGCGAGGCGCCTTGGCTGGATCGTCATGGTCCATGCCGAGAACGATGCCGCCATCCGGCGCACGCGGCAGCGGCTCATCGATCTCGGCCGAACCGATATCCGCTATCATGTCGTCGCTCATAGCGAGACGATGGAGCGCGAGGCCACCCATCGGGCGCTGGCCTTTGCCGAGATGACCGGCGCGCGCATGACCATTGTGCACGTCTCGTCCTGGCAATCGGCGGAGGAAGTGGCGCGGGCGCGGACGCGCGGCGTCGACGCGGTGGCCGAGACCTGCCCGCAATATCTTTTCGTCGGTTCAGCGGACCTCGACCGGCCGGGAAAGGACGCGGCGCGCTTCGTCTTTTCGCCGCCGCCGCGCTCGCCGCGCAGCCACGAGCATCTGTGGCAAGAACTGATCAATGGTGGCATCGATCTCTGGTCGTCCGACCATTCGCCATACTATTTCGCCGACAAGATCGGTGGCTCCGAAACACCCGGTTTCACCACGACGCTGAGCGGCATTCCCGGCATCGAGACACGATTGCCGCTGCTGTTTTCGGAAGGCCTGCTCACCGGCCGGCTGACGCTCGAGCGCTACCTCGACCTCACCTCGCGCAATGCCGCCGCGATCTACGGGTTTGCCGATCGCAAGGGCAGCATCAAGGTCGGGCTCGATGCGGACCTGGCGCTGTGGGACCCGACGGCGCGCTGGACGCTTGGGCACCAGGCGCTGCATTCACGCGTCGATTTCACGCCCTATGAGGGCAGGAGCGTCACCGGCAGGCCCACCGCCGTCCTGGTACGCGGCGTGCCGGTGGTCGCCGACGGCAAGCTGCAGGCAGACCCCGGGTTCGGGCGTTTTGTGGCGCGGACCGCCGCCGATCCGGCGCATCTCAGAAAACCAGTCGAGGATTGGACACCATGGCTCGATGCCTGACCATCGCCGTTTGCCAGACCGGGCCGATCCAGCGCAGCGCCACGCGCGCCGAGACGGTCGGGCGCCTGGTGCATCTCCTGGAGAAGGCCGCGGCTGCCGGCGCCGAGATCGCCGTGTTTCCGGAAATGGCGCTGACAACCTTCTTCCCGCGTTGGCGCATCGACGACCAGGCCGAGATCGACGCGTTCTTCGAAGCCTCGATGCCGGGGCCTGAGACGCAGCGTCTCTACGATGCCGCCGCGCGGCTGAAAGTTGGCTTCGCGCTGGGCTATTGTGAGCTCACGCATGAAGAGGGCCGCACGCGCCATTTCAACACGATGGATCTGGTCGGGCCCGACGGCGTCTTCATCGGCCGCTATCGCAAGATGCATGTGCCGGGCTCGAGCGAGCCGGAGGCGGGCACCACCACGCATCTCGAACGCCGCTATTTCGAGCCAGGCAATCTCGGATTCCCGGTCTTCGACTATCGCGGCGTTCGCGTGGGCCTCGCCATCTGCAACGATCGCCGCTGGCCGGAAACCTATCGCATGCTCTGCCTCAACGGCGCCGAGGTCGCGTTGCTCGGCTACAACACGCCGCTGCTGCTCGACGAGGCGCCGGCGCTGGCGCATCTCAGGATGTTCCACAACCATCTGCCGATGCAGGCCGGCGCCTACCAGAATACGCTCTGGGTCGCCGCCGCGGCCAAGGCCGGGCTGGAAGACGGACAGGCGCTGATCGGCGGCTCCTGCATCATCGCGCCGACCGGCGAGATTGCCGCGCAGGCGATGTCGCTGGACGACGAGGTCATCGTCCAGCGCGCCGATCTCGACTTGATTGAGGTTTGCCGGAAGGTGAATTTCAACTTCGCGCTCTATCGCCGCCCCGACCAGTACCGGCGCATCTCGGATCCGGCCTGAGATCGACATAGATGGGCTCGATCGAAACCAGTCATAGCCGAGGCAGGATGCCGTTCTCGACCGATCCTCTGTCGCTCAGCGAAATCGTCGAGAACGGCCTTTGCATCGGCTGTGGCCTTTGCCGCTCGATCGCCGGTCCTGGCGACGTCGAGATGGTGATGACGCCCGAAGGGCGCGAGCGGCCGGTGGCGAGGCAAGTATTGGACAAGCCGACACTGGCGAAGATCAACGCCGTCTGCCCCGGAACGCGCATCGCCGGTCCGCCGGTCGCGCAGATGAATGAAGCCGCGTCAACGGATACTGTCTGGGGACTCGTCGAACGGCTTGTGCTCGGCTCCGCGGGAGATCCCACGGTGCGGTTTGTCGGCTCCGGTGGCGGGACGCTGACGGCGCTCGGGCAATTCCTGCTCAACTCGGGACGCGTCAAGTTCGTGCTGCATGTCGCCGCATCGCAATCCATGCCAATGCGCACGGAACGCCGGCTGAGCTTCGATGCCGCTTCGGTGCTCGAGGGCGCCGGCTCGCGCTATGGCCCGGCGGCGACCCTGGTGGATTTCAACGACATCCTCGACCGCGGCGAGCCATTCGCGCTGATCGCCAAGCCTTGCGACATCACCGCCGTGCGCGGCTTTGCGCGGCTCGACCGGCGTGTCGACGAGCACATGCGCTATGCGCTCGCCTTCGTCTGCGGCGGCGCTTCGGACCTGACGAAGTCGGAGCAGGTGCTGCAGCGTTTCGGATTGAGCGAGAACGAACTGGCGCTGTTCCGCTATCGGGGCCACGGCAACCCCGGGCTCAACCGGATCGAGACCAAAGACGGCCGCGCCTTCGAGATCAGCTACCGGCAGCTGTGGGAAGACGAGGACAAGTGGATGATCCAGCCGCGCTGCAAGATCTGCCCCGACGCGATCGGCCAGGTGGCGGATATCGCGGTGTCGGATTCCTGGCTGAATGGCGGGCCGGCGGTCGAGGACGAGGCGCTCAACGGCATCATCGTGCGGACCAAGCGCGGGCTGGAGCTTTTTAATGCCGCGGTCGAAGCCGGCGTGCTGGAGATCAAGCGCAACACCGACATTGCGGAAATCAGCGAATTGCAGTCGCACCAGGTGCGCAAGCGGCGCGCCGTCTGGGCGCGGCTGAAGGGCATGGAGATCGCCGGCAAGCCGGTGCCGGCCGTCACCGACCTCGCATTGCGCGATTGCGCCTCGCAGAATTCGTTGGCCGAGAATCTGGCTGAAGGGCGGGGCGCACGCGACCGCGCGCGGCGCGGGCGGCTGGGCGAGCCGCCTGCCGTGCCGCGCGCAACAGTTTTGAAGGATCGCCATCCATGAGCGAGCAGACCGACGTGATCATCATCGGCGGTGGCATGGCTGGCGCCGGCGCAGCTTTCGAGATTTCGCGCGGCAGAAAGGTCGTGCTGCTCGAACGGGAGAGCCACTGCGGCTACCACACCACCGGCCGCTCGGCGGCGAGCTTTACCGAAAACTATGGCAATGGCGTCATCCGCCGGATCGTGCTCGCAAGCCGGGCGTTTCTCACCGAGCCGCCACCGGGTTTTTCCGATTATCCGCTGCTCAGCAAACGCGGCATGATCACGGTGGCGCGCGCCGATCAGCTCGACCTGTTGCGTGAGGACCTCGAGGCCGCGCAGGCTCTGGTTCCCTCGATCGTCGCGATGACGCCGGACGAGGCGATCGCGCGCGTGCCGGTGCTGCGCCGGGACTATCTCGCCGGCGCCTATATCGAACCGCATTCGATGGATATCGACGTCAACGGCCTGCATCAGGGTTTTTTGCGCGGCGCGCGAGCGCGCGGCGCACGCATCGTCACCGATGCCGGCGTCCGAGTCATCGGCAGGCATGGCGGCCAATGGCGCATCGAAACGGAAGCGGGGACATTCCTTGCGCCGCTGATCGTCAATGCGGCCGGCGCCTGGGGCGACGAGATCGCGCTGATGGCGGGCGTGCGCCCGGTCGGTCTTGAGCCCAAGCGCCGCACCGCCTTCAACATTCCAGCGCCGGCCGGGCTCGATATCGCCGATTGGCCGCTGGTCAACGATGTCGGCGCGGAATTCTATTTCAAGCCGGATGCCGGGCAGCTGTTCGTGTCGCCGTCGGATGCGACGCCGTCGGTGCCGATGGATGCCTATGCCGAAGATATCGATGTGGCGATCGGCGCCGAACGTCTGGAACGGGCGACCACGATCGAGGTGCAGCGCGTGTCGCGTTCCTGGGCAGGCTTGCGGACCTTCGTCGCCGACGGCTCGCCGGTGGTCGGGCCCGATGACGAGTTTCAAGATTTCGTCTGGCTGGTCGGGCAGGGCGGCTACGGCATCAAGACCTCGCCGGCGCTGTCGCGCGTCTGCGCCAGTCTGATCGCGGGCACTGGTCTGCCGGACGATGTAGCAAGGCAGGGCGTATCGCTTGCCGAACTCACGCCGCATAGGCTGCGTAATGCCGAGCATCAATCCAGGCAGGTTGCCTCGTGAGCAACCCGGCAATGACTGCCGGCGGCAGGTTGGCGGGACGCGTCCTGTATGCGCTCGCTGACGCCACGACCGACGCGCCGGGCATCACGCGCGTCGCTTACGGACCCGGCGAACGCTTTGCCCATGATCTTATGCGCAATGAGGGGGAAAAGCTCGGCGCCGTCGCGCGCGCCGATGCCGCCGGCAATCTCTATTTGACGCTCAAAGGCAGCCGTCCGGACCTGCCGGCGATCGTCATCGGCTCGCATCTCGACAGCGTGGCGCATGGTGGCAATTTCGATGGCGCCGCCGGCGTCGTGGCGGGCCTGGCGGTGATGGCCGAGCTGGCCGGGCAAAATATCCAACTGCCGCGCGACCTTATCGTGCTCGCTACACGCGCCGAGGAAGCGGTCTGGTTTCCGCTGTCTTATCCGGGCAGCCAGGCGGCGCTCGGCCTGCTGGAGCCGCAGGCGCTCGAAGCGAAACGGTCCGACAGCGGCCGCACGCTTGCCGAGCACATGCGCGAGGAAGGTTTTGACCCCGATGCCGTGCGACGCGGCGTGCCCGGCATCGACCCAGGCCGGATCGCGGCTTTCGTCGAAGTGCATATCGAGCAGGGACCGCGCTTGGTCGCCGCCGGAGCGCCGGTCGGTATCGTCACCGGGATCGCAGGCGGGTTCCGCCATGTCGATGCCAAATGCCTTGGCGCCTATGCCCATTCCGGCGCCGAGCCGCGCTTTGCCCGGCACGACAGCGTGCTCGGCTTTGCCGATCTGGTCGCGGGTCTCGAGGCGGAGTGGGACGCGCTCGAACGCGAAGGACACGAGGCCACCATCACCTTCGGCCGCGTGCAGTCCGATCCCACCCAGCATGGCGGCAGCAGGGTCCTGGGTGAGCTCGGTTTCACGCTCGATGTGCGCAGCGCCGAAGCCGCCGTCCTGGAACGCATAGAGGCAAGACTCCATGCGATTTTCGCCGAGGTTGGCGCCAAGCGCGGTGTCACCTTCGCGCCAGGGCCGCGCTTCACCTGGGAGCCGGCGACCATGTCTGCGGCTTTGACCGCGAGGCTGGATCGCGCCGCCACTGCATTGCAATTGCGGGCGCCGCATGTGCCGAGCGGGGCGGGCCACGACGCAGCCACGTTCGCTGGCGCCGGCATCCCGACCGCCATGCTCTTCGTGCGCAACGAGAACGGCAGCCACAACCCGCATGAGAGCATGGAGATCGGCGACCTCGATCAGGCGATCCGGCTGCTCCTGCGTTTCGTCATCGATTTCGACAACCCACCGGATCAGCCATGAATCTTGCCGCGACCGCCTTGCTCGTCATCGACCTGCAGAACGAATACCGCCCCGGTGCGGCGTGGCCGGTCGTCGGCTATGACGCGGTGCTCGCCAACGCCGCCGCGCTGATCGATGCCGCGCGCAAGGCGGGCGTGCCGGTCATCCATGCTCAGGCCTGGGTGAAGCCGGAGGAACGCGACGGCTATGCACGGCAGGAAGATATCCTGACCGAGGAATTCCGCTCCGCCGTGGCGGGCAGCAACGGCGCCGCGATCTGCGCCGAGGTGGCGGCGCTGCCGGGCGACATCGTCATCCACAAGCACTGGCCAAGCGCCTTTCGCCGGACCGATCTTTCGCAGCGGCTCGCGGCGCTCGGCATCGGGAACCTCATCGTCGCCGGGGTGCTTACCGACAGCTGCGTGACCGAGAGCGTGTTCGACGCGGTCTACCAGGGCTTTCGCGTCTGGCTGGTCAAGGAAGCCTGCGGCAGCATGACGGAGGCCATGCATCGCACCGGCATGCTCGACATGGCGAACCGGCTCTATGGCGGCGGCGTCTTGCGTTTGCCGCAGGCATTGAAGGCGCTCGCCGGCCAGCCCTTCGACGGGTGGCGCTGCACGCGGCCGGTGGAGTTCGCCTACGCGCTGGAGACCGTCGACCGCATCTACGAGGCGCTGTGATCGGCGCCGCAGCCGTATGCGCCTCTGACGATCGCCCTTGAAGCGGATGGCTTGAGGACCGCGCCCGGCAGCGCTCCGGTCGCCCTGCCGCCGCGCCAGACCGATACGCCGTTGACGAAGACATGCTCGATGCCGGCGGCGGGGCGTCGTGGCTCCTCGAAGGTGGCCGTGTCGATGATCGTCTCGGGATCGAAGACGACGAGGTCGGCGAAATTGCCTTCAGCCAACGTCCCGCGCTGCTGGATGCCAAACTCGCGTGCTGGCAGCCCCGTCATGCGGAACACGGCGTCCTCCAGAGTGAGCAACCCGATGTCGCGCGCGTAGTGCCCGAGCACGCGCGGAAACGTGCCCCAGAGCCGCGGATGCGGATGGATGTCGTGCGGCAGGCCGTCCGAACCGATCATGGTGCGCGGATGCGCGATGATGTTGCGGACATCGGTCTCGTCGAGCTGGAAATAGACCGCGCCCGCCGGCAGCAGGCGCTCGCCCGCGTCGCGCTCGGTGCAGTTCCATTCCCGGGCGATGTCAGCGATCTCGCGCCTCGCCATCTCCGGATGCGGATCGGACCAGGTGACGAGGATCTTCAAGCCGGTGTCGCAGCGCTCCAGCCGCAGCACCGTCGAGCTCGCGGCATAGGGATAGACGTCCATGCCGATGTCCATCGTCTCGCGCGCCCGGTCGATCCTATGCAGCGAGGGGCGGCTCTTGCCGAAATTGGCGCGGCCGGTGCACTGGTGATGCGAGATGAAAAGCTTGCCGCCGGCATGATCGGCGATGTCGATCGCTTCCTCGATCGCCTCGTCCATGGTCTCGAAATAGTTGCGCGTGTGGGTGACATAGGGACCGCCGAGGCCTGCCGCCGTGGCGGCCAGTGCCTTGACCTCTTCGGTCGAGGAATTGACCGCCGGAGGATAGTCGAGGCCGGTGCTGAGTCCGAACGCGCCTTCGGCCATCGCCTCGGCGACGGCCTCCTGCATCAACACCGTTTCCGCTTCGTTGGCGGGACGATCGGTCACCGGCATGCAGCGCTGGCGCAAAGTGGTGTGGCCGACGAGCAGGGCGGCGTTGGTGGCGATGCCGCGCCGCTTCAGCTCAGCGACATAGTCGGCAAAACGGTCGAACCGGAAACTCTCCCGGCCTCCGACCAATGTGAAGGGTGGCGGCGGCGTCCTGTCCAGAAGCAGCGGCGCGAGGCTTACACCGCAATTGCCGGCAATCACCGTCGTCACGCCCTGGCTGACCTTCGGGTCCATGCCGCGCGGCGCCAGCAGCGCGCCGTCGTCATGGGTGTGTACGTCGATGAAGCCGGGCGCGACCACCTTGCCCTTTGCATCGATTTCCTCGACGCCTTGCGCATCGTCCAGCCGACCGATCGCCGCGATCCTGTCGCCGGCGACGGCAATGTCGGCGTCGAAGGGCTTCGAGCCGTCACCGGTGATCAGCGTCGCGTGGCGGATAATGAGATCATAGGGCATAAGGCGGCTTTCCTAGGTTTCCGGATTGGCGGCGATCTCCTCGCGACGGCGCGTGACGTAAGCGTCGAGCTCCTCGCGGACCGCGGGGTCCATGGCCGGTTCCTCGTAATCGTGCAGCGCCTGCTGCCAGAGTTCGGTCGCCCTTTCCAAGGCGTCCTTGCCGCCGGCTTCCTGCCAGGCGCCGTGGTTCTGCCAGTTGGACAGCATCGGCTGGTAGAAGGCTGTGGTGTAACGAGACATGGTGTGCTCGGCGCCGAAGAAATGGCCGCCGGCCGGCACCGACTTGATGGCCTCGAAGCCGAGATCGTCCTCCTGGAACGGCAATGGCCGCAGGAACTCCATCATGTTCTGCAGGATTTCGACGTCCAGCACGAGCTTTTCATAGGACGCCGTCAGCCCGCCCTCCAACCAGCCGGCCGCATGATAGATCAGGTTGGCGCCGCCAAGCACTGCGCCCCATGTCGCCATCTCGGTCTCGTAGGCGGCCTGCAGGTCGACGACGTTGGAGGCATTCGCATTGGAGGTGCGGTAGGGCAGGTTGTAGCGCCGCGCCAATTGCCCGGCGATGATGTTGGCCTTGGCGTTTTCCGGCGTGCCGAAGGCCGGCGCGCCCGACTTCATGTCGACGTTGGAGGTGAAGGCGCCGTACATCACCGGGGTGCCGGGGTTGACGAGCTGGGTCAGCACCACGCCGAACAGCGCTTCCGCGTTCTGCTGGCAAAGTGCGGCGGCAAGCGTCACCGGCGTCATCGCGCCCATCAGCGTGAAGGGCGTCACCGTCACCGGCTGACCGTGCTCTGCCATCGCGATCAGGCCTTCCGCCATCGCGTCGTCGAACAGGCGCGGCGAGTTGATCGAGATGATCGTCGTCACGCCTGGCGATTCCCGCATCTCCTCGACGCTGATGCCGCGCGCGATCGCCATCATGTTGATCCCGTCCATGGCCCTGGCGCGGCCGATAGCGGTGCAATGGAAAGAGAGGTCGCTGAGCGTCAGATTGGCATAGTAGGTGTCGAGATGGCGCGCATTGGCCGGCAGCTCCATCGGCGCCACCACCTGATTGCCGATGATGTGGATGGCGTTGAAGTGATGCGCCAGCCGGATGAAGTTCTGGTAGTCGGGAAGATTGCCCTGGCGGCGGCCATTGATGCGGTCATGCACGTTGGGCGGCCCGGCGACCAGGCCGAAAACCAGTGAATTGTCGCCAATATGGACCTGCTTTTCCGGATTGCGGCTGGTCAGCGTGAAGGATGATGGAACCGCGCGCAGGGCCTCCGTGACGATGCTTTCGTCGACGCGGATGATCCGCTCCTCGCGATCGACAATGGCGCCGGCCGCGGCGAACAGGTCCATCACCCTTTCGCTCATGACGCGAATGCCGAGTTCCGACAGGATGCGCATGGAGGTCTTGTGCAGTTGCTCCATGCGCTCTTCGTCGAGCAACTGCATGGGCGGGTAGGGATTCTTGACGCTCTGCCACGGCAGCTGCGCGATGCCGCCACCGGCGCGTCCGAGCTTCGATCTGCGGCCACCGCCGCGCCTGTCCTGTGACATCGGACTACTCCCTCCCGGCCTTCAATAGCCGCGTTCCGGATTGACCACATTCTCCAGCGGCTGGCCTTTGCGGTAGCGCGCCAGATTGTCGGCGAACATGCGCACCGACTTGATGTCCCAGCCGTCGTAGACTGCCGCGCAATGCGGCGTGACGGCGACGTTGTCGTAGCCCCAGAGCGGATGCTCCGGCGGCAATGGCTCGGTCGCGAAGACATCGAGTGCCGCGCCCTTGATCCTCCCCATGTCGAGCGCACTCAGCAATGCGGCTTCCTCGACGACGCCGCCGCGCGAAATGTCGATGACGACGGCGGACGGTTTCATCGCGGCAAAGGCCGCATCGCCAAGCAGGCCGCGCGTGGTGGGCAACAGAGGCACGCAGCAGACGATGAAATCGGCGCGGCCGATCAATGCCAGCAGCGCGTCGGGGCCGTGCACCTCATCGAGCGACGGCATCGGCTTCGGCCGCGCGCGGATGCCGAGCGTGCGCATGCCCATCGCCTGCGCGCGGCGCGCGACGGCCTCTCCGGTCTTGCCGAGGCCGACGATTAGGACAGTCTTGCCCTCGATCGGCTCGACACGGCCGCCGCCCCATTGGCGAGCCTGCTGCCGTCGCTCGAAGCCGCGCAGGTCGAGCGAGAAGGAGAGCATGGCGCCGAGCGCATATTCGGCCAGCATGCCGGCGGCGACGCCGGCCGAATTCGTGACCGTCACATGCGCCGGATCCCATCGCCCGAGATGATCGGTGCCGGAGCCGCCGATCGACACCCATTTCACCGTCGGGCTCTCGGTGAGGGCCCGGCGCGGATAGCGCGGCGTGCCGTCGAAGCGGATCGAATAGACCACTTCCGCGGCGGTCCGCTCGATCAAAGCGGGAAGGCCGGCATAGGTATCGCAGGCATGCACTTCGAGGTCCGGATGCGTCTCGGCGAGCACGGCAAGCGCGCCGGCCGGTTTGTCGGTGTGGAGGATGACTGTTGGACGCGCCGACATCGCGACCTCAATTACGGCCGATATGATCGGCGGCGCTGCCGAGCATGGCAAGCAGCGCCTGCCCGCTTTCCAGCGTCACATTCTCATGCGGCGCGCGCAGGTTCAGCCAGCGCCAGTCGCCGGACTTGACCGCGAGCACCGCCTTCATCGCCGGGATCAGCCCGGCATCCTGGATCACCTTCCGGAACGCCTTGATGGCGGCATCCGCCTCGGCGAAGTCCTCGCCTTTCAGTACTGCATCATAGAGGCGGCGGATGGCGGCGGCGTTAAGGTTGACCGTCGCAGAGATGCAGCCGGCTGCGCCGCTCGCGAGACCCTTGGTGAGTTGCGCCTCTGAGCTCGGGAAGACCGCGATGTCGGGCGCGGCGGCGATGACGGCGGCGGTGTTGTTCCAGTCGCCGGCGCTGTCCTTATAGGCGACGACGGTTTCCGGAAACGCCTTGCTCAGCCTGGCCGTGAGCGCGGGACTGACCGGCACGCCGGAGTTCTGCGGGATGTGGTAGAGGATCACGCGCATCGAAGGTCTTGCTACCTTCTCGATCAGTTCACTGAAGTAGCGCGCCTGGCCGTTGTCGCCGGCGCCGGTGTAGAAGAAGGACGGCAGCACCATGACCGCGGCGCAGCCGAGGCTGACGGCGTGCGCCGACAGCTCGACTGTTTCAGGAAGCGCGGTGACGCCGGTGCCGGGCATCAGCCGGTTCGGCGTGATGCCGGCCTCGACCAGCCACTCCAGCGCCTGCATGCGTTCGCGCAAGGAAACCGACAACGCTTCGCCCGTCGTGCCGAATGGCGACAGGAAATGCGCGCCCTGGCCGAGCACCCATTTGGCGTGGGATATCCAGAGATCGCGCGCGATGCGGCCGTCGTCTTCGAACGGCGTCAAGATGGGGGCGATGGTTCCTTGCGGGCGGGTCATGGATGTCCTCTATGCTGGTCTGTGTGGCCGGCCATCGCCGCGACGGCGCGGGCGAAGCAGGCCGAAGCGGTGATGTCGAAGAGTATGTCGAAACCCGCCGGCGAACGGAACGTCACCGCTTCGATATGGCCGACGCGGGTCTGCGCGATACCGTCGGCGCCGAATTTTTGGGGCCTCAGGTCCAGCGCGCAAAGGCCGTTCATCGCTTGGGCAAGGCGAGGACCGGAAAGTCGCATCCATGCCCAGCCTTCCTCACGCCATGACGAGTAACCTTTAGGCGCGGCCGCGGCTTGCCAGGCGGCTTTGACTTCGGCGAGCGTCTCGCCATCGCCCTCGGCGAGAAGCAGGATGTCCTCGTTGCCGAGGCGAAGAACCCGCATGCCGCGGTGGTCGCCGATGCGATTGACGGCCGGCAGCGTGACACCTTGCGCGGTAAGCCAGGCGGCGCTGCCGCCACCCTTCAGGCCGAAACGCGGGCTGTGCGTAAGGTCGCTCAGCGCGACCGTACCGGAAATCAGCTTCGTGCCATCGGCGGCGCCGCTGGGCATGAAGGGATAGACGCGGGTTGCGGTGCCGGCGGAAGCGGCCATCTAGATCTCCTGCCGGGCATTGGTCGGGTCGAAGAAGGCGTGGGCGACGACCGGGGCCTCGACCAACTCGCCGTTGCGGCACTTCACCGTCACGCGGCTGCCTTCGGCCTGGTCGTCGACATGGACATAGGCCAGCGCGATGTGATGCCCAAGCGACGGCGAGTATCCGATCGACGTGACCTGGCCGACAGGTGCGCCGCCGCGCAGCACGAGGCAGCTTTCGCCAGGGATGTTCGCGGCGCCGGCGGGGAATTTCAGGCCGACGAGCTTGCGGGCCTGGCCGAGCCTTGCGCGCATCTCGATGGAGCGCTTGCCGACGAAGAATGGCTTCTTCCTCGAGACCGCCCAGCCGAAGCCCAGTTCGTCGGGCGTGGTGATCGCATCGGTGTCCTGGCCGATGAGGATGTGGCCTTTCTCCAGGCGCAATATGCGGGACGCTTCCAGACCATAAGGCCGCAGGCCGTGCGGTCTGCCCGCCGCTATCACCGCATCCCAAAGGCCAGGCGCCAGGCTCGAAGGACAATGCAGTTCGTAGCTCAGTTCGCCGGTGAAACCGATGCGCATCACCCGCACCGGCACACCGGCGACGGTGCCGTCGCGGCCGCTGAGATAGGGGAAGGCTTCGCGGCTGAAATCAATGTCGCTGTCCAGCGCCTCCAGCACCTGGCGCGCTCTGGGTCCGGTGACGTTCAGGCCGCAGAACGCGCCGGTGAGGTTGAGCACGTCGACCTTCAGGCGCCACTCGGCATTCCAGAACAGCATGTCGGCATAGACGCGTGCGACGGCGCCGGTGGTCGCGGTGACATAGAACTGGTCCTGCGCCATCCGGTAGGCGACGCCATCGTCGATCACCGAGCCCATCTCGTTGAGCATCAGGCAATAGCGGACGCGGCCGACGGGCTGGTTGGCATGCGCCATCGTGTAGAGGCGGTCGAGAAATTCACCGGCGTCCGGCCCACGGATCTCCAGCTTGCCCAGCGTCGAGACGTCGAGCAGGCCGACGCCTTCGCGCACGGCAAGGATCTCCTCGCGGACTGCTTCCTGCGCGCTGCTTGCATCGCCGTAGAAATAGGGCCGCCACCAGGCGCCGACCGGCTTCATCGCGGCGTTCAGCGCGAGGTGCCTCGCATGCAGCGCGGTACGGCGCTCCAGAACTTCGTGGTGGCCGGCGAGCACGCCGAGCGTCTCCGGCCCGACGGGAGGACGCGCCGTGGTGATGCCGATTTGGCCAACAGTCCTGCCGGTCGCCTCGGCGACGATCCGGGCGGTCGCCAGGGCCGAATGGCGACCCTGGCTCGGACCCATGCCGACGGTGGTGAAGCGCTTGACCAGCTCGATCTCGCGGTAGCCCTCCTTGGTCGCGTTCTGCAGGTCCTTGACCTGCAGGTCCTCGTCGAAGTCCACGAAATCGCGTCCCTTGGGATCGGCGACGATCGGCTGCACATAGCGTGGCCGTGCGCTCTTGGGGCTGGTCGTCGAAGGCCCGTCCGCAATCGCGTGGCCGAGCCGCGAAAGTGCGGCCGCCGCCGCGCGCTTGCCGCTGGCGATTGCGTCCTGCAAGTCGTCCGTTCCGGCAACGGCGCCGGCGAGATGGACGGGACCTTTGGGAAGCGTGATCGTCATCGTTTCGCCGGCGGCATCGTAGCCGACCTTGCCGCCGGCCTGGCACGGCAACTGCCACGCCGGCGCCTGGCCGATCGAAACGGCCAGCAGGTCGCAGGCGATCCAGCTTCCGCCGACACGCACTCGGGCGAGGTGGCGATTTCCGGCCGTGCCTTCCGCTGCCTCGATGATCGAGCCTTTCCAAATGGCGATGCCCCTGCCGCGGAGCTCGGCATCGAGCGGACCGGTCTCGCCGACCGCTCTTGGATCGATAAGCTGCACGACCGATACGCCAGCATCCAGCAAATCGAGCGCCGTCCGGTAGCCGTCGTCATTGGCGGCCAGCACCACGGCGCTCTGACCGGGCCGCACGCCATAGTGGCGGACTAGGCGCTGGGCGGCGCCGCCGAGCATGATCCCGGGCAGGTCGTTGTTGCGGAAGACGGCCGGCTGCTCGATGGCGCCGGTCGCCAGGATCACCTCCCGGGCGCGGGTCCGGTGAAGCCGGTTGCCCTCGATCAACGGCAGCCAATTATCCTCGTACCAGCCATTGCAGACAGTGCCGGTCAGCAGCCTCAGATTGGGCAGCGCCTCGAGCCGCGACGACAGGCCGGAGAGCATCGCCGGATCATAGCGGCCATAGCTCAGCGAGCCGCCGATCTCGGGGTTCTCGTCGCACAGCACCACATCGGCGCCGGCCTCGGCGGCGGCAATCGCGGCGCTTAGTCCCGCCGGGCCGGCGCCGACGACGAGCACGTCGCAATGCAGGTGCGTCTTGTCGAAATGCCGGTGCGGAGCCATGGTGTCTACGACGCCCAGGCCTGCCTTGCGGCGGATGATCGGCTCCCAGAATTTCAGCCAGCTGTCGCGGCGCGGACCCATGAAGGCGCGGTAGTAGAAGCCGACCGGCAGGAAGCGGCCGAACCTGTCCATGATTGCATCGCGGTCGCGCTCGAGCGAGCCGTTGACGTTCTGCGCGCTGACCCGCAGCCCTTCGCTGATCGGCGTGCGGTCGGCGGCGGCGTTCGGTTCGGACGGCAGTTGCACCAGCGCGTTGGCGTCGGCTCCGGTCATAGACAGGATGCCGCGCGGGCGATGATATTTGAACGAACGCGACAGCACCCATTGGCCGGACGCGGCGAGCGCGCTGGCGATGTTGTCGCCGGCATAGCCTTCGAAAGGCTTGCCCTCGAAGGTGAAGCGAATAGGGCGGCTTCGATCGATCCGGCTTCCGAAAGGGGCAGGCAGCCGGTTCATGCGCGGTCCCGCTGTTCGGAAGCGTCGAAGGTGCGGATGATCTCGTTGCTGACGAGATCGCGTTCGGCAAGGAAGAAGTAATTGCTCGGCACGTGCCGCCACCACTCGACCACGACGCCCCGGCGGTTCTCGGCGCGGAACAGGTGGCGCGACCATTCCGTGTCGGCGGTTGCGTTCGGATCAAGCCTCGCGCGCACCGGCCCGAAGGACTGGAACTCGTCGATGTTGCGCGGGCCGTTCATTGGGCAGGTGAGCAGTTTCATGGCTAATGGCTCGCTGCGGTCGCGCCCATTTCATTGAGCAGCCTGAAGGTTTCGAACCGCTCCAATGCAAATGGTTTCAGGATGTCGGGCACGCGGCCATCGGCGATGGTCTGCGCCATGCGTTTTCCGGCGACGGGCGTCGCCTTGAAGCCCCAGGTACCCCAGCCGCAGTCGAGCCAGAGATTGGCGAGCGGGCTCGCGCCCATGATCGGGCTGTAGTCCGGCGTCATGTCGGTGATGCCGGCCCATTGCCTGAGCAGCCGCACGCCCTGCAGGAAGGGGAAGAGGTGGACGGCGCCTTCCGCGAGGTGCTCCTTCATGTCGAGCGTCGAACGCGTCGAATAGAGCTGGTAGGGATCGGAGCCGCCGCCGATGACGACCTCGCCACGCGAGGACTGCACGAGATAGGTGTGCAGCGACACCGACGAGACCAGCGTGTGTAGCCACGGCTTCAAGGGCTGGGTCACCATCGCCTGTAGCGGGTAGCAGCGGATGGGAAGCTCGACGCCGGCCATCAGCGCAACGTCGTAGTTCATGCCGCCGGTTGCGATCAGCACCTGGCCGCAAGCGACGCGGCCCCTGTTGGTTTTGACGGCCTGGACCCGGTCGCCGACGACCTCGAAGCCTTGCACCTCGGTGCGCTGGTGGATCTCGACGCCGCGCCGCGACGCCTGGGCGGCATAGCCCCAGGCTACAGCGTCGTGCCGCGCCGTTCCGCCGTCGGCATGCCAGAGCCCGCCGAGGATTTCGAGCGAGCCGCCATAGTCCATATTCAGAAGCGGGCAGAGCTCCTCGACACCCTTCTGGTCGACGACCTCGGTGCGCGTGCCCATGTGCTTGCCCATTTCGGCGCGCATATGGAAGCTGCGCATCGTCGCCTCGGTATGCGCGAGGGTGAGCTGGCCGCGCTGCGAGAACATGACGTTGAAATCGAGTTCTTGCGACAGTCGCTCGAACAGCTCGACGCCTTCCTTGTAGAAGGCGATGCCTTCCGGCGTGATGTAATTGGAGCGGATGGTGGTGGTGTTGCGCGCCGTGTTGCCGCCGGCGAGGTAGCCTTTCTCCAGCACCGCAACGCTGTCTATGCCATGGTATTTGGCAAGATGGTGCGCGCAGGACAGTCCATGCCCGCCGCCGCCGATGATGACGACGTCGTAGGCCGGCTTCAACTCGGGCGTGGCGGGAATGTCGCCGCTGACCGGATAGTCGCTGCTGAGACCGTATTTCAGAAGCCTGAGGGGCATTGCGCGCTCAGCTCAAAGCTTTGGGAGGATCGCAGAGCAGCGCCGAGAGATCGGAGAAGCGGCTGTCGCGGTCGTCGAGCGAGAGTACCGCGTCGCGGATCGCCGCAGCGCGGTCGGGTCCGAGCACGGGTGCCGCGAACTCCATGTATTTGGCCTCGACGTCCTGCTTAGTCATTGGCGCTTCCGGTCCGCCGCGCGCATGCACGTCGCCCGACGCCAGCACGCGTCCATCGTTGGTGGTGATCACGACGTCGGCCCAGCGGCCGGCTGGGAAGCGGGCGCTGTGGCGCTCGGTTTCGGTTACCGCGATGCGGGTGAGCATCACAGCGACCGCGGCATCCTTGAGCCCGCAGCCGGAAATATGCTCCAGCCCAATGCGCCCATGGATGATGAAGGTCGCGACGGCGAAGCGCAGGCTGTATTGCGCCTTCGAGGTCGTGTCCGGCATGCCGTCGAACAGTGTCGCCGCATAGTGGAAGCTGTTGACCCGGACATTCGCGATGTCGGACGGGCCAAGGTTGTGCGCCAGGCAGAGACCGCGCACCGCGTCGATCGCCGCGTGCGCCCAGCGGCAGATCGGATAGGGTTTTACGTATTGGTGCAGCGACTGCCAGAACACGCCGAGATCCTGCCAGTGTGTCGCAACGTCCGGCGCCTCGACCGTGATTGCCGGCGCACCGGTGAAGCCGCGTTCGGCCAGCACGGCCGCCGAAAGACCGACGAGGGCGCCGGGGCCGGAGCCGTCATGCAGCATCGTCGGCGTGGCGATCTCGCGCATCATCTGGCTGCGCGGGCCGTGGTATTCGGCAATGCCGAGCGCCTCGCGCAATTGCGTTTCGTCGAGCCGCCGCAGGCGTGCCGCCACCGCGGCGACGCCCAACGCGTTCCAGGCGCCCGAGGTGTGGTAGTCGCTCACCGTCGCATGCAAGGCGATGCCGGCCCGGCCGGCGACTTCGTAGCCGACGATCAGAGAGGCTAGCGCCTCCGGCCCGCTAAGGTCGGGCCTCGCTTCCGCGAGCGCGGCAAGCGCCGGCACCACCGCGACGCCGATATGACCCTTGGTGGGGCTGTACCCGTCATGGCCGTCGAGGTTGTCGATTTGCGTGGCAACCGCGTAGGCCGCGCCGGCAATGCTGGCACGACGCCCGTCGAACAGCATGCGGGCCGCGTATTGCGGATCGCTCGAGCCATAAAGCAGCACGGCGGCGTCGCGGGCGATCCGGCCTGCCTCCATCGGTCCGGCCGCGACGGCGATGCCGAGCGTGTCGAGCAGAAGGTAACGTGCCTGTTCCAGCACCGGCTGGGGGAAGACCGAAGCCGGGCGCCGCAGCACGAAATCGGCAAGGCGGGTGAATGTATCGGAACTGACGACAGGCCCCTCACGCCGGTATGACGGCACAGCCACGCGCTTATCTCCCCTGTCTCTCCACAACATCAATAAATTGGGTTCATCGCGCAAGCACGCGATTAGTTCGGCGGCTTTGGCCAAAAATATCGATGCCATGTCGCCTGTCTGTGATTGAACCGCCGGTCGCCCATGCGATAGCTATGCGAATGCTGGTGGGGGGGGGGGGGGGGGGGGAGAAAAAAAAACCACCCCCCCGCGGGGGGGGGGCGGCGGGCGGGGCCGCCCGGCGCGGGGGGGGGGGGGGGGGGGGGGGGGGGGGGGGGGGGAGGGCAGGAGATT